>JAFYSC010000085.1 GCA_017546635.1 Bacteroidaceae bacterium | reverse complement strand
GCTGTTGCACTGCACACTATCTCGCCACCAAGCAGATTCATCGCCCCGTCGCTTTTCAGGCACTTTGTAGAGTAATAATCGGTACCGCTGATTCCGCTGTACGACGAGCCGGCACCAGCAACAAGAATATTCACCTTGCCACCGTCTATTGTCAGCTTGTCGTCCGACGAGATACCTATTCCGCCTGTCCCGCTTGCAGTTATCGTAATATCGGCACCCATCTGGTTGTAGTTGCCGCATTTTATGGCTGTACAATATGTAGGGTCGGCAGCTACAATAGCCGCATTGCCCGATGTATTAATCACAATGATACCATCTGTAATATTGCAAATGCCGTCGCAGTTTATACCCTTTGAAGCGTTGCCCGACAAGTTTATGTTGAGTGTGCCGCCTGTAAAGTCAAAATCGCTGTCACACTTGAAGGCCGCTGCAGCATAAGCCTTTTCGGTGAGTGTTGCCGATGATGCAGCACCGTCGGAATAGCTAGCAGTGACATCCTCGAGCTGGTATGTGCGTGTCGTACCCGATGTTGAATAGCTTGAAGCTATCTGATAATAGATATCTGCAGCAGGAGCATTGAAATTGGCGCTTCGGATTGTGTACGTGCTCATTCCACCGCGGTAATTGTCCGATTTCAAGTAGAATGTACCCGAAGGCGCTGTGACAAAATCATATGTATAGAATGTCTTTCCGTTTATTACGACAGAGCTTGTCAGCGTCGCAACCTGTGTATTGTTCCCGTCGTACAGATAAATATTGCTCCAAGCCGAAGAGGTGGTTCCGCCCGGTCGTCCACCGCCGCCCTGCGTGGATGTAGGCTTTGCTACATAGAGCTTATAGCTGGGGACCGGCTCTTCCTCGGGTTCCTCGGGTGTTACAGCACTGGGGTCATATACTCCGTAACTGCCCTTGCACTCAATGGTACACACGCCCTCGCTGACAGAGATATTGCCATCGGCCGATATTCCACGTCCAGCAATGCCGTTTGCAGCAACATATATAGTTCCACCGCTCACAACAACAGCCGAGTCGACCTTTATTGCAGTCGCATACGAGGGGTCGCCATCGACCAGCAGAGAATTGCCGTTCATTGTAATGCCGAGAGTACCGTCGCTGAATGTAAAATTACCTGCCGACTTTATTCCCTTGGAAATATCACCGTCCATAAGGATTACGGTGCTTCCACCAAGTATATCCACTTCTGCACCCTTGATACCCTTTACATCGTATCCATTCAGTTGCATCGACAGAGTACCACCCGAAAGGGTAACCTTCCCGTCGCAGTCGATACCGTCCTTGTCGGCCGACAGCGTAACAGCACCGCCCGAAATGTTTACAGAATCGTTCGCGTGTATTGCGTCACTTGCAGCCGACAGCACCTGGATATTGCCGTCGTGAATCTCGATATAGTCGTCGCTGCAAATTGCGTGCTTGTAGAGCGACTTTACTGCAAGTTTTCCCGTTCCCTCGAAAATGAGCTGTCCTTCGCTGAAGAGCGTGCCTTTCCTGTCCTCCGAAGCAACCTGCTGATAGGTAGCAGCATCGCAAAGGGTATTCTCGGTATTCTCGAGCAGATGAATGGTGCCGCTCTTCTTGCACTGGCTGTTTATGGCAGGTCCGCTGCCGTTTGTGAGCGAGAGTCCAGCAAGTGTCATACGGTATCCCTTGACGCCATAGATTTTGAACTCGCCGTCGCCACTCTCTCCCGAAAGGCGATAGTCGCTCTTTACTGTACGGCGCGAGGTCACAGTGACTCTTGCGCCCTCTATATCCACAGCCACACTGTCAAAGGCTAAAGGATTCTCAACCACAGCACTCCCTCCTTTATACTGTATATCCACATAGGATTTTGCCTCGCCGTAGCAAAGACTGTCAATGGCCGACATAGAAAGGGAATCGAGCCTATCCTTCAACTGCAGATAGAGAAGATCCTGCTCCACATCGAAATAGAGGCTGTCTATCCTTGAAAGCAGGGCACATTTTATCTCTCCACTGTTCATATATAATTTAAGGCTCTGCTCCTGAGCCTTTACGCCCAAGAACGCCATAAAGAGCAACAGAACAAACAGACACTTTCTCATCGCTTCTCTATTTTATAGTTTATACCATCGATATTTATGATAAGCAGGCCCTGTGTATAAGACGAAAGGTCGATATATCCGCCTGCCTCACATTCCAGCTTGCCTACAAGTGTTCCCGCCGCAGAATAAATTGAGACGTTGCAGAGACCGTTTCCTTTGACAACAATACCCTTTCCGTCGAAAATGACACTATTGCCACTCTTTTTGATGCCAGTGCTTTCTACTGTAACAAATCTCATACTGCCGATACCCGAAATATCGAATAGCACCTCTTGTCCATCACTGAATGCGAGAAGCATCTTGTCGGCATCATATTTCACACTGCGTATATCGTTCAGCACAAAACTGTGATTACCGTAGGGGCCAACAATCTCGAGTCCCTTACACTTGTTCTCCTGCGCAAAAGCCGTCAGGGACAACAATGCAAAAAATACAACAAATAGAATCCTTCTCATAAAAAGAGCCTTTGATAACATTCGAAATAAAGACAGAGGATAATTAAAAAAGTTTAATCTCCTCAGTCATTTATATGGTTATTTACCCCCACTTTTCTCATATACAAAAGATTATGCACATTATTTTAAAAATATGCATTGAATGAAGCAAAATGCAAGAAACAGGAAAAATATTTACAGTGGGTCGACGTCGTAGTACATTGTGATGCTGCGGAACTTCTTCTCCTCGAGAAGTTCCTTTTGCAGTGCCAGAAGCGTCTCGTTTATACGGTACTGCGAGAGGTTGCCCTCGACCTTGAGCACAATCTTGCGTATATACTGCTGCTGCACGCGTGCAACGGGAGGCAGGTCGGGACCAAGCACACGATGGTCGAATAGCTGACGCATACGCTCGCCCAGGATATACGAGAATTCCTCGAGCAGCGGAAGGTCGCGATGCTTGGTATATACATACACAAGGCGATAGAACGGCGGATAGTGGAAGAGCATACGCTCCGAGAGTTGGCTGTCGTAGAATTGCAGATAGTTGTTTGCCACCACCATAGGGAGCACAGGATTGTCGGGCTGCCGTGTCTGCAGATAGACCTTGCCCCGTCCGTTCTTTCTTCCGGCACGTCCTGCCACCTGGGCCATAAGCTGGAAGGCACGCTCCGAAGCCCTGAAGTCGGGGTAGTTCAGCAGAATATCGGCATTGAGTATTCCCACCACCGCAACATTGTCAAAGTCGAGTCCCTTGGATACCATCTGCGTACCTATGAGAATATCGGTCTTTCCCTGCTGGAAATCGTTTATTATGCCCTCGTAGGCGGTGCGGGTGCGCGTGGTGTCGAGGTCCATTCGTGCAGTGCGCGCCTGGGGAAAAATCTTCAGAAGGTCGTCCTCAATCTTCTCTGTTCCGTAGCCCAGATTGACAAAATTGTCGGTCTCACAGTTGGGGCACATCTTGGGTGCGGGTATAGTGTATCCGCAATAGTGGCAGGTGAGCTTCGAGGAGTTCTTGTGCAGCGTGAGGCTCACGTCGCAATGCTTGCAGCGCGGCACCCAGCCGCAGGTGCGGCACTCCATAAGCGGAGAGTATCCGCGGCGGTTCTGGAAAAGTATTATCTGTTTCTTCTCCTTGAGCGCACTGCTCATAGCCTCGACAAGAGGGTCGGAGAATGGACCGGTCATAAGCTTGCGCCGCGCCTGCTCCTTAATGTCCACAATCTCAATCTCGGGCAACTGCAACGAGGAGTAGCGGCGGTTGAGGTTCACAAGAGCATATTTCCCTGTTGTTGCATTGTAATAGGTATCTATCGAGGGGGTTGCCGTACCCAGGAGCGTCTTTGCCCCGAAGAACGACGCGAGCACCATTGCCGCGTTGCGGGCATTGTAACGCGGAGCAGGCTCCTGCTGCTTGTAGCTGTTCTCGTGCTCCTCGTCGACAATTATGAGCCCCAGATTCTTGAAAGGCAGGAATACCGACGAGCGCACGCCAAGAATGACATCGTAAGGCTCGTCGCCCAACTGCTTTTTCCATATCTCGACACGCTCGGCATCGGAGAATTTGGAGTGATAGACACCGATGCGGTTGCCGAACACCCTGCGCAGACGCTCCACAATCTGCTTGGTGAGGGCAATTTCGGGCAGCATATAAAGCACCTGCCTGCCCTCTCCGAGAGCTTTGGTTATAAGATGTATATACACCTCGGTCTTTCCGGCCGATGTCACACCGTGCAGAAGCACGACATTCTTATGGGCAAAACTCTCGTTTATACTATCAAGAGCCTGCTGCTGCGCCTCATTAAGAGTGTTCTGCGGCACAACGGCTGCGCACTGCTCCCTCAGGCGGCCCACCTCCACCTCGTAGCACTCGAACACCCCTTTGTCAATAAGTTCCTTGCATATATTGGGTGCTACCTCGGCAATCTCTATGAGCTTGTGGCGCGATATTTCGCCGCCGTCGGCAGTTTGGGCGATAAATGTGTTGAGCAGGCGCTTTTGCCGCGGAGCACGGCTCAGGGACTGAAACATAAGGTTCAGCGCCGTTTCGTTGCGGAAGGCAGCCGTAAGGCGTATGCGTTGCTCGGTCTTGGGCTTGAATTCCCCTTTCAGCCCCTGCGGAACAGCCGCCTTGAAAATTTCACCCATACTGCAAAGATAGTAACGCGACACCCACTGCCACAGTTTTGTTTGCGTGGGGAGCACAATGGGCGCATCGTCCAACAGCTCGTCTATCGGGCGCACAGCATACCCTGTAGGCTCCTCATCGTGCAAGCGTTGCACAAGTGCAGTATAATGTTTGCTCTTGCCCAACGGCACAGTGACGCGGCACCCTTCGGCTATGCGTTCCCCGAACTCGGGAGGGACGCTGTAGGTAAAGGTGTCGGCTAATGGCAACGGCAATATTACATCGGCAAATTTGGGCATAAATTCATCTTTTGTAGCGACTGCGAAGATAACTATTTTGCACTTAACTTTCGATTACTTTACACATTTACTTATGCACAAAAGTTACAAACAAAAAATATAGCGCATCAGTATATTCTGACACGCTATCAATTACAAGAATTGTATTATACAGGTTATAACCATTTATTACCACAATGTATTACTCCACAACCCCTTGCCGTTCCAACCGCTCTGCTTGGGTGCACCTGCAACAACATTATCTTCGGATTTATCGGAAAGTGTGAACGAAGCAGCAATAAGCTCTATTGTACTACACTCTATCACCCTTGCCTCGGGTGCTATATATTTTTTCATAATCACTTTTTATTTTGAAATAAAAATTTTCTTTTTGCCAACAACATAAACACCTTTTAGCAGTTTCTCTGACGTAGCATCCAAATTACCACTTGTACCAAGAGAGACTCCTCCAACAGAGTAAACATTTTCAGTCTGTTCGTTCCCACACACAATGCCTGAAACAGTTGTATGCGAACCGTCGGAGTGAGTTACGCTTATACTTTTTGCCAACTGAACAGATGATGGCACAGTCAGATAAGCTCTGAAAGGAAGAACCTTTGCATTGGCTCCAACAAGCACAAAATTACCATTGCTTGCATCAAAGACATAATATCGCAGCACAGCATCGCTGTTCAGTATTGTAGTACTGTAGCTCCCCGACATAACCGCATCGTCACAATCTACAACAGGCGTTTGAAGAGTAGGCTCTACAGCATCTATTACTATATTTGTAAACGGAGCCATATCTTTGCTGCATTTGATTATATAAGGCGTATTTGCAAGCATCTCGTCAACACCGCTAAAGAAAAGCATTCCTTCGGTTGCATCAAAAGAGGAAAGGCATTCAATCTCCACTCCCTGTTCCTTTATCTGCTGCACCACCTCGGCAGAGAGCGCAAACGGCAAACAGATAGTAGACCAATACCCCGCTTTGAAAGTACGTTCAAACGAGACCGAAGTACAGCTGATACCCTGCGGTACAAACAAAGAATACTCCCCATCGTGCAACGTAAGGTGTTTGCAAGTGTAGCCATCTTGGCTGCACTCAACGATATTCCCTGCTGGCATATAGTCAAATTCGGCATTCTCCTTTACATAACACAAGGCATTTTTATTTGGCATAATAACAGGGGCACCAACATTATCTGCACCCGAGATATCAAGCCCTACAAAATTCTCGTTACTCGAAATATTCTCGTTGACAGAAGTTATTACCCAAGAGGGGATATACCCTGTTAACGAGCTCAAATCGGGCTGGGCATCGGTTGTCAAAGGAGAATCACCAACGTAGCAATAAGAAGATGACGGGGCGAGCTTGATATCGGAATTACCGTTTATGGTAAGTATCGCATCGCGAATAAGAATTGGATGCAATCCCTCTTCCATAGTACCGTCGGCAAGATAATAGGCACGCAGAACCTCACCGCTGCTTCCGTTTATGCGGTCGGCTTCTGTAGTAATGACAACAACCCTCCACCAACCGTCTTCCTGCAATTTATAATTCACAATATGCTTAAAATTCTTCACACCTCCACGACCTATTGTATAGGGACAGCGGTCGCCCAATTCAAAAGGGTTAAGACCATCGGTGTTATCCAACGTCATACCTGCGGGCAGTAAAATATCGAACTGGAAAGCCCATACATCGGCAGTGGTGTTGTTCATCTCTATGCTGAAAGAATAACCGTCAACAGTCGTTGCCCGAGGCTGTGCCTCGAAAGGCACAACCTGCAAAGCGTCCTCGGCACGCAATAAAGTAGCCGAGAAGAATATCCAGAATAATAAAAAACACTTCTTCATAAAAAACAAATTTTACTCAAGGACGATTTCCACTACTCCCATTGCATCGGTTACATTGAAAGTATCATCGTCATTCATATCAGAAACCTCATTTATAAAAACCTCGGTCTTTTCCTTAAGTACAAAAGTAACAAGGTTCATAACATCGGTAACATTAACCACATTATCGCCATTCGTGTCGCCACGCTTATAAATGGCAATGCGTCCGTTACGGGTAGAAGCCGTTATATTTGCACCATCTTTCTCTATTACCGACACCTGATTTATTTTAGTACGCTCCGACATACCTGTCTTGTAATCGGCAGGAACAGGTACTTTGAAACGCATAAGTTCGGTGTTTCCCGCTTTTATCCTGCCACCTATCAACGAAAAGATATAACAAGTGTCACCAACCTCGGTACACGAGACAGAGTAACCTTGTGCCGCATCATTGAGGTAGAATTCATTCATTTCGGGGCGCAGGCTCTCGGGGAATGTAATCTGAAAACTCATATCACACAACGTGTCGAGGCTTGTCAAATAAAGCGGAATATCCAGTATGTCGCCGGGCTTGCCTATCACAGTCATCATATAAAAGGCATACTTGTTTTTCTCGGGCATTTGCGGTTCGGAGGGGTTAGCAGGGTCAAACTCGAACTTTGCCACAAAATGAATATCCTTTTTACCCATTTTGTAGGAGAACTGCGATAACGATGTATAGAGAGTATCGCACACGAACCACCCCTTGAAGCGATAGCCGCTATTAGGGGTAGCCTGTATAGTACAACTCTCGCCTTCCAACAACCTTGATGCACCGGCTGTTACCGTTCCGCCATCGACGGTGCTCACCTTTACCCTATGTCTTAAAATGGGGTCAGACGGTTCGGACGGTGCAGAGGGGTCGAATACAAAATGTGCTGTAAGCGTCTCATTTGCTGGGGTTGTCACGTATGTAAACGAACGGTTCAACGATACCGTATCACCCGCATTGTTTGTCCAGTTTACAAATACATAACCACTCTCGCACGAGGCACTAAGACTCACCCTTTGTCCTGCCTGATACTTTCCGCCGCCGCTCACGCTTCCTCCTTTTTCGGCAGCAAGTGTCAATCGGAAATATTGTATAAGCGACGGTTCTTGCGGTTCGGACGGTGCACCCGGGTTGAATCGGAAATGAGCCACAAGAACCTCGTCCTTATCGCCTTTCTTGAAGTTAAACGATGCAGCCGAAGATACAATCTCGCCTTTTTCGTCGGTCTATTTTTCAAACACATATCCCGTAGCAGCAGAAACCCGCAAGCCAACAGAAGTCTCGGGTACATAGCGTCCCGCACCATACACCGAACCTCCGTCTGCGGGGAAGGCTTTCAGCATCAGTTTACGTGGCGCAACACCCGGCTCGGCAGGGTTCGTGGGGTTGAATTGTCCCAAGGCTGCAATGCTGCACAGCAGCATTGCAATCAGAGACAAATATCTTATTCTTCTCATAGCCTACCGGGGTTTATCATTTTACAACAACCTTAACAGCACCAGCATTTGTGCACACAATATATGTACCTGCAGAGACAAGAACAGTTCCGTCGCTCTCAAGCTCGGCTACCGTACGTCCGTCGATAGCTGTTACAGAGACAACACCCTCGGCACCGCTCACCTCAATGCAACCATTGCCTGCTTCCACCTTTATGCCAAACTCGGCAAGATTTTCGATGCTTGTAGTTTCGGGAGATTTTGTTACTCCAAGCACAAAGCGGTCTGTGCATATTCCGGCCTCGGCTGTAAACGAGTATTCTCCATCGGCAAAATTGTGTGTGACTCCAGTTGCATTGTCAAAGAGAACAACCTCACGTGCATTGCAACGCGACAGAGAGAAGGTGTATGTTCCCTTTTGTGCTATTACAATGCCCAACTGAACATAGCCGCCATTGTAAGGACGCTCGTTTATAGCATACTCTGTACCCTCCTCGTCAATTGTATACAGTTGCGGTGCAATACCCTCGGTTGCAAAGAATTTGCTCGCGTCGTACGCTGTCTCATATTCCATAGAAGCAGCATCGTTAAAGACCACGCGTGTACGGTCGTTAAGTTCTCCACACGACAGTATAACATCGACCAACTGACGCGAACTTACTGCGCCAGCAGCATTGAACAGGGGCGCACTCTGTTGACTCTCAATGACACTTGTCAACTGACGACCAGTCTCGGGGAACGATATTGAATTAATATTCTCGGGGCACTGCACAAAGAAAGCCTCGTTGGGAGCTATTGCATAGTCGTCGTCAATTACCGAATAGGCATTATATTTTTTGTTGTAGACATCGTATGTAGTGATGGGCGCTGTAAAGTTCAGTGCGTGAATATTATACCAGCACTGCCACGGGTTACCCACAAGATTCCAGCCTCGGTCCGATGCTTTAGAACTTACATTCTCGTCGAGTGCTTTCACAAAAACCTCGTTCGAAACAACATTCTGCTTGTTCTCGTTGTCGAGAGCTGTAAAATAGAGCCAGCAATTGGCACTTGTTTGCACAATGAATCCTGTGCCAGCCGCAATAACGGCGTCATCGGCATAATTTTTCCAGTTACCCGATGCCCCATTTGCAGCACGTGATGCGCCGTCGTAGTAGCGGAACACGAACTTTGTACCCTCTACGCTGGGTGTAACCTCGCTCACCTTGAAATCGAAAGGCAGCGACACAAAATACCAATATTTTCCAGTTGTATAGTATGCGTGCTTATACTGGCCAAGAATTTTTGTAGCATCGTTGTTCACAAGGATACGGGCATAGGCATCATTCGATGTTCCACTATAATAATTATACGAATATGTCCTTATAGTATCGAACAACTGTTGCACATCGCCATTGAGTTTTATCGAGCCTGTTTGGTTTATTGTAAGGTTAGGCTCACCATCGAAACGCTCACGCACGTTCATTACAAGGTCGTTGTTAAGAGTCCAATTCTTTACATCACCTGTATTGAAGCCCTCAATCTTGTAGTTGTACCAATACTCGTCCAATTTATACGAATTAACAAGGAACGAAGGTACCTTAATAACCACATCGTCGGGGCAGCCATAAAGGAAATAACTTTTATTAGAACCACCAACCACAGTGGGAGACTTAAGCACCAATGTCTTCAGGTTACTACAATTATATATATAAGAATTAGAATTAGTGTAAGTAGTCTCATAATGAGATGTGGGAAACTCGGCATAGACAAGTTTTTTACAAGAGGAAAATGCACTATTCGCTAAACTAACACCCTCGGGAATAATAAGAGAATCTATTGCTGTTCCTCTAAAAGCAGAGGAACCTATATATTCTAACGACTTAGGAAAACGGGGATTAAACTTTGTCGCATTATAAAAAGCATCTAAATAAATATTTGTTAGTCCCTCGGGTAATACAAAGCTCTCAAGATGGCTACAGCTACTAAAACAATAACTTGGCACACTTTTTGCATACTTGGGATAATGCACTTTTGTTAAATGGTGGCAACCATAAAAAGTGTAATCAGAAAAAGTAGTACTATTGGGCAAAATAGCCTCGGTTATCATTGCATCGTAAAAAGCACGAACACCTATTTTTCTTAGCGTGCTTGGGAAATTCATCTTTTGTATATATGAACCATAGAAGGCGTTTTCCCCAATCTCCTCTAAGCTATCCGGCAAAATAACCTCGTGCAAGAATGGGTCATTTTGAAATATATCAGCGGGGATTAATTTTACATCTGTTTCGCTAAGGTCTATCGAATAGAGGCTTGTCATCATAGAGACCTTGCTCCAATCGTCGTCGTTCATTCTACCCTTTATCTTTATGCGACGTACATCCTTCACGTGGTCTACATTGTAAAGCACCTCGGTACCAAGGCTTCCCGGCTCAACCAAATTAACCTCGAAATAGGGAGTCTTTTCTATTCCAATTCCACGGATAGTACAGGTTTGATAATTATAATTATAAGCTGTTGTACGTGTATATCTCCATTCTATTTCGTGTGTTCCGGGGGAGAGTTTCTCAAAATAACGGGAATAATTATTACCCGGAGTTTCACTTATCATTGTACGCTCTATTTCGCGCACAGTTACACCGTCTATCAACACCTCGGCTGGCATTGCGCTACTGCTAAAAAGGAAATAAGAGAGTGTGGCATCGGCATCGGTCTTTACCCTTGCTTTAAGGCTATATGTACCAGGATTATATGCATATACTTCTAAACATGCGTCATAATCATTATTGCCGGATCTATAACTCCAATTCTTATCAGCATCATTTATAAAGAAAATAGGATAGTCGCTCCACTCACGAGCCTCTACTTTAGATGACAAGAGCAATCCGCCCTCTATGTAATCGGCAGCCTCTTTCAACAGTTCGGTTGTGCTTGATGGGTCGTTATAAACCTTTTCAAAATTATCCGCTGCATAGAAATAGGTGTCTGTGGTTTGCAGTGCATCGTACAGACGTCTCTTGGCAATGTAATACTCGGCTGCATCTTTTTCTAAGAATTTCCAAACGATATTACCCTCGGTGAGGTTGGGGAGAATTTTTGTAGCATCGTCGGCAGAACCTACAAATTGTGTCTCGTTATAATAGCTGCTGTTTTTGGGAGCACGTTGTATTGTGTAACCGTCGGCAGTAGTTGCTATTGTAAAGTAACAAGTGTTATTCAACGATGAACGGGTGCCCGTCTCTGTAGAATTAGCATAAATGTAATATTTATCGCTGCTATACTGCAATGTGTAGCTGCCATCTTCTTTTTGAATTACATCAACAGCAACGGCTTTTGCATATTCGTCTACCTTCAGTTGGGTTGTAAAAAACTTATCGCTGCCTACATTGTAGAGATAATAGGATTTTCCACTCTCGATGGTGGAATTATTGGGAAAAACAGGCGCAGTGCGCTCTGCTGCACAAACCTGTGCAAACAAGAAAAGGCTTGCCACAAAAATGGCAAGATTACGTTTAATTGTGTCCATAACTTTTGTTTTTGGTGAAAATAGTGTAGTACACTTACTTGTAAGTGCGTACTGTGTTTATTAAAATTGGCGGTTTTGATTGGTAAAAACAAGAAGGACGTAAATTGCCCTTATTTGCTTATTAACCAATCGGGTACCGCCAAGTAACCTTCCACCTAATAAGCAGGAACAATCTACGCCCAACGTTGGACGCAGACTCTCATCATGCTTATTCTCGGTGTGAAATTGGCGGTTTCGATTGATGAGAACAAGAAACAAAAGCCTTGATATTCATAACAAAGAACCAACAAACGTTACGTTGTAAAAGTTCCTCTTCTTGAATATTTTATATAAATACGTACTTCTTTTGAAAAATAGTACTGTCTGGTTCGTGTATGAAAATTTTTATTGGTTAAACTTCTATTTTTTATAAGTTATTTTAATTTATTCCTTATCTGTTGGCAAAGATATGTTATTTTTCGATACTCAACAAACTATCTATTGTTTAGTTGCTATATAACAGCCTTATTATCAATACAGATGCGTAGGTATGCGCCTGTTATTCGAAAAATCGTTGCCTGCAGGAGCCTGAAAGGCTCTCAGCCCAAACTCGGGGAGCACGGCAAACACATACTCAAAAACTTCGGCTTGCAGATGCTCGTAGGGCACCCAATTTATACCGTCGTAGAAGAAGTACAGTTCCAGCGGCAATCCCTGCGGCGTTGGCTGCAGCTGACGCACCAGAAGAATCATCTTGTCGTTTACCAAGGGATGGTTGCGTATCCACTCTTCGAGCCACTCACGGAACACTGTGAGATTTACCACCTTCTCACCCTTGTCGGCTGCAAGGTATCCCTTCTCTATGAGTTCCTTACGTTTCTCCTCGCTACAGAAAGCCACGCTGTTCATATCGATATAAACAGAGCGTTTGATGCGTCGGCCACCACTGTCCCACATTCCTCTCCAATTCTGGAATGACTCGCTCACAAGAGCATACGGAGGTATTGTGCTTATGGTATTGTCCCAGTTGCGCACCTTGACGGTGGTGAGGGTTACGTCTACAACAAAGCCATCGGCATCATATTTCGGCATCGTAATCCAGTCGCCAGGACGCAACATATCATTTGCCGACAGCTGCACGCCTGCCACCAGTCCCATTATACTGTCCTTGAAAACCAGCATAAGTACCGCAGCCGAAGCACCGAGTCCGGCAAGCAGCTTCATTGGATTCTTGTCTATAACAATACTTGCGACAATTATTGCACCTATGCATATGGCTATTATCTTGAGCATCTGGAACACGCCCTGCAATGTATGGTTCTTTGTCCTCTCCGACTCCGAGGATATCAGATTGAGAGCATTGAACAGGGTGCAGGCCAGCTGTACAGAAACGACAGTAAGGTATATCCAGAAGATTCTTATAACAAAGGTATATACGGCACTGCCCTCGCTTGCAACCAAAGGAGTCAGCGCTATCATTATTACCGCCACGACAGTATTGCATACACTCTTGAGCGTAGCCTCGTTAAGCAGTATATCATCCCATTTGCTTATGGTCTTTCGCGTAAGGATTCTCACAAGCGGAATAAGTATCCTACGACATATCATCCTATTCAGATATACAAGCAGGAGAAGCCCCGACAGGACTATTATCCAATAAATAAAAGTAACGCTGCCATCTTCCAAGCCCAAATGATGCAGTGACGAGATTAACCAATTTTCCATATAGAAGCAATATGTAGGAAAACTAAGACCGATAGGCGACACAAGCCTCCTATCGGTCTTTATCTATAAATTCTGAAAATCCTCCTTTAGAAGAGGTAAGCTACCGATATTTGCCAAGTGTTTGTTTTAGACTTTGTAATTAACTTTCCGGCTGTACCGAGCATACTCTCGTCGGTATATTCTGCTGTATTGCCCAATGCAATATTATAGTTTACGTGCAACTGTAAATGACTCAACAACACTGCACCGGCACCAACATTTAGGCTCAGCTGGCTCTTGTTGTACTCGTATCTGCCATAATCAAGGGCCTCGGTAAGGTCGCCGAAAGCAAAGCCGAACTGGGGACCTGCAGCCACAAAAGGTACGATTACCTTGCTCACTGCAGGGAGTGCGAGGTCATAGCGCAGATACACAGGAATCTCGATACTCTGTCTCTTTACCTTGTCGCCATCAATCTCGCTTCCGCTCTGCGAATAGAGCACGTCTGCCTCAACACCAAGACCTACGATGGGAAGGGTGAACTTTGCCATTGCACCAGCATAGAAGCCTGTGTAACCGTCGGCTTTCGCATAGTCGCCAAAATTACCGCTGGGTTTATCTACAAGATTTGTACCCGCCTTGACACCGAACTTAATCTGCGCGCTTGCAGGAACAGCTGCCAAAAGGCATAGTGCAAAAAGAATCACAAAAGTCTTTTTCATAACAGGAATGTTTTAGTTAATTATTTCTTTTAATGAGGTAAATAAAATATTTTGCGCAAGGCAAAATTACCTTGCGCAAAAATAGTCATTTATTTAAGAAATAAACAAATAATTGCAAAAAATGTTTTATCGGCGCTGACGGCGCACTGAGACCTTTGTTCCTCCGCTACTCTTGGAGCTGCTGCTCTTGCTCTTGTTGGCCTTTGCCTCAGAAGAGCTCTTTTTGCGGGCCGCACGTGCAGGCTGTTTCTCTTTCTTGGCCTTTACTGCCACCGAGTCATTCGCTACTGCAGCCGAATCCGATGCTACTGTAGGCTGCTGTGAGCCCCACAGGCCGTTGCGGAAATCCTCCAGCTGTTTCTCTATCTTCGCCTGCTCTTTCTTCACCGCTGTAGAGTCCTTGCAATACTGGTTTATTGCAAGATTGCGCAAGTTCACAGTCTTGTATATTTCGCCGTCGTAGCAGTGCTTGGTAAAGTAGTCATCGAGGCTCATCGACGACACATTGTTATAGCTGCTCGATACTACACTCTGCTGTGCGAGCAGGGGTGCAATCTCGTCGTACTTGAGCCAGAACATAGGATATTTTACAACCTCGCTCGAGAACTCTCCCGAACGGTGAAGCACAGGACAGATGGCCGTTACCCTCTGGTTGTATGTTGCCGTACGCTGGTCATAGTAATAGCTCTCCTTGATATAATAGCTCAGCACCTCGTTGCTCGGGAGGTCCGACGGATTCACCTTGAGCACACCACCCTCGCCTGTCTCGTAATATATTTCGTAGTTCTCGAGCATCTCCTGCGGATTGACACAGTTGTCGGCAGTGAAACTCTCGTAACCGTCCATATTGTAGTTGTAGGCAACGATTGAGTTGTCGAGTATGCGGTTGAATATGTATGTAAAGAGGTTCATACTCTTTCCTGTCGGCTGTACAGGATAGTAGAGCGATGCGTTCTTCTCTTTCTCCAGGTCGAGCACACGGTATATGTCACGTTTCCACACAACCTCGGACGGTGTTTCGTTTGTGGGATACTGGCTCTTGGCCCTTTCGGACAAGGGAACTTCGTAGACTACCGCCTGCTGTTTCTTTGTCTCCTGCTTCTGGCGTGCGGGAGGCTGTGCCACTGCATATTGTCCCAGAAGCACCACTGCAACAAAAAGAGCTGTTCTTGCTATATTTTTCATAATATATGTGTGTATTCTAACTTATTCTTAATTTACAATAACCTCGAGCGAGGTGGGCAACTGACGCTCCACATTGTCGGGTCCCACGGCCCTTACGTTCGATATATAAAAGCGTTTACCGCGCTGCAGGTTGCGTAACATATCCTTCTGTGCCTGTGAGAAGAGGCGGCCGTCGGACTTGCGGGGTATCGCATTACCCATATTGTCGAAGAAGACAATATCGAACGACAGTACCTTGAAGTTGATGTTCAGCAATCCGTCGTCTATGGCCGCCACTATGCCGTCGGTGCCCATAAGCGCCTGCTTGGAGAAGGGCTTGCCACCACGGTAGCGCTGCGTGTTCCCGTCCTTGTCCTTGTACTCTATGAAGGGAGTCGGGTCGGGCAACTGACGCACGCGGAAAGCATATTGTCCCATACTCTGACGGCGGCCCGCCTCGTTTGTAGCGGTAACCTCTATGGCAAGTTCCTCGCCTATCTCTGTGGGCACTACTATGAATCCTCCCTTACCGTCGCTCTTGAGCGTACCTTTACCCTTTGCAATGCTTGCCGAGATGCGGTTGGCTGCAACGCCCGGAACCGATATGCCCACAGGGTTGTCAAAGCCCGCGTACAGCACATTCATAAGCGAGGCGCTGACAGTAGCTGTAGGTTCAACTACAGTGTACGATTGCGAGAAGTCGTAGCGTGTCGATGCACCGGCTCCATCGTTCACAAGCATATAGCCGTTGAGGGTATAGTCACCCGTTGCATTGCACATACGGCTGTAGTATCCATTCTCGGTATTGAGACGTTCGTTGCCCACATATATCTCGGGACGCTGTGTCGAGTCTACCGCCGCAAGGATTATCTGTGCTCCGAACTCACTGCCACGGACTACATTCCTTGAGTTTGGAATGACAAGGGCGCGAATCTGGTTCACACGTACGTCACCCACGTCGATGTTGCGTGCAAGGGTGTGAAGAACCTCGCCCTCGGCGTAACGTATGTCGTTCTGCAATTTGGTGAGCAATGTGATTGCTGCTATTGCCGGCATATTCTCGAAGTGGTACTCCTGCCAATTCTTCATAAGGGAGATATCCTTACGTGGAACCTCGGTGCTGAAGTTGTTCTCTATTATACGGCGCTGTATCGAGTCGCGTATAATTGTGTTGATG
>JAFYSC010000084.1 GCA_017546635.1 Bacteroidaceae bacterium | reverse complement strand
TTTATATGGAAGTGATTTCAGATTGTCTGGAAACTTTTATCGGACACCAATAATATTTTTACGAATATTGGAACAAGCGAGCGAGAAAGCCTCCCTGAGAACACATACAAAAACAGCACCCTCCTCATCAGACAAAGACGTCCAGAGAGGAAGGGTGCTGCCAACAGGTCAAATATTGCAGGATCCTATCTTATATTATTTTGTGAGGCCAACCGAGTAGTAGGCTTTTCGTCCCGAGGGCGTCAAGCCCGAAATGAAGAGCACAGGGTCGCTCGAAGCATTGGCCTGCTTTACCGCCTTGTACAAATCATCGGCACTCCGCATTGCCACTCCATTCACCTTTACTATTATAAAACCTTTATCGATACCGGCATCATCAAAAAGTCCCTTCTTCACAGAAGTCACCTTCAGTCCTGCCGAAAGTTTGTATTGGCGTTTTTCATTCGCATCGAGTTCTTTGAAATCTGCACCAAGAATGTCGAGATCTATATTCTTTACAACATCGGTATTTCCTTGAACGTTCTTCAGCTCAATATCTATCTTCTTCTCCTTTTTATTGCGGAGCACCTTCAATGTAACAACATCACCGGGAAGGTAGGCGGCGAGCATTTCTTGCATCTCAGCCATACTCTTCACTCTTCTATCATTCAGGCCGATTATGACATCCCCTGCTTCTACGCCAGCAGTCTGCGCCGCGCCATCGGGCAATACCTCGCTCACGTAAACACCGTCCACTGTACCCAAATCCTTCTCTTTGTCCAGTTCGGCAGTAACAGTACCGCCCTTGATTCCAAGAACAGCACGCTGTACCGTTCCATATTCCTTGAGGTCCGAAACAACTTTTGTCACTATTGATGTAGGTATTGCAAAGCCATAGCCGGCATAAGAGCCGGTAGGCGATGTAAGCACCGAATTCACACCCACAAGTTCTCCGCGCACATTTACAAGAGCACCACCGCTGTTGCCCTGATTGATTGCCGCGTCGGTTTGTATGAAAGACTCTATGCCTCCGTTATACACACCCAATGAGCGGGCTTTTGCACTGACGATTCCCGCAGTAACGGTAGATGTCAGATTGAATGGATTACCCACGGCAAGCACCCATTCGCCAATCTTCAGCGACTCGCTGTCACCTATGGTAAGATACTCCAGCGTGCTATCACTCTCTATCTTTATAAGTGCAAGGTCGGTATTCTCATCGGCACCAACCAGACGCGCGGCGAGCGTACGGTTGTCGTTCAGCGTAACGGTAATTTCGTCGGCATCAGCTATCACGTGGTTATTTGTAACAATATATCCATCGGCAGACAGAATTACCCCCGAGCCGAATCCCACACGCGGCTGTGTCCTCACAGTCTGTTCACGTCCCGTTCCGTCACCAAAGAAAAAGTCGTAAATGTCAGGCGCACGACGCACTGTCTTTATACGGCTGTTCTGTGTCGATTTTATATGCACTACAGCGTGCACCGATTTTTCGGCCGCGTATGTAAGGTCGGTATAACCGCCGTCTTCGCCCGACACAAAAGATGCAAGCCTTGTAATCAAAGGTTTCTCCTCCTCCACTCCTTCACCTGCCTTTACAGATACACTACCCGACACCGCATAGGCGGTAGCTCCGGCAACAACAGCACTCACAACAACTACCGTCGCACAAAAAAATAGCTTTCTAAATGTTTTTTTCATAACTTTCGTATTTGTTTCTGTTAATTTATCATCTCCAATTAACACTTTCGATATTGTCTTTCTGCAAATCTTGTTGTCACAAATATATATCAAGCTGCAAGAAAACAGATAATTCGAAGCTCATTTTTGCCTCTATTTAACAGTACAGCTCCTGTTTTAACAATCGTTGTACTTCAAAGGGCACATAAACACCAAATCGCAAATATCGAAGATGCCATTAATCAACGGACACACAAAAAGAAAGCGCACTGCCACGGCATTCAACGCCACGACAGTACGCGCCACAAAAATAAGGGGCCAATTGTCCCCACGCCTTAACAGCTTATGACAATCGGCCCCTTTTGCTCATTGCAGTAGTAGCTCTTTACTGTTGCGCCACACCACAAGCCACCTGTTTTACCTCCTCAACCGACTTTATGGCCGTTATGCTCGAAATTACATTTTGCAGTTCTCCTGCCGAGTGTACCGAGAACACCATAGAGCAAGTCACAATCTCATCCACACAATCGGACTGTATGTGCGTCATTGACAATTTCATCTGATTTGTTATACAGTCGACAAGGTCTATGAGGAGATGATAACGGTCGACCGCGGTAACGACAATGCTTACAGGGAAAAGGAAATCCTTGTCTTCCTCGAAATTCACAGCCACAATGTCGTCTCCCTTTTGCGATGCAAGGCGTATCGCAGTCTTGCAATCCCTGCGGTGCAATGTGACCTCCTCGTTCTCGCCCTTAAAACCAATGACCTCGTCGCCTGGCAGAGGGTTACAGTGCGGGCATCGTATATAGGGAATCTTCTTCTGCTTGCTCAGCACGCTATGCAGATGGGCTTTTGCCTTGTATGTCATAACGTGGTTGAGCCACATTGGCGAAGGAATGACACTGTCGTTGGTGAACACCTCGACGCAATCGCCCGACGACAGCACTGTCTTTACAGAACACAGGCGGCCGTTAACCTTTGCATACTGGGCCGTCTCGCCCAAACGGCTATGTATCTCAAATGCAAAATCGAGGACGGTAGCATCCTTCGGAAGTATCACAGCCTCGCCTTTTGGAGTAAACACCGTAACGTCGTCGTTGTAGAAAGAGGATGTGATACCATCCATATATTCCACCTCCTTGCGGTGGTTCGCAATATCCTTGAGGATATTCTTGAATTTTTCCAGCCAGTTGGCAATATTGCCGTCGTTGCGTTCCGAGAGACATCCGAACTGCGACTTGCGCACCATACGTTCCGATGAAATGTGCACCTCTTCCCATGTTCCGGCTTCGGTAAGTAACTTCACGTGGAAACTCTGGTAGCCGTTCTCCTTTGGGGAGTCTATGAAGTTGGCCACACTGCCCGGCTTCTCCTTGAAACGGTCGGTAAGCATAGAGTATAATCTAAGGCTCATATCCTTCTCGGAGTATTCGTGCACATAGGGATATATGATACGTATATAGTATTTTCCTTGGACGTGGTTGAAGTCGCATCCCTGGGAGTGCATCTTCTTCCATATGCTGTACGGGCCGCGGCATACAATCTCGGTACGTGCAAGAATAACGTCCTTTGCCTCGAGCATCTTTTCAATCTCGGCCATAAATTCGGACAGGACGCCGCCATTCTCCTCCATATCCTTCTTTATCAGGTCGTCGATACGCGCATAGTCGCGTGGACAGCGGTAGCGGAAAGAGAGGTTTTCCAATTCGCGCTTGATGTGGTACAGTGCCAGGCGATGTGCCAAAGGAGCATAGAAATAGTCAGTCTCGCTGGCTATCTTCATCTGCTTGTCGGGACGCATACTGCTGAGCGTACGCATATTGTGCAGACGGTCGGCAAGTTTGATGAGCAGGGCGCGTATGTCATACTGCAGAGAGTCGAGCATCTGCTTGTAGTTGTCAATCTGCTTGCTTGCATCATAGCGGTTCTTCTTTTTCTTTGTCACGACATTTACAAGAAAAGCCACATCTTCGCCGAATTTCTCCTTTATGTCGTCTATTGTATAATCCGTATCCTCAACAACGTCGTGCAAAAAAGCCGCAATGATTGGATTGGCGCCCAATCCCAATTCCTCGGCCACAACACGTGCCACAGCCAGAGGATGCACCACATAAGGCTCACCCGACTTTCGGCGTTGTTCCTTATGCGCCTCTTTGGCAAAAAGATACGCTTCCTTGATTCGTCTGATATCATCGCTCTCTATGCGGCGCGACAGCAATGCAAGCAATTCCTCAACCCCTTGGTCAATTTCTTTGTATTCCATAGCAAACAGATTTTATGATACGGTACAATTACACTTATACGCATCGGTGTACCAACGCCCGACAATTTGCGAAATTGGAAAAAAAAAATCAATTAACAAATATTTTCCTCATAAAAATAGAAACATTTTTTGGCAGGCAACTCCTTTTTTCAAGTATTGTGCAATTAAAAAAGAAATTAATGTGCGACAGCGTTTCGTAATTCGCCATAATTCACTAACTTCGCAAAGTTTATTAAAAAAGAAGGAATATATAATATAATTGATTTATGATAGAACAGATTAACAATTTGTTCGAGGAGATTAAAAATCTCACGGCAAGCAACGCAGAGGAGCTCGAGGCGCTCCGTCTTAAATATCTTAGTAAAAAAGGAATCATAAATACCTTGATGGCACAGTTCCGCGAGGTACCCGCCGAGCAGAAGCGCGAGGTTGGTGTACGTCTCAACGAACTCAAGAATGCCATTCAGGAGCAGTTCAATGCACTCAAGGAGAACCTTGCCGGCAAGGAAGAGGAACTTTGCGACATCGACCTAACACGTACATCGTACCCCACCCGCTTGGGTACACGTCACCCTCTCTCAATCGTAAAGAACGAGATTGTCGACATTTTTGCACGCTTGGGATTCTCCATTGCCGACGGTGTCGAGGTTGAGGACGACTGGCACGTGTTCTCGTCGATGAACTTTGCCGAGGACCACCCCGCACGCGATATGCAGGACACATTCTTCGTAGAGGCACACCCCGACATTATCCTGCGTACACACACCAGTAGCGTACAGAGCCACGTGATGGAGACAAGCAAGCCCCCTATCCGCATCATCGCTCCCGGACGTGTATACCGCAACGAGGCAATCAGCTACCGCGCACACTGCTTCTTCCACCAGCTCGAGGGACTCTACATCGACAAGAATGTATCGTTCACCGACCTCAAGCAAGTGTTGCTTCTCTTTGCACAGGAGATGTTCGGCACAGGCACCAAGATACGTCTGCGTCCCTCGTACTTCCCCTTTACAGAGCCCAGCGCCGAGATGGATATAAGCTGCAACATCTGCGGCGGAAAAGGTTGTCCCTTCTGTAAGGGAACCGGTTGGGTAGAGATTCTCGGTTGCGGAATGGTCGACCCCAACGTGCTTGAACTTTGCGGCATCGACAGCAAGGAGTACACAGGATACGCATTCGGAATGGGTATTGAGCGAATCACCAACCTCAAATATCAGGTAAAGGACTTGCGTCTGTTCAGCGAGAACGACGTGCGCTTCCTCAAGCTTTTCGAGAGTGCAAACTAAGTCTATTAATATAGGCCGAACTGCAGTAAGGTTGTAAGAACAGAATAAAGGGAAAGATTCAGATGGCAACAACAATATATATGACCCGTCACGGCGAGACCGAGGAGAATGCAAAAGGACTGTTTCAAGGACAGACACCCGGACATTTGTCACAGTTAGGCAAGGAGCAGGCTGCAACACTTTGCCCCGTGCTTGCACAGATGACATTCGATGCTGTACTATGCAGCGACCTCAAACGTTGCCTCGACACAGCCGAAATTGCGCTCAAGGACATTGAGTGCGAGATAATAAAAGAACCCCTGCTGCGCGAGAGGGACTTGGGTAATCTTGCAGGTACACCCATTAAAGGAGCTACACTCAATGAGACGGTAGAGACCGAGGAATCGATGAAGATGCGTGCACGCAAATTCATTGAGAAGGTACAGAAGGAGTATCCCGACAAGAAGATTCTCGCATTCAGCCACGGATTCCTTTGCCGTATAATGGAAGCGGAGATAAAAGGAGTGACACACCGCGATGTAACACTTATGGACAACTGCGAGATAAGGGAATTCATCGTATAAAGGTAAT
>JAFYSC010000083.1 GCA_017546635.1 Bacteroidaceae bacterium | reverse complement strand
GTTCATATTGCCTACAAGCGAATCTTTGCCTACTCCGCAACATATATCTTTTGACGAGAGCGAAACGATGCTTTTCATACGGTCGCCACGATGTATGCCCATTGCGAGTGCCACCGGGCCCAGTCCGTGCGTGGGATAGGGGTTGCCGTTATGCTGTCTCATAAATTCCACCTGCCAGTTGGCCCATTTGCGGCCGCCCTCGTCGTTCGACTGTATGCGCTCCCTGAGGTCGTGCAGATAAGAACCTTCGCCGTGGATAATCTCGCCAAGCACTCCTTCTTGCGCCATACGTAGAAGGGTGAGCTCAAACTCATCGTAGCAACAATTTTCGAGCATTATGCAGTGGCGACGTGTGCGCTCGGCTGTCTCTATAAGCCTGTAACACTCCTCGATTGTTGTGGCTGCCGGAACCTCTGTTGCTGCGTGCTTGCCGCACTCCATTGCGTAGAGCGATATTTTTGCGTGGCTCAGCCAGTCGGTGCAAATATATACAAGGTCCACGTTCTTGTGCTCGCACACACGCATCCAGCCGTCGCTGTCGCAGAATGTGTCGGCAGGGGCATTGCCGTTGGAGGTTATTATATGTTGTGCCTCCTCGATATTGGCCTCTACAAGATCGCATATAGCCACAACCTCGGCACCCTCGATGTGCATCATACGCTCTACGGCGCGTTTAGCCCTCACGCCGAGCCCCACAAAGCCTATGCGCACCTTGTCAAGCGGTGCGCACTGCAGCTTTATGACATTCTTTGCTGCCCGTTGCTCTATGTGGCTGTTGTTGCTCATACTTGCTTGCGAAGATAATGAAATTTTCGTTTTTTATATATTTTCTGCCGCCTTTTTGTTCCTGAAATGTACGGCTGCTGCAATAATGAGCGTCAATACTGCGCCAAGTGCGTAGGCAAGCGGGCGGTTGCTCATATTGCACATCATTGGCGATACGAATATGTACGACGAGCACACGTAGGTCATCAGCAGCGCTGGTATGATGCTTATGAGGACGGGCTTTTTCCTTTGCGACAGATACACGGTGATGCACCACAGTGTAATGACTGCGAGTGTCTGGTTGCACCAGGCAAAGTAGCTCCATATTATCTGGAAAGGCAGGGCAAAGATTATGAAGAGTCCGGCTACAAAGAGGGGGACAGATACCGCGAGGCGTTTCGTGAGGCTCTTTTGCTCAATGCCGAACATATCGGCAACAATGAGCCTTGCGCATCGGAAAGCTGTGTCGCCCGACGTTATTGCGCAGGCAATGACTCCAAATACAACAAACGCTGCAATGAAACTGCCCAGTGTTGTCTCGGTTATTACATTTACCATTCTCGCTGCGCTGCCGCCATACTGTGCTATTGCATCGTTTAGTCCCTCGACGCCTCCCCAGAAGGCCATTCCTATGGCTGCCCAGATGAGGGCGATGATGCTCTCGGCAATCATTGCTCCGTAGAATACGCTGCGGCTCTGCTTCTCCGATGTGACGCAACGTGCCATCATTGGCGACTGTGTGGCGTGGAAGCCCGACAGCGCTCCGCAGGCTATTGTGGTGAAGAGCATCGGTACTATGGGGAATTTCTCGGGGTCGGCAATCTGGTTGCTCAGCGAGGTGAGCTCGGGTATTGCGTATATGTCGCTCTTTGTAAAGAGGATAACCAGTATGCTCAGTGCCATAATGAGGAGCGCGCTGCCGAAAATGGGATAGAAGCGGCCTATAATCTTGTCGATGGGCAGCACTGTGGCAAGCATATAATAGAGCAGAATGAAGATGAGAATGATGAACACCTCTACCGATGTCCCCTCGAAAAGAGGTTTTTCTATAATGGGAATGTCGATGTTCGATGCTATGAGCTCTGCCGGCTGCGACATAAACACTGCGCCAACAAGCACCATAAGCAGCACCGAGAATATGCGCATAAATTTCTTTGTACCCTCTCCCAAATAGCGGCCGACAATCTCGGGCAGGCTCAATCCGTTGTTCTTCATAGATATTACGCCTGAAATGAAGTCGTGCATCGCTCCCATAAATATTCCGCCGAGGGTAATCCACAGGAATGCTACAGGGCCGTATGCTGCACCGAGCAGCGCGCCGAAGATGGGGCCAAGGCCCGCAATGTTGAGCAACTGGATAAGGAAAATTTTCCAGCGTGGCAGGGGAAGATAGTCTACTCCGTCGAAGAGGGTCTTTGAGGGAACGGGGTTCTTTTCGTCAATCCCGCACACTCTTTCGAGGTATTTGCCGTATGTGAAATAGGCTGTAACGAGTCCTGTCAAGCAAAGTATAAATGTTATCATAGTCTGTTTTTTTGGATAGTGGCTGCAAAGTTACTCTTTTTTTTGGTTCAGTAGAAATTTACTGTGGATGATAATTCTTTCAACCATCTTCTCGGTGTTATTTTACGGCTATTCTCTCGTTGTAATATTTTCTTCTGCTTTCTTTTTTTGTGAAAAAAAGAAACAAAAAACATTGCACAAAAGAAATTGTCGCAAGTGCCCTTTGCTCGTGCCGCAAGAGTGCGTGCACTCGGTCGGGCACCTGCTTGTCATTGCGGCTAACGGCTGTTTTAAGGGTGTTGCGGAACGCCCTCAGTTAGCCACGCTATGCGCGTCTAACTAGCGGTTGGACGGTCCTCACACTATTCCCTTAAAACCGCCTACCCGCAATTGAATTTCTTTTCGGCGTGCAGTTGGTCTGAAAATTACCTGCTTAAACAGATAAAATTATATGGTGTTCCATTGATATAAGCAAATTACCCACACCTTTTTTCTACTGAGCCTTTTTTTTGGAATTTGGGTAACAGAAAATACATCGGTAAACTACTCTTCGGGTAATTTACCGATGTCACAGTATGAATGGAACTTGTCATTGCTTCCCGAAGAAATGGAACAGGTTGTACCACGCCATCTTCTCTTTGGCATACTCGCTGCCTTGTTCCTCGGCTATGCTGTACCACTTTGCCGCCTCAAAGTCGCTCTGCTTTGTGCCGCGCCCCTTCTCGTAGCATTGTGCCACCTTGAGCGTGGCTGCGCTGTTGCCTTCGTTGGCTGCGCGCAGATACCAGTAGAATGCTTTCTTCCTGTTTCTCTTCACATAGTATCCGCTCTCGTAGTATTGTGCCAGCAGGTACTGCGCCTGGGCATTGTTCTTCTCGGCTGCTTTTCTGATGTATTCTATTGTGGGCAGCTTGCGCAGTTTGCGTTTGCTCAGGTTGAGCAGCGAGTCGGCTTTTGCCATTTTGCTGCCTACAAGGTAGAGCGCTGTGGGCTCTTCGTTGGCGGCGGCTTCCTGCAGCCAATATGCGGCTTTTGCGCTGTCCTGCTCAATGCCGACTCCCTTGAGGTAGCAGTTGGATATTATTGTCTGCGACATTGGCTGTCCGTTGTTGGCCGATTTCAGATACCACTGTGCGGCAAGCGTGTCGTTCTTTGTTGTACCTATGCCCAGCATATAGCAGCTTGCAAGGTTGTGCAGTGCGTTTTTATTGCCCATATTCGCTGCACGGCGGAAGTAGCGGAAACCCTCGTGAAAGTCCTGCTCTGTACCGCGGCCTTCCATAAAGCATACGGCGCAGTTGTATATTGCATCGGGGTAGCCAAGGCCCGCTGCCTCGCCGAATGCGTCGAACGCTTTTTCATAATCCTCTTGCCTGAAATACTCGCGTCCCTTTTCGGTTATCCTGAAGCAGTGTGCAAGCAGTCGCGGCTCGCTTATGCCCACTGCGGGCAGCGCCGTGCGTGCAAATTCGTCGCTGCTGTTGGCTCTTTCGGGTGCTTCGTGTGTCTGTGCAATGGTGCTGCCGTAGAATGTGCCGTTGGCGTATCCCTCAACGTCTACATATATTTTGCGGCAACTGCTGCTGTTGTACAGTTCAACCTCTATGTGTCCCTCCTTTACCGTCGCGTCGGGTATCCACAGGAGTGTGCGTCGGTAGTCGGCCGAGCTGCTGTCGGGGCGCATCGTGCCGTAGTCGGGCGAGTAGAACTTCTTGCTCTCGTTATATCCGTAGAGCATTGTGTAGCGCGTTGTTCCCTGATAGGCCAACTTGGGGACAAGACCTGCGGCTCTGTCGTGGTCGTTGTTGGGAATGAAGCAGGCAACGTAGTTGGGTATTGCACTGTCGCTTATGTATTTTGTGTGCTCGGCAAGGATAATGGGGTCGGGCGCATCTTCTATCTTGCCGCTCATAGGGTCTATTGCCATTCGTCCCATAAACGACTCGTAGAACGAACTGTAGTCGTATGCTAAATGTCTTTTGTTTGTTGCCGACAGCAATCTCCTGCCTTTGCCGAAGAGACTGCGCGTATTTTCGTCGGAGCGAATGACTATCTCCTTGAAATCCACCATCTTTGCCGGGTCTACTCCTCTCAGGAATTCCCTGTCGGGGGTTGGTATGCTGTCAGAACTGTATTCTCCTTTTATAACCATACTCTGTATCCAGTAGCACCAGTTGAGGTTGTGCCGCCAGAATGCACTGCGCAACACGTCGGCAGCTGTCAGTTGACCGTAGAAAGTGGGCACGACAAAGTCGCTGAACCCGCGGCTTATGCTGCTGTAGCGCTGTGGGCTGTTCGATCCGCTATGGTAGGTGTTGCGCATCACACTCAGGTCGAAGTGCGACAGCTCTTCGTTGCCTTCGATACGGTATGTGTGGTTCTCTATCGGTGCAACGGCATTGTCGTGCTCACTCATATTGTCGTATGCGTAATTCGAGTTGTCGAAGAGGTCGGTGCTGTATTTACGCGTGAGATAGGTGACGTCCTGGGCATACTCCCATTCGTCGAGAAAGTCGAGGCGCATCTCACTGCGTGGCGGGCGGTAGTTTGCCTCGTGTTTCTTCTTGGATACAACGTCTACCTGTGTAAGCAGGTACTGGAAAGGGTTTATCCTTATCATTTCTAAATTGCGTTGCTTGAGCTCTTCGTGAGTAACGGGCATTCCGATGTTTCTCTCCCAATAGTGCATCAGTCGCATCTGTGGCGAGAAGTAACGGTCGAGTGCAAATGCAAATATACTGTCGCGCACCGATACGTTGTTTATGGCCGGTGTGAGCTGTGCCACCAGTTTGCCCTGAAAATCGTTGGTGGTAATGCGGAAATCGCCGTTCCTGTCGGTGAGGAATGTGTATTTCGTTACTTTATTGTCGCTATAAGGGATAAAGAGGCTAACCTGTGTATTGCCGCGTGGAGTGATGTTCCATCTGTCCATCTTGCCCCATTTCCTGTTGCTTGTTTTTTTAAGGAAGCGTCCCTTGATTATTATTCCCCGCTCAATGGGCTCTTTCAAGCGGAAATTCTGGGTTGTGAGTCTGTTCCAGTCGTATGAGCTCCAGCCGTGGATGAGCATCAGCAGGTCGAGCTCTCTGCTGCGGTTGCTGTTAGTTGGGTCGAAATAGCGTGCTGCGTCGGGAATGTATCCTTTTACCTCGGAGCCGAGCAGCATATATGTATAGATGTTGTAGTTGTACGACGTGGTCTCGCGGTTTTCGGCATCGCTCACCGAGAGGGAGAAATTGCCGTCGCCGATGGGTTTACCGTCCTCGCGTCCTATGCTGACTGTGATTTTTCCGTGCGGTTGCAGGTTGCTGCTGTCGCTCTCTACGGTAAGGCGCACTGTACTGTTGCGGTTGTGTGTGTGGTTCTCGTGTGTCACAAAGAACATTCGCTCGGCAAGGGGTATGCTGTCATCAACAAATATTACGAAACGGTTGACACCCTCGTGAAGTGTCTTTTTGTCGACCGAGAATACCATATTGCGCTTTTTTGCATCGAAACGTTCGTAGAACAGCATTCGTCCGCGGTGTAGTATAGCGCAGCCAATCTCGGCCTCGTGTTGCATATTGTTGCGTACCTGTGCATTTATGTTGCTACCGTCGTCGCTCAGGCGGAGCACAGTACCCTCGTCCATAATCTCGGGCAGTGTGAATGTCCTTGTCTTCTTGCCGTATTGCATCTGTGCCTTGTACTTTACTCCCTTTTGTGGAGTGAAGAGGAAAGAGCCTTTTCCGTGGTGCTCGGGTGTTGCCTGCAACAGTTCCTTGCCGTCGGCAAGAATTGTTATAGTGCTGTTGCTGTTTATTCCGTCGTCGGCAAAAACCTCGAATGCAACGCGGCTTTCAATGCCGTAGACAAGATGTCCGCCCTCGGGGTAGAATTTCACGTCGCACTCGGGCAGGCGGCTGTTCACCCATTCCACTTTGTTGCTGGGTGTAGTGTCGTTGGTGTTTATGAGAAATCCGCGGCGGCGGTCGAGCATATTCTTGAAATCCCAGTTGTTGCCGTTCACTTTGTCGTAGATGGGAAAGACACGGCTGAAAATGGCGTCATTGCCACGGTTGAGCATATAACGTGTGTAGGCGCGTACCTCGTAATATCCCGACAGCTGCAGGGTGTTGAGATGGAACTCTCCGTTGCAGCAGCCCTCTTCGTCAATCCTGTATTTCTTTGTCTCAACGACGTATCCCTCGGGGGCTACAAGCTCCACGTACAGTACGCGGCTCAGTGTGGTGGGGCAGTTATCCTCTCCGCTCACAACGTATGCCTTGAACCACATTGTCTCGGTGAGGTAATATGCGGTATTGTCAAAGTGCAGGTATACGCGCTCCTCGGGGAAGAGAGCCTCTATGGCTACAGTGCGCAGCGCAAGGTTGTCGAGCCTGTTGCGCTCTATCGTGTCGTTGACTGTCTGTGCCGCTGCTTGTGTGCATAGTATCAGCAGCAGTATGTTAATCAGTAGTTTTTTCATCGGTTGCTGTTATCTTATGGGTGTTGTTCCTATCCAGAATGTATCGCTGTCTCTTTGTCCTTCGGCGGTTGCGGCGACCGCCCAGGTGCGCATAGTGATGTTTGCTGTGTAGTTGGTTGGCCCGCACGCGGCAGTGTGGCATATTGCTTGCCACTCTTTTGAGAGGATATAGCTTGTGGCGGCTGCAATGGCCTTTTCTCTCACTTGTGGCAGTATCTGCTCAACAGGTGTCCCTGTCCCTGCATCTATGCTTACATTGCAGGCTGTTGTGCAGATGTTGTGTATCTCTCCTCTTTTGTCGGTACTGAATTCCACAATCAGGCTGCATTTGATGTCTCTATTTTCAGCTGCTGTCGCATCAAAGAACCCGTTCCTCAGTTCTACTTGTGCCACAAATTGCTCAGTGCAGATAACCATAGTCTCTTCTGTTGCTTCACACTCGTGATATTCGGCTGTGATGGGTATC
Source organism: Bacteroidaceae bacterium (assembly GCA_017546635.1). GTDB lineage: Bacteria > Bacteroidota > Bacteroidia > Bacteroidales > Bacteroidaceae > HGM04593. Next base: position 4,893 of record JAFYSC010000083.1, on the reverse strand, counting down.
ACGGGCTCTTCCTTCTTTGCTTCTTTTTTCGTTGCTGCGACTCTCTTCGCCTTCTTTTCGGGATGTGCTGCGGGTGGAGGAGCGGCGGCTTTCTGTGTGTCCGATGGACCGGTGTTGCTTGCCGTCTCCTCTATTGTTTTTTCTGTTCTGTTTTCTTGCAGTATGCTATCTTGTTGCACAATGCTGTAGATGTATTGCGGCTTTGCGAAAATGAGCGTGACTGCAACTGCCGCTGCGGGGATATATGCTCCTTTTAACAGTTGTCTGTGGTGCGACTTCTTGCGTATCATCATTTCCACTCTCTTGCGTACATTTTTCCTGCCAAAGTTGTTCGCTACAGGGGAGATACCTCCACCAATGGCCTTTTTCAGTATAAGCAGTTGATAGGAGCGGGCATCGCTGTTCTTCGATAGGGCATATCTGTCTGCTTCGTATTCGTGAATGTCCTTAAGGTCGTTCAACAGTAAATATATGAAGGGGTTGAACCACTGCAGCGCCTTTATGATGTTTATAAAAAGTATGTCCCACGAATGCCGCTGTCTTATATGACCCTCTTCGTGTGCCAATATCCCTTCTCTACACTCTTTATAGTCACTCTCCGATATTACAATATTATTGAACCAGCTGAACGGCGCTGTATTGTTTGCGTGACAGTATAGAGTATAATGTTCCCTCTTATCCTGCCAAAGCGTACCTCTCCTTATGGCTCTTGTTGTTCTTATAATCTCTATTGTTGTATATACCAACGATACCGCAACACCTGTAGCATATATGGAAAACAGTAGCAGTAGGGTGTAGTCCACTGTACTTTGTTCGGCTCTTTCAATAGCAGTAGCTGTTGAATGTGAAAGTTGCGGCAGGGGGGCGAGGCTTTCAGTAGCGGGAATTTCTACTTCGATGGGTATTACAATCTCAAAAAACGGCAGTATGGCTGCAACCGCTATGCTCAAAAGCAATATCGCGCGGTTTATTGCGTGGAATGTTTCCTTGCGCATAAGCAGTGCGAAGGGAATGTACATCACGGCAAGGCACAAGGCCCACTTGAATATGTAAATGAGTAGTTGCTGCATAGTCTGCTTTGGTGTTTCTTGCTGTTCGGGTGTGTAGGTAAGGTGTCGGGATTATTGCTTCTGTATAAGTTCAATGAGCTCCTGAATTTCCTCTTCGCTCATCTTTTCCTGCTCTACGAAGAATTTTACCATAGATGCCCCCGAGCCGCCAAAGAAGGAGTCCTGTACGTCCTTCATCACCGAGCGCGTGTATTGCTGCTTGGTGATAAGAGGATAGTAGGTGTGTGTCTTGCCGCTTAGCTTGCGGAACTCAACGAATCCTTTGTTCAACAGTATTTTAAGGAATGTGGCAACGGTGGTGTAGGCGGGCTTGGGGTCGTCGTATTGTGCTATTATCTCGTGTATGGTGCAGCCTTTACCTTGCTCCCAAAGGATGTTCATCACTTGTATTTCGGCTTTTGTGAGTGTATCGAACTTTTTCATATTTCGCTGTTATGATATTCTGTTTGCGGCAAAAATAAAACTAAATATTTAGATAACTAAAAGTTTAGTAATGGAATATGTGCCGAAAAGGGCGTTTTTAACATTTGTTATTAGTAATGGGGAGGTGGGGTGAAAAAAACAGGAAGCACCTTTCGATGCTTCCTGTATAAGTGTAGTATAAAGTATAGTCTTTATTACTGCAGACGGAATGTAACGGGGAGTGTAAAGCGTACACGTACAGCCTTACCGGCCTGCTTACCGGGATTCCACTTGGGCATACTCTTTACCACGCGTACTGCCTCGCGGTCGAGGTAAACGTCGCTTGAGCTCTTCATAATCTCAACGTCCTGGATAGAACCGTCGGTGTTTACGACAAAGTTAACGTATGCCTTACCTTGTGAGTTGTTCTCGCGGCTGATACGGGGGTACTGGATATTGTCGCGAAGGAACTTCATAAGTGCCTGCATACCTCCGGGGAACTCGGGCTGCTGCTCTACAACCTGGTAGATTGTCTCCTCTTCAACAACCTCCTCAACAACGATGTTCGCGTCCTCGTTAATCTCTACGACCTCGCCCTGGTCCTCAACCGACATAATCTCGGTCTCCTCAATCTCGGCGTCGTCCTCTACAATCTCAAGAATCTCTGTAATCTGCTTTGCTGCAGGAGGGGGAGGTACAACCTTCTTCTCGGGGAGGGTGATGGGTACCATAATCTCCTCTTCCAACAGGATACCCTGGCTGATTACTTCGCCTGTCTGCTTCTTCTCTGTTGCAGTCCACTCGAATGCTACGAAAAGTGCTGCGAATACAACGATGTAACCAATAAGCAACCAAGTGGTCTTGTGCTGCTCAAGACTTGCCTTCTTGCTTTTCTTCTCTTCGAGAAGGTGCTGATTTTTTGTCTCTTTCATTTTAGTTAAGTTTTTAGGTTTATTTTTATTCTTATTTATTCTCTCTTGTGTATCGAGGGATTATCCTGCCTTGTGCGGAAATTCCTTCTTTTCACAATGCAAAAATAGATAAAATTTTGCAAGCAACAATAAAAATATCCTTTATTGTTCTTACAAGGCACGCTTATAAAGCGTTGATATTCAGTAATATAAAAGGCTGTAAGATTTTGTTTTTCTTACAGCCTTTTATGTGATTTGTAATCAATTGATTTTCAATGTATTACAATTGTGCTTGTTGTATTTGTTGTAAAATGGTTGAAAATCAACGTTTTACGTTGGTTTTACTTGCCGATAGCCGAGATGCGCAGCTTGTAGCTCATCTTCTTATTGGGAACGCGATACTCGGGGAGTGTATCAACGTCGGCACCGCACGATGCGTTACCGATACCGCGCATCCAAGCGTCGAAGTGAACAACTGTGTAGGGACGGGGAGTGAGCTCCCAGGTGTGGCCTGCCTTCATAAGGTCCTCGTCGGTGTAGGGGAGTGCCGAGAAGCTTACATTGCCCTCTGTCGCAATCTTCACACCGTTACCCTTGTTGTCGGTGAATGTTACCTCGCGCAAGCCCTCGCGGCTACCGCAACTCTGGGGTTTCACGTAGGGATCGGCCATATTGTCTACTGTTGTTGCATAGCGTCCTACTACAACGCCATCCTTGCGGTCTACGGTATTCTCCCAAGGACCAAGAGCATAGTAGTTTACGTTCTTGAGTGTTGAGTCGATACCGCAGATGAGGCCTGCACGACGCAGGTTGTCGCCCTTGGGAATAAATGTAGCCTCAACGTCTACAATACCCTGAGGATAGATTGTGTAGCTGATTTCTGTATCGCAGATAGAACCCTTGCGTACAGTCTTTACAACAGTGTTGCCGTTCTCTTCCACAACTTTAATCTCACCCTTCTCGTCAAGGCCGTCCTTGGTGTTGGCAAATGTGAGGTGGTTGTTCTTTGCGTCGTACTGATAGTCGTAGCCCTGACGGTCGTTCTCAATCCAGCGGTGATTGCTGTAGATGAATCCCTGGCCGTCGGTGATGATGTTCCTGCCGTTGAGTACAAGTGCGGTGAGCTGTGCTGTCTCGTTGTCGAACTTGAGGGAAACCTTGTCATTGCCGATGGTTGTCTCGTGCAACGATGATGTAGCTGCCAATGCGCTGCCCTTTGCCTTTATTGCAGCAAGGGCTGCACGCTCTGTGAGTGCAAACTGCTCTGTTGCTACCTCGTGGTTGGCGGGAGCATATACCTGTGCATCGCGCTGCTTGACGCGTACGGTGATGAAAAGCTCGTCGCCCTTCTTCTCGGCACTGCTTATCTTGGCTTTCTTTACCGATAGCCATACTTTGGCAGTTGCACCGCTCTTGGCTTCGGGAGCGTTTGTACGGCCTGTATATACAACCTTGCCGTTCTTTACAATGTCATACTCAACATCGAACTCGTTGAGGTTAGTGAAGTTGTACTTGTTCTTGAGGGCAATTGTGACAATGCCGAACTCTCTGTTTACCTCGGGCATTGTAATCTCAATGAACTGGTGTGCTGCCTTAACCTCCTTGAGCTTGCCGCCCTCCTGACGTAAGGGTGATACAACACCGTTAGAGCAGAAGTTGCCCTGGTGAGGACCGGGATAGTCGTATCCTGTGTGTATCTGATAGATGCCCTGCTTCATTTTTGCAGGGTCGTAGATGGCCTGGTCTACCCAGTCCCAGATACAACCGCCGATGCAAGAGTTTGATGCCTCAATCTTCTCCCAATACTCCTTGAGGTTACCTATTGCGTTACCCATCGCGTGTGCATACTCGCAGATGAACATAGGTTTGTCGAGGTCATTGGTGTTCTCGTTCATCCAAGCCTGTCCGGGGTACATCTTAGAATAGAAGTCGCTGAAGCGGCCACCACCGTAGTTGCCCTTTGAGCGGGTTCCCTCGTAATGTACGGGACGGCTGTCGAGACGCTTGCACTCGTCGTAGCAGGGGCCGAAGTTGTTGCCGTTACCGGCTTCGTTGCCTAAGCTCCACATTACAACCGATGCGTGGTTGCGGTCGCGCAATACCATACGGTTGATACGGTCCACGAATGCGGGAATCCACGACTCGCGGTCCGAGATTGTCTGGTTTGCGTGGTCCTCGAGGTCGGCCTCGTCGCAGCAGTATACTCCGTAGTAGTCGAACATTGCATACATTCTTGCTGCGTTGGGGTAGTGGCTTGTGCGGACTGTGTTTATGTTGTTCTGCTTCATAAGAAGAACATCCTGAACCATAGACTCGGTGGTTACGGCCCTACCGTACAAGGGGTGGGTATCGTGACGGTTCACACCCTTGAAGAATACTCTCTCGCCGTTGATGTAGACGAGTGACTTCTCAATCTTGAGGTCGCGTATACCGTATTTTGTGGAGAATGCCATCTCCTCGTTGCCCTTCTCGTCCATCTGTGTAATCTCTACGGTGTAGAGGTGGGGCTT
>JAFYSC010000082.1 GCA_017546635.1 Bacteroidaceae bacterium | reverse complement strand
GAGTGTGTCAACGTATGCTATCGATGCGGGGTTTGTCAGGTTTATGTATCTGGCATCGCGAAGAGCATAGCCCAATCCTCCCATCTGACGGTTGACTGCCAGGCTCTGGTCCGACAATATGCCCAATCCAAAACGCGAGTAGGGGGAGTTTATTCCGTTGCCGGCGTATGTGGCAACGGCAACAATGAGCGTTGTCAGAAGTGTCAGCAGTTTTTTATAGTTTATTGCCATCTTTTTCCCAATCTATATTTTCTAATATCACATTAAGCCCTTTTGCTACAAGGAATTTGTCTGCAAAGATGCTACTTTTTATGTTATTTATCAATATTTTTTCGTCTCCTCCCGTTAAAAAAACAAAAACGTCGGGGTATTTTGCCCTAATTTCATTGATATAGCCTTCGAGTTCGTGGCAAACGCCCCGTACGACTCCACTGCGTATTGCTGTTGCGGTGTCGTAGCCAAGTGCCGGCGTATCACCCTCCTTCTCTATCATTGGCAACCTGCTGGTAAACGAGTGCAGGGCATTCAGGCGCATCCTTATTCCTGGCGAGATGTTTCCACCTTTGAATGTTCCCGATGCATCGGCAAAGTCTATAGTGATTGCGCTGCCGGCATCAATTACAAGGATATTCTTGCCAGGCGACTGTGAGAGCGCGCCGATAAGGGCAGCTATCCTGTCGGTACCCAATGTATGCGGTGTACGGTATTCGATTTTCAGTGGTGTAGGGGTGCTGCTGCTGAAATATACGACTTTGGGACATATGTCGTCAAGTACGCGCAACTCCTTGTCGCTTGTCTCGACAACAGATGAAATTATAACCTTGTCGATTGCATATTGCGTGATATATTCCTTTGCAAAACTCAACGAGTCGTTGGCACGCCTGCCGTGAAGCACTATGCTGTTACCGCTGAAAATATAGTACTTTGTACTATTGTTGCCAATGTCAATTATTAGGTTCAATTTGCTTGTTTGTTGAAAAACTTTGCAAAGATAGTGCAAAATATTGTAAATACGTCAATATGTTTGCGCTTTTTTGAGTAATTCTGTTCGGGGACGATACCTTTGTAAAAGTATTTAAACAGCTTCTAAATTATATATAATATTTTGTATACATTTGCAGAATGTAGCAAAGCGCTGCAACCTTATGGATTGTGAATGTTGAATAAAATTGTTATATCTATGCGAAAGGTAATTCTTACTCTGGTGGCCATCTGGGCATCATTCTTTTTGCCTGTGTCTGCACAGGCACCTGTGGCCGCACCGCAAGAGGCCATTGATGCGCTGCTCGACCGTATTGGAGGTACAGGGGCTTCGGAAAAGTTCGTAACGGTAATTGACGGGGCGTTTGCCGAGAATGGCAAGGATGTCTTTGTCATAACCTCACAAAACGGCAAACCGTGTATAAAAGGCAACAGTGCGCTCTCGGTGGCAACAGGTATAAACTGGTATCTTAACCACTATGCCCACGTAAATCTGACCTGGAACAATCTGAGGGCCGATTTCAATAAGATGGACTTCCCTTTGCCGGCTGCCGAGGAGAAGCACGTGTGCAACACGGAGTACAGATATAATTTCAATACTTGTACATTCTCCTATTCGATGGCTTTCTGGACCTGGGAGCGTTGGCAGAAGGAGATAGACTGGATGGCGCTGCACGGAATAAATGCGCCGCTTAACCTTGTCGGCTTGGACGTTGTCACACGCAAGTTTCTGCAGGAGCTTGGTGTCGCAAAGTCGGATATCGACAAATATATTGCCGGCCCCGGATTCATTGCCTGGTTTGCAATGAATAACCTCGAGGGATGGGGCGGTACGATAAATGCAGCCGACGTAAATATGAACGGTAATCCCGAATGGTGGTACGCCCGTCAGGAAAAACTCTGCCGCGATATGCTGCAGCGTATGCGCGAACTCGGTATGCAGCCCGTAATACCAGGCTTCAGCGGTCAGGTGCCCAACTGCATAGTGAACTACTCGATAAACGGGTTCAACAGGAACGATGTGGTAGATAACGGAACGTGGGCAGGAGGATATACCCGTCCCGATATCCTCAAGCCCAATACTGCCAGCTACCGTACATTTGCAGCCGTTTATTACAAGCATCTGCACGAGGTGATGGGTGTATCGGAGTTCTACAGTATCGACCCCTTTCACGAGGGCTCGCTGCCGTCGGGTGTCTCCAATGCTACCTGCTACCCCAATATTATGAAGGAACTCGACAGCTATTATGATGCAGTAGATACTGATACCCGAAAGAGATACAATGTCGATGAAAAGCCCAAATGGATAATCCAGTATTGGCAGGGTGTTCCGCAGAGCGGTGCTTTCAGCTCTATGAGCAGCTATGGCGACCGTTTCATTGGTCTCGACCTCTTCTCCGATGCTCCCGGAAAGGCCAAGTGGAATACTGACTATTTCAGCGGGCGTCCTTATGTGTTCTGTATGCTGCACAATTTTGGCGGCCGCAGCGGTATGCACGGACGTCTGGAGTCGACAATGGACGACTACTTTGCAGCACTCGCAAAAGGCAACAATATGCATGGTGTGGGTGCTACCCCCGAGGGTACAGAGACTAACCCTGTGCTCTATGATATGCTCTTTGAACTTCCCTGGATGAATCCCGTGAACCGTCCCACAGCCGATGAATGGCTCAGGGAGTATGCCCATTCGCGTTACGGGATAGACAATGCAACGGCTATTTCGGCATTGCAGGACTTGAAGAAGTCGGTATGGGCGTGTCCCACCGACCAGCAGGGTACATCGGAGGCAGTTATCCTTGCGCGTCCGTCGTGGAATGTAAAGAGTGTATCTTCGTGGAGTACATCGGCAATATATTGGGATACACAGGATGTGCTTGTAGCTGCCGAAAAGTTAATCTCTATAGGCGACCTTGTAACAGGTGCCGAGGGCATTGAGAATTATAACTACGACCTGATAGACATCATACGCCAGTCTATGGTCGATTATGCAGCCGAGCTCCTGCCGCTTGTAAAGGCTGCGCGCGAGGAGGGCAATACAGTCGAATACACCCGCCTGTATAAACTCTATCTGCAGCTGATGCTCGACCTTGACGAAATGCTCTCATACGACGAGAATTTCAAGCTCGAGCGCTGGACAAGCCTCGCACGCAACATTGCCGATGAGGCAGAGGGAACAACTGTCAACGACCGCAATTGGCTCGAGTGGAATGCGCGTACCCAGGTTACAGTGTGGTCAAAGGGCGATACCGACCTGCACGACTATTCGAACCGTTGTTGGGCGGGCTTGATAAAGGACTTCCATTACCGCCGCTGGAAACATTTCTTCGAGAACGGCGGCAATGCTCCCTCGGGAGGCTGGTACTCTGCTATTGAGTATCCGTGGACAGTGGATTATACAAACTACGATTACTCCAAAGTGGAAATTCCAACAGATGTAACCGCTACCCAAAAGGCTGTGGAAACATTCGGGAACTATTTCGGTGTTGTCGTTGGAAAGGAAAGGAACTACATCTTCCCAATGGGTGTAGTGCGCGATGCGACAAAGAGCGGTGTCGTTTCCGAGGTGTTCCGTGGCACTACAGTGGAGTTGCCTCTTAAAATAGGAAAGAATGTCGATATGAATGCCGTGTGGGTCGACTTGAACAACGACGGCGCTGTGGGCAACAGTGAGAACTTGCCTGTAAAGGATGGAAAAGTGTCGATACCTTCCGATGCCGAGATTGGAAAGACCACAGCAAAGGTAACATTTGCCGACGGCACAGCCATAACGTTCTGTGTAGCCATAATAGAGAATATAACAACCCCGCGTACCGTTACGGCTGTGGCAGGCAGCAACGGCTCGGTAGAGATAGAGGGAAGCAAGACTCTCACTGTTACAAATACCGAACCTGTAAAGATTACGGCAATACCCGACACCGGTTATAATTTCGGCAATTGGACCGATGCAAAGGGCAATGTGGTGAGCAACGATAATCCCTTTGTCTATTACGGCAAGGAGGGTGCCACATTCACTGCCAACTTCATACAGGACAAGTGGGGTGTCATTGAATGTGCAACAAGCCAGTATGGCGATATTGCCACTTATGCACAGTTTGTACACAATATGACCTTCGCCTATTATAATCGTGAGCCCGAGGCAATATACGGAACAACGTCTGTTCCCGAGAAAATCTTTACCACAATCCCCCAAATCATAAATATCCCGCAGGGTGCAAGTTTTGATGTCGAGTATGACAACGGTGGAAAGGATGGACTGAAATATTGCTATATGCGGGCATTCATAGACCTTAATGCCGATGGCGATTTCAACGATGGGGGAGAACTACTGAAAACAGTAGGAACAGAGGGTGCGCAGAATACAGCTGTATGCTCAAGCAAGATTAATGTTGTCCTGCCATACGATGCACCTCTTGGAATTACACATATGCGTCTGCGCTTCGACGGTGCTTGGGACAATAACGGCAAGCCGTCGGGCAAAGGGGCAAAGGATGCATCCATACGTCCTGTATATGAGATAGTCCTCAACGTAACGGAGTTCTCGGACAAGGCTGCACATATTGCCGTGAACAGCAGCAATGAGGAGTGGGGAACCGTAGCTGTGTGGACCGACGAGACACCCGACGGCTCTACAAGAGAGGAGTGGGACGTGACAAAGGGTGTACCTTTCTATATGAAGGCTACAAAGGCGGGCGACGATGTTGAGTTCCTCGGCTGGTACGACCAGTACGGCCGTCTTGTGACAAGGCAGCCCGAGTATACAATGTATGCAAGAGAGGATGCTGTCTACACGGCAAGATTCAACAAATGCATAGAGGTTGCAGGATGGCAGATAGAGTACCGCATCAGCGGCAGTGACATTATCCTTGCAAAAGTGCAGAAGAGCGGCGATGCTGCTCTTGTAATACCCCGTGAAGTGGAGGTGCTTGGCAACAGATATGCAGTCATTGGATTCGACAGCGGACTATTTAATGGGAATGATGTCCTCGTTTCCATTACTTTGCCCAATACAATAGGGTTCTTGGGTTCCGATTTTTCGGGTAACGGGAACTCGCCTTTCAGCGGGTGCTCTAATCTTGAGGAGATAATTGTCGAGGAGGGGTGCATGGCATACTCCTCGAAGGACGGTTGCCTGTACAATGGCGACGGTACCCGGTTGTTGTATGTCCCCGAGGGCAAGCAAAGGGCCATTGAACGTGCTGCTCTTGGAAATCTTATAGAGCAGATGGAGGCGCTCACCTCGCAGGTGGCAACCTACAATCCTGTAGGAAAGAAAAAGGCAATAGCCTTACAGACAAAAAAGGAGTCCGAAGCGAATTATATGTGGACCAATGCACAGTCGGCTGCCGAGGGTCCCATATCAAACCTCATCGACAACAATGTGGCGACGCATTTCCATACCGATTATAGCGCAGGCAGTGTGGCAGGTGGCTCGCACTATATTGCAGTGGACCTTGGTGCCGATAATATGCTCGGATATTTTACATTCGATTATACCACACGCAGCAATGCGTCGAATGACTTTCCAGACAAGATTGTCATCTATGGAAGCAACGACAATGTCCGGTACAATGAAATAGCACAGGTGACATCGCCTTCATTCCCGCAGACAGGCAATGCAAAATGGACGTGTGGAACAAATTTTGAGACGGAGTACAGATACCTGAGTTTCAATGTATATGCCGAGAGAGGATATTGGCATATGGCAGAGTTCGACATATACAAGCTGACATCTACGGCAAAGGTGTTCGACGGTTTCAAAGGAACAGGACTCGACAACGATTTTGCTGCAGCTGCCTACGATGTGCTGTCGGTTGCTACAAGGGTATATAATAGCGGTAATACAGTTGAACAGATTAAGGCTGCAAGGGAGAAACTGCAAAAGTCATACGATGAGCTGCGCGCATTCATTGCCACCGGTATAAGTTCGGTCTATATGTCTAAAGATTCATCTGTGAACGGTATATTCGGACTATCGGGACATCGTCTCGATGATATACGTTCCTCGGGAATATATATAGTCAACGGAAAAAAGATTCTTGTCAGGTAAGAAGCTGTTTAAGTTTATCTGAATTTTCCCGATTGCATAATCCTGCAATCGGGATTTTTTATCATAAGTGGTATAACAGGGCATAATGCAGTTTTCTTCCTTTATGCAATTCTTTTTTGTCAATATTACAACTGTGCACTCTGTGGCGCTGATTACTTTTGCCGGCGGTTGTATGAGCATCGCACAATGCAGCTCGTAACAACCGGATAATAAACTATATGTAATATCTATGAAAAAGAAAAGAATCAGACTCAGTACAAATGCAGGCGCAAATCTGTTGCCCAGGATTGAAGATGTCAGACAATCTGTTGACAACGAGATTGCAAGGTCAAAGGAAAAGGAGAGGGAATTGTCGGCCGAAATCTCAAACAAGGTATCAAAAAGGAATGTAGTATGGGATGAGAATTCCAATATCGACGAGTTCGTGGTGCAGGGCGTGTATGTCATAAACGGTGAACGCCTGAATTTGTCGGATGGACTACCTGTCCGGAACGGCAATCCGGGTCACACGATAGCTGCCACCCTGATTGTTGCCGACAGCACGATAAACAGCAATGAGAGATGCGTTACGCAGATGCTTCTTCTTTCGAACCGGTTAGGTGCCGACGGTAATCTCTATTTGCGTACAGCTACAGGTGATGCCAATGGACTTGTGTGGGCTTCCTGGGGAAAGATGCAGACAAACATAGAGACTGGAGCTGTAACGTCGTTGGACAATTATGTGGACAATGGCATCTATAGCGGCATATTGCTGTCGGGCGATACAGCAATGGATATGTTCCTTCTTGTGGTCCTTAACAATTATCCTGCGGCAAACACTATCGGGGCTACCCGTACTGTCTCGCAGTTCAAATACTCCTTGTCGCTCAATGGGTCTGTGACATTCAAAAGCCGTTCTGGTGGCGGTGCCGGAATGTGGGGTGCCTGGAAGGATGTCGGTGTACCCGATAATGGCGAAACGGACTGCCGCCCGTCGCATCCTGTTACAGGGTCTTGTTTCTATGATACGGCGCTCGGTAAGCCTGTGTGGTGGAATGGTACGGTGTGGACCGATGCAGTAGGCAATGTGGTATAGTTGTAGATAGACATTGCTGCATTATAACCTACCTGAAATATACAAACCTCCATATATTATGCCATATCTTAAAAAGCGGGGCAAATAGAATTTCACCAGCGTGGTATCTGAAGAAACGGAAGCATTGTCTTAATTTTCTGAAGAATCTCTTTATTGGCTTATCGTCTGGGCCTATGTCCTGCCTGTGGTCGAATTTCCCGAAGTTGCCTGCTATCATAATCTCGTTCAGCAGGAACTCGCCCTCTATGGCATCGGGCTCGGCAATGAGGAATTCCTCTTTCGTGGCAAATACCTTTTTCAGCACATGCATACAGGCTGCGGCAAAGCCGCCCATATTGAGACTTTCCAGTATGTGCATTGTGTTGTCGCGTTCCTGTGGCGTGAATCCTTGCGCCAGCACCATGTGATAGTCGAGGATTTGCCGCAGTCCAATGCCTTCGCTGAAAAGGTGACGGTATATATGAACGAGTATAAAGATGCGGTTGAAGTTGTTGTCTGGTGCGTGCAGGCATATTCCGTTGGCCGTTGTCCTTGTATTGTGCATCTGCTGCTCCTGCTGCTCCTCGAAATACTTCTGCAGTGTACGGTTGGTGAAATAGTTGAACATCCACGACGGGGTAAAATGTACCTCAATTTCAATATCCTTGATAACATTGAAATCGACGTGGTGGTAGAATGGGGTACAGTCGGGCGTTACGCTTTTTACGTATCGGTATATCTCCTTCCTGCTTCCCTTGAGCCATATGTCTATGTCGCCAGGGATTCGATACAGCGGCTCGGGATATAGCTCTGCCACTCCTTGTCCCTTGAGTATGGTATTCTCAAAGCCTATCTCTGCAAATTTCTGCGATATCTTTTCGGCAGCTTTGCTTAGTTTGCGGTTCTTGTTCTTTATGCTCTCGCACAGCAGGAACCACTGCATATACAGTTGCTTGTGGGGACGCTTCTCCTGGGGCAGTTTGTTTATTCCCAGAAACACAATGCCGGCAACAGTCTGTTTTACGGATATGTCATATATCTGTTGCCATTCGTCATTGCTCAGGGTATGTGTGAATGTATCAGCCTCTCTTGTGCCTATCGCAATCTGTATAAGCTCAAAGAAAATAACTGTTGTATCTTTTCCTTCCATATTGTTACAACATCGTTAGTCTGTCGCTAAGGTACATATAAGCTGCCAAAATACAAAATTTGCGTTTACAAATTGGTAATTTTACAACAATGTCGCTCCAAAACCATATTAACTTCGCACCGTTAATCAAACGAACATCGGTTATGAAAATGGAGAAAACAAAAGCTACGTCAGCCAACCGTCCAAATGGACAAGAGAAGTCTGTCACATCCCAAAGTCCCAACCCCTTTGATGCTGCAGCAATACGGATGTACACCATAAAACGTCTGCTGCGACGTCGCAACGCACTTGCCCGTTATGTGGGGACCCCTTGCGTGCTCCGTCCCGACAGGATACGCCCCTATCCTGCAATACTCCACGAGTATGGTATGCGCAGTAAAGGCTTTGGCGGTTACCGCATACAGCTGGCACCGTTCAACGGAATATTCAAGCAGGTGAAGTTCCGCGGTAAGGGTAACGGCAATGATGTTGTCAGCGGATATATCATCGACAAGCAAGGCGGGATTGAGTCCTTCGCTCTTTCGCCCGACACCCCCGACGGCTACACCACACTGTCGCTCACACCCAATTCCCTGGCTCTTTATGCATCGGTTCCTATGGAGGGGAAAAGAGCCGTATGGGACAACATAACGGTAGAACTGCATACAGGAGTGGCCGACGAGCGCATAGAGCGTGTGATAAAAAATATGTCGCTGCGCCTGCTGAAACTCGAATGCGAGGTGGGCATACTCAGGCAGATGTTGAGAGAATGCAATAACAGTCCAATATAAGAAAAACATTTTTTAGAAAAATATTATAACCTTTTTAATTACAGACTACTATGGAAAACAGAAAAAAACAGAAACACGACAACAAGGAACACAACAACTCAAACGTAGTGGACAATATGACCCTCAAGGTGTTGTACAACAAACATAATGCACTGGCGCGTTACATAGGCATTCCCTGCGTCGTGGTGCCATCGGAAGTGATGGACGGAGCAGCTATGGCCGATGGCAGCATTGCCCGCTCCAATGAATATATGTCCTATCGTGTCGACCTGAGACCTTTCAAAGGTCATTTCAAGAAGATACGTTTCCGTGCCGCAAGCAATGGTGCCGACATTGTCTTTGGCTTTGTCAAGGACAAGAGTGGCAAAATAGAGTGTGTTGCAGGCAGCGATACCACCGACAGCAGAAGCATCATTTTACCCTTGAGCGAGGAGAGCGCCTCTCTCATTGCCACAATACCCGCCAATAATGGCAACCCATTGTGGAAAAACATATCGGCAGAGTTGCTTTGCGACGGACTGATAAGCGAGGTGAACGAAGCCCTAAACTACCTGTCGGACAAACTGCAGGAACTGGAGAGAAAAATGGACGAAAGCTGCGCCTTTAAGCAGACAGAAATAAACCTGTCAATAGTCTGAAACATACTTTACAGCCATAAACACAGCTATGAACACATTAGAGAAACAAGAAGGTGTGTACTACACCCAGAATATCGATAACCTGCCCATCGAGGAACGCGTATTCTTTCGCGAGGGCAAGGGAATGAGTGCAACGAGCAACAACTACAGGGTGGCAACACCCCAGGAACTCAACGCGTGGGAACTCCTGAAAAAAGAACAGGAGCAACTCCTCAAATGTTAAAATTCAGTTCGCTTTAATCAATATTCCGTGTCGACTGTTTATTGTTGTGTTATTCACAATTATAAACAACATAACTATGCAGGAAATTATACACACAGGAAGAATTGGGCAACCCAATGTTGCATTGAAAGAAACCATTGAACTCTATTTGGCAGGTCTCACCTATGAAGAGATAGCCCGGGAACTTGCTATTCCGGTAACCACCGTCAAGAACAGGCTCAGCTTTGCAAAAGGGCACTCACTGTTGCCAAGTACCAAAGATAACTCTTGACGCTTAAGAGTCATCTATTCCGTGTGGGTGCATTGGTCTCATAACCTCTGTACCCGCATTTTTTTTACATACTCAAAAAATGCGCTCCTTTTGCAAACTCCTCCACCGCAGGCGCTCCCTTTGCCTTCGGCGAAACTTGGCTGTGCTCGTTGCGAGTGTATGCAAGCATCCACTCACTCGCTTGCACAAGATTTCCTCTATAAACAGAGGAGGACTTAGCTCCGCTGAGCGGTGGAGAGTAGAAAAACCACAAAGCGCTCCTCTTGCGAAGAGGAGCTCCGCAGAGCGGTGAGGAGTAGAAAATACAAAAGCGCTCTTCTATAAACAGAGGAGGACTTAGCTCCGCGTAGCGGTGAGGAGTAGAAACCACACGAACCTGTCATTCTATATTTGCAGAACGAAACGAAGATAGCGAAATTTCGCTATCTTCGTAAGTGAACAGAAGTAGTAAAGGATAAAGATTATTAACTGTCATTGGTACTGAAGATACCGTTCGGGATGTTAATCCCCCTTACTTTCTTTGTAAGATTTCGAACAGTTCATTAGGCGTTGGAGCCTGTATTTAGAATCGATGGAACAAACAAAGAGCCTTCTGCAAACTTTTAAAATTTAATTGGCATGGCAAATGTAAACAAAATTATTGGAATTGACATCTCCAAGGAGAAGTTTGATGCATGTTTCTCTATTCAGCCTTGCGGCTATAGCTCCAAAACTTATACCTATGATGCAGAAGGTATCAAGTCTTTCCTCAAGGAAGTCCCTACAGACAGCATCTGTGTCATGGAAGCGACCGGAGTCTACCATTTGCGTTTAGCCTATGCCCTGAACAAACACGGCATTGCCGTATCGGTTGTCAATCCATTGTCGGTAAAAAACTTCTCCCGAGCGGTAATGTGCCGTACCAAGACTGATAAGGCGGATGCAAGACAACTTGTCGATTATGCCCGTAGAATGGAACTGACAGAGTGGAAACCAACCTCGGATAACTATATCCGCATACAGCAGATATATCGCAGTATTGAGCTGCTGTTGACCAACATTACGCAGTTTGAGAACCAGTTGGAGGCCATCAACAACTCGCCTGTCTTCGATCCAAGGCTTTGCCGTATGCTGAATAGCCATACAAAGAGGCTTAACAAGCAGATAGTGCTGTTGGAAAAGCGAATCGAAGAGTTGATAGCACAAGAAGATGCAACAGTTGTGGAACACATCAGTTCTGTCCCTGGTGTAGGAAAGAAAACCGCAATAGCATTACTTACCGCAACAAAAGGTATGCACGGCTTTGAGAACTACCGCCAATTGAGTTCTTATTTTGGATTGTGTCCTCGAATATACGATTCGGGCAAATCTGTACACGGCAAGGCCCATATCTGCAAAATGGGTATGGGCTGGATAAGAAAACTACTGTATATGTGTTCAATCTCAGCAATACGTCACAACAGAGCCTGTGCGGCGCTTCATATGCGTCTCAAGGAAAAGGGCAAGCCTATTAAAGTGATATTGATTGCCGTTGTGAATAAACTACTGAAACAGATATTTGCGATTGTGAAAAGCAATTCTGTATACAGTGAGATTTTAACTTGATTTTTATTTGGATTTTTACACAGTTCATCCTGAGCATACGCGAAGGATCTCATACAGCCAGTAGCAGTCTATTTAAGACATTTTCGAGCTCCATAAGGCAATTTATATGTAAAATGGAGTTTGAGGTCTTAAATGAGCCCGCATTGCCCCATAAACCACTATTCCGTACGACCTTTTGCAACCAAAAAGCGACCACTTTTCGGGTGGTCGCAAATAGGATCTATAGGCCATCTCTGACCATTACATCAAATAGAGTTAAATATTTAATATCTTTTTTAGATATACTATTGCAAACTCTTCTTTTTTGTATTATCTTTACAATACTAGAACCCGCCAAGCCTCTTAACAATGCTCAAATGTGCGGGTCGTTTTTATTTATATACACAACTCATGGCTACGACTATTCCATTCAGCAAAGGTTATTCAAATCCACACGATATCATCTCTTTGCTACAATCAAGAGGATTGCATATCTCAGACACAAACAAAGCCGAACACGATATTGAACGCATCGGCTATTATAGATTGTCCGCATATATGTATCCATTCCTTTGCACACCAAAGGAATTACACAAATACAAGAACAATGCTTCATTTGATAAAGTGATGATGCTTTATCGTTTTGACAAGAAGTTAAGAATGCTTCTGTTTAACGAGATTGAGAAGATAGAAGTAGCTGTTCGAAGTGCCATTGCTAATACATGTTGCGAAATAACAGGTAATCCATTTTGGATGACTGATGCTAATTACTTTACCGATAAGACGAAGTTTGCAAAAACCATGCAACTGATAGACGCAGAACTTCGCAAATCCCGAGAGGATTTCATCGCACACTTTAAAAGCACATACTCAAATCCATATCCACCAGCATGGATGCTTTCTGAAATATTACCTTTTGGTATTATTACAAACATCTACAATAACATCAAAAAGAAAAATATTAAGAAGCGTGTATCTCAAACATTCGGTTTGCAAATAGATCCGTTTGAGTCATGGCTAACTATAATAACATTGACACACAACTCTTGTTGTCATCACGCTCGTGTTTGGAATAAACGAAATACAATTCTCGCCACAATCCCCGACCAAATCAATCGCCCTTGGATAACCTTAACTACCGATTATCTGCGAATATATTTTAATATTTGCATAATAAAATATTTCTTAGATATTGTTTCCCCTCAAAACGATATGCTTGCAAAGCTTCAGTGGTTGTTCGTAAAATTCCCAGAGGTTGACCTAAAAGCTCTTGGTTTTCCAGTTGGCTGGGAAATGGAACCGCTTTGGAATGCATAAAAAGAAAAATATCCCCAAGACCATCGTTTTATAGGTTGTCCTGGGGATTGTTGTGTTTAGACACCATACTTCTTCACTCTCATTACCGTAGATATTCCTACATTTTCAATCTTGGCTATATTCCTCATCGGGTTGGCCTTCTTGAATAAGTAGACAACCACCATACAGTTCTGATTTCGGATTACTCAAAAAGGGTATATCACTCCGAAATGTTGCATCCTTTACAGGTACATCTGTAAATACTCCTTGGCAAATATAGACAACAAAGGCACCTGTTGAATCATATCTTATACTCTGCCATAAAATATGCGTGTCACCCGTTCTGTTTATTCATTATAGATGCAACATCACGCATCACCTCAGTAAGATATACGGCATACGTTCCAACCACGTTGTCGCCAAAAATCTTTTCCTCAATCTGGCACTCAATGGACACACTTACATCGTCCAACTCCTCGTAGCAAACATTAAAGCCGGCACCAGTATTCTGCAGCTGCCATTGCAAAAGCAGCACATACTCCTCATCGGACAACCTCACTCGCAACGTCTCAATCGTCGGCGGTTGGTTGAAATCTTCTCCAAAAACCGCAACCTGCACTTCGTAGGTCCTGAACTCAGTCTTGTTCCCAGCATACACCTCATACTCTACCGTATGCTGTTTGCCGGCAAAGTGTTCCAAGGCCAATTTTGAACATAAGAATCTATCCATAATCAATAATTAAAAAGCCAATACAACGTATAAAACCCAGTACCAACACATGCCTATCCAATGTCGATAACATTTAGGTTCTACGGCCTGCCTCACAACATTTTTGGCAACCGTAACACACACTCTACACAAAGTTAGCATTTTTAAATAAAATTCCTTACCTTTGACACACTTTTGATAAAACAAAGTTTGATATTATGGCAAAAATAAATGTTGAACTGAATGCCTTTTACGGATACGGTTGTGGCGGATGCGGTTATGGCAGTAATGAGAATATTGAAATCGAAGTCAGCGACATTGAGTTAGAAGCGTTGCGAAAGATTGGTTCGGACAAGATTTCTTGCAAAGAGATTGTCAGCACAATCGAGAATGGAGATACAACACTTCAATCACTGCACGAGCAGCTCGAAGAAAAATACTACTACATGGTAGAGGAATATTGGTTATACGAAGCTTATAACGAATGCCTGTACGAGAGCCTTGAGGAACATATCGACCAGGACATCAAGGATGGATTGTTTATACCAGGAATCTCTTTGTACGAAGATGAGTCCGATCACCCCAACTATGCCAACAACGAGGAGGAAGAGGAATCCGATGAAGAGGAAGATGACGAATACGAGTACGAAGAAGACGAAGAGGAATCCGATGATATTTATAACTATAATTTAGATGAGTACTACGACTGGGTCAAGAGGCACGACCACGAGTTTGCTGCAGAGCGCGTAGGATTAGACCTTGATGCCTGCAGGGACGACGAGGTTGATTACACAATTCACCTTGCCTGAACAAGTAGAACAACAAGAACAGAAGAAAGAGGGAAACTGTAAATTTGCAGTTTCCCTCTTTCAATATCCAACCTGTTTATTCCACGACGGTCACATTCATCACCACATCGGTCTTGGGGCGGTCGCCCATTGATGTCTCCACCTTCTGTATTGCCTCAACAACATCAAGTCCCTCCTCTACTTCGCCAAACACGGTATATCCACCATCGAGGAACGGAGTTCCACCCTGTGTAGTGTATGCCTCCACCTGCTCGGGTGTGAATGCCGGAGCACCCATCTCCTTGCTCTTCTCCATTGCCATCTTCGCCAACTTGTCCTGCAGCTCCATCAAACCCTCGCGGTCGCGGTTGCGGCGCATGTTCATTATCTCTTCGCGACGCTCCATGGCCAATGCATTGAAAATATTCTGCTCCTGCTGCATCTTCATCTGGTGCTCAAGCTGCTTCAGCTCGGCAGCCTTGTACACCTTTCCCCAAACAATGTAGAACTGGCTGCCACTGCTCTCCTTTGTTGGGTTCACCTCATCGCCAAGGCGCGCAGCGCTCAACGCACCACGCTTGTGGAAGAGCGCAGGCTGAATCTCGGCAGGGATATTGTATCCCGGGCCACCGCTGCCAAGGTTCTTACCTGCAGGAGCACCCTTGCTCTCGGGGTCACCACCCTGAATCATAAAATCCTTTATCACGCGATGGAACAATGTACCATTGAAGAAACCCTCCGATGCCAGCTTCACAAAGTTATCGCGGTGCTGTGGAGTCTCGTCATAAAGGCGCACTGTAATGTCGCCCATAGTTGTTGAAATCTTTACTTTTGCCATAATATGTATCAATTTAGTTCATTTATTTATTCAAATCACCTATAGAAGGTTATCCAGTTTGTACAATAGTCATGCACCTTGGGGTGAAGCTCAACTACGCCGGTGTCGGTACGCAGCCACGAATGGTTCCATCCACTGCCCATATCCATGTATATTGCATTTTCGACACCGGCCTCCAGCAATTTCTTTTTGAAACGTCCGAATGTCACCCACGACTCTGCCTCCATTATGCACAGCCTGCCCTCTCGTTCACACAATGCGCGGAACACATTACAATCCAAGTCCTTGCGCCCAGTCTCAAGCAACACACCGTCTTTCATTATCAGTTCTTGTGCAAATGCAGCGCCACCATACAATGCCGCCGAGTCCAACTCGTGCAAATAGTCCTTGTGACAGGACTTCCAGGCACCATTGTAATATACGAAAGCACCGGTGTTCCTGTCACACCTGTACCCGCCGTATCTCACACCACCCGACACATGGTCACCAGCGATGTTCGCGTGCACAAACTTGTCGAGTTTAGCCTCTGTATACGCAGCCTCGACCACCAGTATCACAGCCGTGTCACTCTTTGAAGGCATTGTACCGCACACCAAATCTATTTTCG
>JAFYSC010000081.1 GCA_017546635.1 Bacteroidaceae bacterium | reverse complement strand
GCTTGATGAGTTCGTCTTTTATCTGCCTGGCAATCTGGGTGCGTGTCTTTCCTTCTACGTTGACCTTGCCCAGTATCGGAAAATCGATGTTGCCTTCGTTGTCCACAGTGTAGCACGAAATTCCTTGTCCTGTGCCGTAATTTGTTGTGGTTCCCAGCTGTTTTGTAACATAAGCAAGGTTAAACATATTTGTCAATTCCTGGTTGCGTGTGTTTACAATGACAGTCAACTTGTCCTGTGGGCGCAAGGTGATTTGTTTAGGTGTCACTACTGCGGTCGATTCCTGTAGAGTGTCCTGGAAATAGGATATGTCCTTTGTTGATTTACAGGCTGTCAGTAAAAGTAAAAAACCGAAAACAGCAAAAATTTTTTTCATATGCTAAGATTTTAGAAATTATATTCGATGTAAAATTTGTTAAAAGGCTCTTCTTTTTTGCTATATTTGCTATGATGCAAATTCATTTGTTCTGCAAAAACTCCCAAGGCGCAATGTGCACGCTGTAAAAAGAGTGCCGATTTTAATGAAAATTTGTTGAGTAAAAATATCTATCTTGTCGGTTATGTGTATACCTTGGGGGCACTGATAGATTTGTAAATCCTTGTCTACCAGTCAGTTAAGATTTGCAATGCTGGTTGCGTTACAAATGTTGCGGTTTGTGTGAATGGCGTGCAATTGCACTTCTCATTCCTTGCAAAGATAACTATTATTTATATAAAAGCAAAGTATTTCCTTTTTTTGTGCTGTGGCGGAGCCGGCTGTCTGGAGTGAAAAAACGGCTCTTTTCTTATCTGTAATATGTGCTTCCTGAATTAAACGTGCGGGCTGGGGGTTTGTTCGATGCGTGGTATCTGATTCAGGAACTATTTATGGGGCGGAAGTGGTTAAAATGAGATAAATTACTCTTTTTGCCTAAAAAAAAATGCGAAATATATTTTTTATATGGATTTTTATTATCTTTGTGCATTGTTAACCTAATTGACATAATTATGAAAGAACTTGTTGAACAAATCCAAGAGGCATATGCTGCTTTTGTGGCTGACGCTAATGCACAGGTAGAGAAGGGTAATAAAGCTGCTGGAACACGCGCTCGTAAGGCTTCTCTCGAACTCGAAAAGTTGATGAAGGCTTTCCGTAAGGCTTCTGTTGAGGCTGGTAAGAACTAATCCTTCTTCGGACTCTCCTGTCCCACTGTGGACTCCTAATAAAAGCTGCGTTACGTGGCTTTTATTTTTTTTGTCCTTTTGTAACCGTAGTCTGTGGATGTGGTGTAAATAAAAATTATCAAAAAAGAGCGGATTGGAGTTTCCTGCGTAAATGTAATTCGGCTTATTGCATTTAAATTATGCAATAATTATATATTTATGGCAATATTTGTTTATCTTTGCAATTAATGTGGGTTTATATGGCATAATGCGATGTTTTTATTGATGCTATATGTAAGTAAAAGTTCTATAATCCAAGTGTCTCCTGCATAGTGAGTTTATAGTGCCAAATAATTATTAAACTATTATAAAACTTTAATTGACAGCTTATTATGAAAAAACAATTGCTGATGGCTACTGTTGCTGCCCTTCTGTTGTCGGGTACTGCAATGGCGCAGAATCTGAAAGGTTTTGCATACGGCGATGTTGCTGCACCTTCGGGTGGTGAGTGGGAATCGCCTATGGAACTTGCTCTTAACAAAGAGCAACCAAGAGGTTGGTTCTTTACATTTGCCAACGAGGAGAGCGCACGAAAGGTTCTTCCCGAGAACAGCGAGTACTATCTCTCTCTCGACGGAACCTGGAGTTTCAACTGGGTGGGCAATCCCTGGGAGCGTCCCGAGGAGTTCTATCTCCCCTCTTATGACGTGTCTGCTTGGGACAAGGTAGAGGTGCCTATGAACTGGAACGTTTACGGCATCCAGGAGGACGGTACACAAAAGTACGGTACCCCCGTCTACACAAACCAAAAGGTTATTTTCCATCATAAGGTGGCTGTTGGCGACTGGAAGGGTGGCGTAATGCGTGAGCCCCATCAGAGCCACACGACATACAAGAACAGGAACGAGGTGGGTTCTTACCGCCGTACATTCAATGTGCCCGCCGAGTGGAAAGGCCGTCAGGTGTATATCAACTTCGACGGAGTTGATTCATTCTTCTATCTCTGGATAAACGGCAAGTACGTTGGTTTCTCAAAGAACTCACGTAACCTTGCTGCATTCAACATCAGCAAGTATCTTGTCGAGGGCGAGAACGTTGTTGCAGTTGAGGTATACCGTAACAGCGATGCCTCGTTCCTCGAGGCTCAGGATATGTTCCGCCTTCCCGGTATCTTCCGTACAGTGTCACTTACAGCGACAAACCCTGTTGAGATTCGTGACGTCCGCGTGGTAACCGACCTCGACGCCCAGTACAAGGATGCTGTTGCAAAGATTGATGTAGATATCCGTAATCTCGACAAGAAGAAGGCTAAAGGCTACAAGCTTCAGGCCCAGTTGTACAAGAACGAGCTTTACAGCGACGAGAATACAATCGTTGAGGGTGCAAAGGTTGTCGGTGACGTTGCTGTCATCGAGGCAGGCGTAAAGTCTACCGTACAGCTTGCCCTTGAGGTTGCTGACCCTGCAAAGTGGAGTGCCGAGGAACCTAACCGCTACACTCTCGTGGTGCAGTTGCTCGACAAGAAGGGACGTGTGGTTGAGACTGCTTCTACACACATCGGTTTCCGCGAGTGCGAGATTCTCGACGTTGCGGCAAAGGACGATGAGTTCGGTATTGCAGGACGCTACTACTATCTCAACGGCAAGCCCATCAAGATGAAGGGTGTCAACCGTCACGAGAGCAGTCTGGAGCGTGGACACGCAATCACACGCGAGCAGATGTACAACGAGGTGATGCTTATGCTTCAGGGCAACATCAACCACGTGCGCAACTCGCACTATCCCGACGACCCCTACTGGTACTATCTGTGCGACAAGTACGGTATCTACCTCGAGGACGAGGCGAATATCGAGAGCCACGAGTACTACTACGGCAAGGAGTCTCTTTCGCACGTTCCCGAGTTCGAGGATGCGCACGTTGCACGTGTAATGGAGATGGCATACGCTACAATGAACCGTCCTTCGGTTGTAATATGGTCGCTCGGTAACGAGGCTGGCCCCGGTGTGAACTTCGTAAGGGCTTACGAGGCACTCAAGGCATTCGACACAACACGTCCCGTACAGTATGAGCGCAACAACGACATTGTGGATATGGGTTCTAACCAGTATCCCTCTGTAGGTTGGGTGCAGTATGCGGTCCAGGGCAATGCAAATATCAAGTATCCCTACCACATTTCCGAGTATGCCCACTCAATGGGTAACGCTGTGGGTAACCTCAAGGATTATTGGGAGGCTATCGAGAGCACAAACTTCTTTATGGGCGGTGCCATCTGGGACTGGGCCGACCAGGCTTTCTGGAACGTAGACCCTGTGACAGGTGACAGATATATGGGATATGGCGGTGACTTTGGCGACCGTCCCAACGACCACACATTCTGTATGAATGGTATAATGTTCCCCGACCACTCGCCCAAACCCCAATACTGGGAGGTGAAGAAGGTGTACCAGAATGCAGGTATCACAATGACAGAGAACGGCAGCATCAATATTTTCAACAAGCGCTACTTTATGCCGTTGAACGACCTCGACGTGCGTGTATCGTTGTGGGAGGACGGTAAGGAGGTAGAGCACTACTTTACACCCTCGCTCAACATCGCACCCCGTCAGAGCAAGGAGGTACGTATCGACTTTGCTGGTGTCAAGATGAACCCCGAGAGCGAGTACTTCGTAAAGGTACAGCTGTTGCTCGGCAGCGACCAGCCTTGGGCAAAGAAGGGTTACGTGCAGATGGAGGAGCAGATTCTCCTCAAGGAGGCTGCAAAGAGCATCCTACTTGCCGACGCTGCAAAGGGCGGAAAGACCAGAATGGAGGTGAGCAAGGACAATGCAACAACCACAGTGGCTGCGGTTGACGGTGCATTCAACATTGTATTCGACAACAAGAAGGGTGTGCTCTACAATGTAGTGTACAACGGCAACGAGGTGTTTGCCAAGGGCGGTGTTATGAGAATCGGTGCTTACCGTGCACCCGTAGACAACGACAACTGGGCTTGGAACAACTGGTATGCAAACGGCTTGCACAACCTGCAGGACAGCGTGATGTCTATCGTGTCAAACGTGAACAAGGACGGTAGCGTGGTGTTGCAGTACATCGTTTACTCACAGGCTCCCAACGCTGTACGTCGTGTGAAGAACGACGACAACACCTGGAAGCTTGTCGACGATGCACGTGCATTCGGCGAGAATGACTTCTATATGATTTCTAACCGCATCTACACAGTATATCCCGACGGTTCAGTAGAGCTCAACAGCAGCATCAGCGGAAGCAAGAATGTTGATCTTGCACGTATCGGCTACGAACTCCAGTTGCCCGCTGAGTACGACAACTACACATACTATGGCCGTGGTCCCCAGAACAACTACAACGACCGTTGCTCGGGAGCGTTAGTACAGCAGTATTCAAGCACTGTTGCCGAGCAGTTCGAGATATTCCCCAAACCCCAGGAGATGGCCAACCGCGAGGACGTGCGTTGGGCTGCACTTACAAACAAGAAGGGCGAGGGTGTGATATTCCTTGCTACCGACAGAATGTCGACAACTGCACTTCCCTGGAACGACGTTGAGCTTACAATTGCTGCTCACCCCTATCAGTTGCCCAAGTCTTCGGGCACTTGGCTGCACCTCGACAAGAAGGTGAACGGTCTTGGCGGTAACAGTTGCGGTCAGGGTGGTCCTCTTGACTACGACCGCGTAAAATCGTCGGAGAATACAATGGGCTTCATTATGCGTCCTGTAAAGGCAGGCGAGTTCACACAGAAGGCAAACGTACAGCCTTCGGGTGTTGTTCCCGTGCTTCTTTCACGCGACCTTAGAGGTATCGTTACAATGAACTGCGCAAAAGATGGTGCACAGATTTACTACAAGATAGGCAAGCGCGGCAAGAAGACTCTCTACACACAGCCCGTGGATATGAGCAAGGGCGGCGAGATTATCGTATGGGAAAAGGCTACTCCTTCGCTCGCGGCAACATACAACTATGCCGAGGTTACTGCGATTCCCGTGACTGTGGTGTTTGCATCGAGCCAGGAGAACGGCAACGAGGCATCTAAGATGGTCGACGGCGACCCCTCTACAATCTGGCACACAATGTATTCTGTGACAGTGGCAAGCTATCCTCACTGGATTGACTTCGATGCAGCAGAGGAGACAATGATAAAGGGCTTCAAGTATCTCCCCCGTCAGGATGGTGGTGACAACGGCAACATCAAGGCTTACAAGATTCAGGTAAGCAACGATGGCAAGAATTGGAGCGAGCCGGTATGCGAGGGTGAGTTCGAGAGAAACAGCAAGCAGCAGGTTGTTATCTTCAAGGAGCCTGTGAAGGCACGTTACGTACGCTTCACCGGTCTCAACTCGCAGAATGGCCAGGACTTCGGTTCGGGTGCCGAGTTTGAGCTTATAAAGCTCCAGTGATAATATGCAGTCTGCTTGGGGTGAATCCTTGCAGGCTGGACCGATACGGACAAGACTGCGCCTTGGGGTGCAGTCTTGTCTGCAAATTATAGGATGCGGAACAACGGTTTTATAATAAAGTGCCGTTTTTCGCGTTATTATATAAAAACAAAATACTATGAATTTCAAACGTAACATAATAGTGACTGGTGGTGCCGGTTTTATTGGCAGCCACGTGGTGCGTCTTTTCGTGAACAAGTACCCCGAGTACCGTATAATAAATGTCGACAAGCTCACATACGCGGGTAATTTGGGGAACCTCAAGGATATAGAAGATGCTCCCAACTATAAGTTTGTGAAGGCCGATATATGCGACTACGATACAATGCTTGCCCTTATGAAGGAGTATGGCGTTGACGGTGTGGTACATCTTGCTGCCGAGAGTCACGTCGACCGTTCGATAAAGGACCCCTTTACCTTTGCGCGTACAAATGTGATGGGTACACTGTCGTTGCTGCAGGCAGCAAAGGTGTATTGGGAGTCGCTTCCCGAGCGTTACGAGGGCAAACGCTTCTACCACATCTCTACCGACGAGGTGTACGGAGCACTGCAACTCACGCATCCCGAGGGCATTGAGCCTCCATTTACAACAACCGCGTCGTCGGGCGAGCATCATCTTGCCTACGGAACCGACTTCTTCTACGAGACTACAAAGTACAACCCCCACAGCCCCTATTCGGCATCAAAGGCCAGCAGCGACCACTTTGTACGTGCCTTCCACGATACTTACGGAATGCCCACGATTGTCACTAACTGTTCCAATAACTACGGCCCTTATCAGTTTCCCGAAAAGCTGATACCGCTCTTTATAAACAATATACGCAACCGCAAGCCCCTGCCCGTATACGGTAAGGGCGAGAATGTGCGCGACTGGCTCTACGTTGTTGACCACGCACGTGCCATCGATGTCATATTCCACAATGGCAAGATTGCCGAGACGTACAATATCGGCGGATTCAACGAGTGGAAGAATATTGACCTTATAAAGATGCTTATAAAGACCGTAGACCGTCTTTTGGGTAATCCCGAGGGTACTTCGCTCGGCCTTATAACGTATGTGACCGACCGTGCGGGGCACGACCTGCGCTATGCGATAGACTCTACAAAACTCAAGGATGAACTTGGCTGGGAGCCTTCGTTGCAGTTCGAGGAGGGCATAGAAAAGACTGTCCGCTGGTACTTGGATAATCAGGAGTGGATGGATAATATTACGAGCGGCGAGTACGAGAAGTACTATAATGATATGTATAGGATAAACGGTTGATTGCCGTTGCTGAGTGCAGTGGAACTTGCAACATAAAACGCAGACGGGCCAGCCCGTCTGCGTT
>JAFYSC010000080.1 GCA_017546635.1 Bacteroidaceae bacterium | reverse complement strand
GGTCCCATAATTGCAGTGATTGTATTTCTTTCGATAGCAGCCGATACATACTTTACTGCCATTGTCTGCTTGGTATATGACACACAAGTCTTCTTGAATTCCAATATAGGTTTTACTGATTCCATTTCTTTGCAAGATATTTAGCTGTTATGTTTAGGGTGAGAACGAATAACAAGAGGAAGAGCGATGCGCCCCAAATAAGATCCTGAAGATTGGGGTCGTTGAAGAACTCCCATATCAGCAGCGGCACTGCCGATATTGGCTTGTCGATAGAGAAACGTATAAGAGAGCAGCCGAGCGCTGTGAACATAAGCGGAGCAGTCTCGCCAATCACTCGTGAGATTGCGAGCAGCACTCCTGTGAATATACCTCCGAAGGCTGCGGGCAACTGCACCTTGAGCATAACACGCGCATTGTTGCCACCCAAGGCCAATCCTGCCTCCTTGAGCGATGCAGGGAGTATTTTCAGTGTCTCCTCGGTGGAGCGGATAATGAGCGGAAGCATCATAATGCATAGAGCCACACTGCCGGCAATTGCCGAGTAGCCCTTCATTGGCACTACAACCCAAATATAGGTGATGATACCGATAATCACCGACGGTGTACCTTGCAGGAGGTCTGTCAAGTAACTTACCACCTGAGCAAAACGCTTCTTGCTGTTCTCGGCAAGGTACGCACCGCACAGGATGCCTACAGGAACGGCTACGACAACAGCCATACCCAGCATTATCATCGTACCGATGATACCATTTGCAATACCTCCGGGGATAGGTTCACTTGCCTCGACAGCCTTCATTGCCTTGTAGGCTGTGGGTGTGGGCTCGGTGAAGAACGACCACGAGAGCTGGTCGTAGCCACGCAACAGCACTTCTCCCAAAATGGCAAGCAGGGGAACTGCCGTAAGGGCCGCAAGAATGCAGACACTCCACAGCATCAGCTTATCCTTTGCCAAACGGTTTTTTATTTTTAATGTAGCCATATATGTATTAAAAGCAGTTTCTTAAGAAATTCTTGCACGTTTAATCATTATCTTGCCCACCATATTGATGAGCGCAGTTATCAAGAAAAGAATCAGTCCAATTGCAATCAGCGACGAGAGCCTCAGACCGTCGGCCTCGCCAAACTGGTTGGCAATGATTGATGCCATTGAGTTACCCGTAGATGTTATTGAATCGGGAATATTGTTGGTGTTGCCAATGAGCATAGTCACGGTCATTGTCTCTCCCAATGCACGGCCAATTGCCAATACGTATGACGAGAAGATTCCCGAACCCGCGACGGGGAACACTACCTTGCGGATAACCTCGGCACGTGTCGCTCCAAGGCTGTACGCTCCCTCCTTAAGGTCATTCGGCACCATCTTTATGAACTCGGCGCTGAGCGACGCAGCGTAGGGTACAATCATAATGGCCAGCACCAATGATGCTGTAAGGATACCCGAGCCTTGCGGCGAAATGTCGAGAGCCATAATGACAGGACGCAAAGTGTAGAAGCCCCAAAGGCCATAGATGATTGAGGGGATTCCGGCAAGCAGGTCGGTAACGGTACTCAGCACGCTTGCAATCTTTGTACCCTTGAAATATTCGCCCACAAACAGTGCTACCGGAAGCGAGAAGGGGATACAGAAGATGAGCGCCAGGAGCGTAGTCATCAGCGTACCCGTAATGAACGGCAATGCACCGTACTGCTCGGTACCCTCGGTGTAGCTCCACTCCGATGAAGTGAGGAACTTGAAGAACCCGAAGTGCTCAAACGCATCGTACGCGTCAGTGACGAGGGCGTAGACAACGCCCCCGCACACTATCGGCATAATAAGTGCTGCTATGAATAGAACTATTCTGTATATCTTATCGTTCATAAAGCCCTGTTATTGCAGTATTGCAGTTCCGTCAAATGTAACACTCCTCAGATTCTCGAGGCTCAGCTCCTTTGCCTTTGCGGGCAGCGGTGCATAGTGTACCTCCGATGTAATCTTCTGTGCCTCGTCCGAGAGGATATATTTCAAAAGGTCGAGGGTTGCCGCCGCCTGCTCCTTTGAGCGGCCTGAGTAGTTCTGCTCCTTGTATATGATTATCCAGGTGAATGTTGCGATAGGATATGCTCCTGCTGCATCGGCATTGGTTATTGAGCAACGTGTGTCCGTGGGAATCTCGCCCGAAGCGGCTGCCGAGATACTTGCTGCTGTAGGCTCGACAATCTCGCCACGCTGGTTCTGAATCTTTGCGTATGCAATCTTCTGTGCAAAGGCATACTCCGAGCCTACATAACCGATAGAGTTCTTAGTCTGCTTTATTACACCTGCAACACCGGGGTTACCCTTTGCAGCCTGTCCCGAAGGGAAGTTTACAGACTTTCCTGCACCGAACTTCTCCTTCCACATATGGCTCACCTTGGTAAGATAGTCGGTGAAGACGAATGTTGTACCTGAGCCGTCAGAGCGGAATACAGGGATTATTGACTCTGCTGGAAGAGTGGTTCCGGGGTTGAGTGCCACTATACGCTCATCGTTCCACATCTTTATGTTGCCTGCGAAAATATCGGCAATCACTTCGCCCGAAAGCTTCAGCTCATTTACACCATCGAGGTTGTAGGCAAGAACCACGGCACCCATACAGGCAGGAACGTGAATAACCTCGGGCATATCGTTCATCTCCTTCTCGGTGAGAAAGGCATCACTGCCTGCAAAATCCACAATCTTGTCGCGCAGGTTACGCACGCCGCCGCCCGAACCAATTCCGCCATAGGCTACTGCATCGCCGTTAACCTGGGCAAACTGTTCGAATACCACATTATAGAAAGGAAGGGGGAATGTTGCGCCTGCTCCCGAAAGTTCCTGTGCTCCGCGACCGTCTGTAGCTGTGTTGCCTCCACAAGATGCCATTGCAACGGCCAGTACAAATGCTGCTGTAGAATTAAAAAACTTTTTCATACTCATTTTTCTTTTGGTTGTGTTTTTTAGAAATTTAAACAGCTTCTTAGAAACCGAAATAACAATTCACGTAAGCCGAATATCTGTTTTCTGCTCCATTGGCCTTGGGCATACTCATTCTGAAGTTGGGAGCAACCTTCACATATTTGCCCAATTTGAACTGAGCGCCGAGGATTGCTGCCTGCTCGTCCTTTGAGATGTTCCAGTCGTCCTTTGAGTCAAGGTCGTCGAAGCGCGCGTACAGCTCTGTTTCCTTATCCAGCTTTACCGATGTGAATACCGAGTAGCCGAACTGGTCATTGCCGTCTTTGTTCGATGCATTCTGCATATAGTTGTACTCTGCACCGACGGTGAATCTCTCGCACTTGTATCCTGCAAAGGCTGCCATATTCGCAATGTCGGCTTTTCCCTCTTGTCCGCTCTCGTTCAAGCCCCCGTACAAACGTACCTGAAAACCTTTTACGGGAGTAAGGGTGAGGCCCAATCCATAATTCAAACCGTCGTTCTTCTGGACCTTCTTGTAACCCTCGCCGTTTACAACGATGGCATCGGCCGAAATCCAGTCGGCAAACTTATATGCTGCCGAGATACCAAGGTCGGCGCTGTTACCGAATTTGTACTGGTCCTGGAACGATTTCATAATGTAACGGTAGCCCCAGAATTTTTCCTGGAAATTGAACTGTGTGGTTGAGATAAGACCTCCGTTCAATGTAAGGTTGCCCTTTTTCCAAGATACCATTGCATTCTTGATATATGCGATGCGCTGATAGTCGGATACATCGTTGGACTTGCCGATATCCATAACTCCTTTTACAGTGAGACCATTGCCGAGCTTGTACTCGTATCCCAAGTAGCTGCGCTCCAGCTCAAATCCGCGGTCATCGTTGTGCTCGCCGAATCCAGTGTGGAAATTTCCGAATACCTGTACAATCGCCTTGCCTTTAGGCTCATTGCCCTTTGTCTCCTGTGCTTGTGTTCCGATACCGATGCAAGCTAAAAAAGCTGCCAAAATAAATTTAGTCTTCATTGTCAATTTAATTGTTTGTTATTGATTTGTGTAAGGAAAGGAAATTATGAAGTTCGGGAAATGCTAGCTTTTTCCTGCCGCTTCCAATAGCCCTTTGTTTTTCTATTGCAAAGGTATCGGTATAAGATTTCATAAATGTTTCAAAACAGTTAGAGAACGGTTAAGAAGCTGTTTAGTAGCTGTAATAGATAAAAAAATATCGTGCTGCCCTATCCACCGCCGAATATCATTCTTTCTTTATTTATAATTTATCCAAGATATAACTCTATCATAAGCACAGCGGCCGGTGTCACACAACACATCGGCAGTTATCGCCCTGAAGAAGCAGGCAATAAAAACAAGACCCCCCTACAACGCGTGTTGCAGGGGCTCTGAACTCAATACGGGAAATTACAATGCTTTTAAAAGGTTTTCCAAAGGCTCATATATTACAAATTGTATTTAAGCCCCAGCATGATATACGAATCCACTTTATAGTACCTATAATAATTGATATAATAGTCATTTATCCTGTAACGCGAATTGTTCTTGCTATTGAACACGTCGTACCATTCAAGGGTAACCGTGAGCCTGTTGTCCTTGAAGAAGGAACGTTTTAGGCTTATATCCCACACATAGTCGCAATAGTTCATCTGCGAAAACTCATATCCACGATACCACTGGGCACGGATATCCGATATAAGCAAAATACCCAATGGCAATTCCACTTGTTGATACGAACCTACCCAAAGGCTGTAATGCGTGTCATTTATATTACTTTGTATTGAGTTCTGCAACTGTTCCCAACAATACCCACCCTGTATATTTACATTGGTCTTATTCTTGCGATATGTGGCTTTAAGGGAAATATTGCTATTTACAACATCGGTTGCACTTTCAAGCGACGAAATATTGTCGAGGTTGACCAGGCTATGCATACGGTTGTATCGTACACTGGCCTGTGGTGCAAGTGTGAAGTAACCTTTCTTGTCAAGTCTTATGTTACTGTTCAGGCGTAATTGCACAGTCTGATTACCATCTACATTCTGTGGTTTGATTGTGCGGACACCTGTTTCCACATCGTAATGCACAGCACTGCTCATTGCACGGTTCTGAGCCGTAAAGTTGATGTTACCCGATAGAGAAAATTCGTTGTCGGGGTTAAAATAACGCATATTCACTGCAGCCGTGTGCGTTAGCTTAGGTTTGAGGTCGGGATTACCACGGCTGATATTCAAAGGGTCGGTGTCATCGGTATAATCGAGCATATTTATAAGGTCAGGGTACTGTTCCTGCACATTATAATTCACATCGACATTGTAATTGCCGAACGTTTTCTTTGCATAAAGTGTAGGAGCCACATAGAACAGGTTGCGTACAACAGTTGTATCAATATCCGCACGGCGGTATTCAAGTTCAGTGCGTTCAGGATGAAACACCACTCCAGCAGCAAGATTCCAACCATTTTTCGCATAACTCATTTTAAGTTCAACCGAGTGCTTCTGTTCTGTTTTGGTAGAATAGATACTGTTACGCCAATTTATTGTCTGCAACAACAGATCACTTTCGGGGATTGAACCGAAAGAATAATTGGGGTCGCTCCACACACCGCCCAAAGAATCGAGCTGGTACAACGGCATATCTCCTTTATCCCTCTCGTGCATATAACGATAAACTGCAAGCAGTGTTGCACCATCGAATAGCGGTTCGGTGTATTGCAGTTTGCTGTCAAGCAAGAAACGGTTCCTCTCCTCATCGACATACTGTCTGTTTACAGCACTCCTGCTAATGTTGTAATATCTTATATCGGATAGCGAATGACCTTCTCTATCCACAAATTTCGGAGTAAAAGAGCCGAAGAAAGAGAGACTACGACCTTTCTTATCGAATTTCCTGATAAGCGATGTAAATATATAGAACACATTTTCATAAGAACGGTTGCTTGACAAACGGTTATTACCGGCTGTCGCAATGCCTCTAAATCCGTTATCTTCAAGATTTCCCAACACATCCCTTATGGATGAATATTGCCCAAACGGCGAAGATGCAAAAATTGCGTTATCCGAACTTTTGCGGTTAAGTATATCATAATAGGCATATTGCAGAATGATATCGGCATACAGTTTGTCCGTTATCTGCCATTTCAGACGATTATCCCACTTGGCAGACTTTGTAGCAAACTTTCTGTTATCGTGAGAGAGGGATATGGATGACTGCTCGCCGGGAAGATAGGTCTCGCTGAGGAATTCCTCATCGTCGTACATTGTCTTTGCATAATATTCAACATTTGTCCTCAAATCGAAATATCCTGCCTCATCACGCTTCTTACCATTGGTGTATGTGTACTCTGCAAGGTATTGTTGGGTATGCGGATTTCCAATTTCAATTCCATACATTGCCCTGTTGCCATTATTGAGATTTACGGTAGATAGCTGACGTGATGTTGTCTCGCCCAGAACAGAAATACGGTTTCTCTTGGTGATACGGCTGGCAAAGCCTCCAAGTTCATATTGCTCTTTTGTACCTCCACCTGCGTGTACATCACCAATCCACTGAGCAAGGAACTCCTCTTTCAACTCCACATCCACAACGGTTTTCTTCTCGCCGTCCTCAACGCCTGTCTTTTCGGTGAATGTACTCTCCTTGTCATATACTTTCACTTTCTCAATGGCATCTGCCGGCAGATTATTGAGTGCTATGGCCTTATTTTCACCGAAGAATTCCTGTCCGTTGAGGAGGATTTGGCTTATAGGCTTTCCGTGCCAATACAGCTCGTCATTCTCAACCGAAAAGCCGTGTATCTGACTTATGATGTCCTTTAGTGTAGCATCAGGTGTGAGGGTAAGTGCATCGGGGTTATAGATAACGGAGTCGCCACGGGTAATCTGCAATGAAGTCCTTCCTTCAATTACAACCGCTTGAAGGCGTATTGTACTATCCTTCAAGACAATTGTGCCGAAATCATATTCCTTATCCAACAAGATTCTCTTGGCAACCATTTCGTGCTCTTGGGCTTTGAAACGGAATATATACTCTCCTTTTGGCACGGATGCTACAATAAGAAAGCTACCGTCATCGAAACATTTGCTGTCGCTTATATGTGTTCCATTGCCTTTCAGCATTTCCACACTGCCCATTCTTAAAGGGATTGAATCATAGGAAGAGACCAGGCATCCTTTTACGACTGTATAGTCGTTCTGTGCAGAACATACATCCGCATCCATTAAACAAGCCAAGAGAAGCAGACTACAAATAAGGGATTTCATAAGGGTTTTCATATTTTTAAAATAGAAAAAGTATAAGACATAGTTTTTGTGGATTTGTCGAAATAAAAGTATATGTAAATATTTGATTTGTGATAGAATTTAGCATTTATATACATTACATCTCAAACTTGCAACAAATTGATAATCAGATAAATATATAGGGTGTGAGATTTTAAAATCTCACACCCTATGCTAAAACTTCGTAATTCGTTGATAATAAATATGATACCCTCCCTGTGGAAAAATACTGTTGTGATGCAGAAAATTGAAATTATGGCATTTCTTGAAGCATTATTTCTGCATTTGGGGTATTTAATCGAGTGATTTTATTGCGTAAACGATATTTTCTTGTCAGAATATTACCGGTTGTTTCACCAATAAATATGCTTATACTCTTAGCCGAAAAACCTGCATAGATATAACAAAGTAGCTTAATGTCTCGTTCAGATATACTATTAATCTCTTCCCTAATATGAGACATTACATTATTCTTGTATGTATTAACAATTCTTTCTAATTGAGCCATTGTTTTTTTATCATTGGCAAATTTATTGATCTCAGATTTGACCTGTTCATATATACTTTCTTTTTCCTTGCTACATCCATGCGTTTCATAATACGTATTGCTTAATTTATCCAAAAGTTCATACTGCTTATGGAACAGTTCTGCAATATGTCCTGACATTTCATGAATCTTAGATATATGCGCTTGTTCGCTTACTGATATGCGTTCTGAAATTTCGGAGATTTTAGCCTCCTTATCTCGTATTGAAACTTGCAACTCTGAAGCCAGATCTATGTATTTGCTGATTTCTAAATCTTTTTTCAAGAAACGATGTCTTATGTGCATAAACACTATCAACAAAATCAAGAATACTATTATAGACAATGTAACATAAATTTGAAGGTTTTTCTTTAAACGATACGAATTATACTCAGCCTCACTTTGGAAATAATCTTTTTGTATTGACACTATCGGCTGTTGCATAGCAATATGTAATTTATCATTTTGAAGAATAATTCCATCTTCAAAATAATTTAAAGCTTTATCAACATCTCCAATAGTCTTCATTATATTGGCCGATTGGAAATATAGAGCGATCGAATCAGATTTGTTATGTGCCCTTTTCCATGCTTCCGCAAGAAAATTGTCTGCGTGCTCTATATTTTGCATTCTAGCATTATAGTTAGCCATTGATGCTAAACAAACTGATGAAAACAACGATCTGTCAAATCTATCATTTAAAACCGCTACCATGGTTTTGCATTTTTCGATTTCATCTATCTCATCATATAAAACGACTAGATTCTCATAACAAATTCTTTCCAAATATTCGTCGTTCATACTTTCTGCCAATCGTAAAGACTTTATGAAATATTCTTCAGCAATAGTTGTATTGGCAACATTCCAATATGCTATGCCTATATCTAATAGTGCATATGACATATGGGATTCTAGACCTACGATTGAATAATGATAATATGCTGATTTATACGCTTCCAGGCTTTTGTTATACTCATGAAAATCACGATATATATTACCTATTTGAACATACAAAAGTCCAGCTAGATAACCATTATTCAATTCTTCTAGTAAGGTTTCTGCTTTTATGTATGCAATTATAGCCGAAGAATAATCTTCATTATTACATAATATGCGACCATAATAATAAAGAGATAAAAATTTATACCTAACATTACCAGAGTCTTCATAATAATCTTTAGCTTCACTGATTAGTTTGAGGTCTCTTTCATCAATAAAGTTCTTATCTTTTGCCTGCGCATATAATACAGCATATTTTGCCTTCTCCTCTTTACTTGACAGTTCTTCGGTATCAATCCTCTCCAGGACTGCCAATGCACTGTCAGGTCTTTCTTCTATGTACGACTCAACCTGGGACAACATTTCCCAATGCTTGGAATGCTGACTACAAGCCACCAGAAAGAGTGCAAGAATGATGATAGATATATATTGCTTCATATATTTTTTGCCTTGATTTTCAGCAAAGATACTTTATTTATCTTGAAAAGATGTTGGCAAGCAAGTAAAATAATCAAATTTGAATATCGGGATTAAGTGATATAAAGATATCGTGCTGCCCTATTGGGAACAACACGATATCTTTGAAATGAATGTTGAATTGTCATTTATTGATGAACCCGCGTTCAAGGTCCTGCGATATGTTTATCATAAAATCGCCCATACGTTCATAGGCATTCATTATATCCATATAATACACCGTAGTCTGGTAATTCTTGCTGTTGTTGTCTATATCCTCAATAACAGCATCCCTGAAGTTGTTCCGCAGTGTGTTTATGCGTTCTTCGGCATTGTAGGCATTTGTGATATTGGCGAGTTCTCCCTTGTGCGCTGCCGTAAGGTTCTCTATCATTGTGTCGTATGCGGCCAACACTGCATCTGCCATTGTATTCAGGTTCTTTATTGCTTCGGAGTCGAAACTCTTCTTGTGGATATTCTTGCGCGACAAGATGCGGCTGATAGTCTCGCCCGAGTCGCCGAGTGACTCCAGCTCACCGATAATCTTGTACATTGCCTTTACTTTGAGCGAGGTGTTTTCGCTGATTTCCTCGGCCGACAGACCATTGAGGAATGCTGCTATCTCGTATTCTATGCGGTCCGAAATCTCCTCGTACTTCACGAGCTTCTCTCTCAGAGTCTCGAATTTGTCGGCATCGCCCTCGTTGATGGCTTCCTTGGTGTAGATGGTTCCGTTCTTCGAAATCTGTGCAAAATGAATCACTTCGTCGAATGCCTGCTCCACCGATAGCTCGGGAGTGGCAAGAGGTCCGGCCGAGATATATTTGAGCTTGAAAACCTCTTTCTCCTGATTCTTGGGAGCACGTATAATCTTACATACAGCCTCTCCGATCCATTTTGTAAACCATACAAGAATCAAGGTGTTTGTCAAATTGAACAATGTGTGCAGCATAGACAAGCCGTAAAGTGCTGCTGTACCCTCGGGCGATGCAGAATCGCTGACAGCAAAACCTTGTTCTGCGGGATTGGGAAGTCCGAACAGATGTTCGGTAATATAGCCCACAATGCTCAGGAAAGGACGGTAGAGAATCAGTGCCCACACAACACCGAAGAGGTTGAATATTGTGTGCGACATTGCTGCACGCTTGGCCTGTGTGTTGCCCACCGACGCTGCAATGTTTGCAGTAATTGTAGTACCTATATTCTCACCGAGCACCATTGCACAAGCCATATCGAACGGTATCCAGCCCATACTGAGCATAATGAGCGTGATAGCCATAGTTGCCGACGAAGATTGCAGGATAAGCGTAAGCACTGTACCGAAGACAAGGAACAGGAGTACCGAGCCGAAGCCGTGTGCCGACCAGGCCGAGACAAATTCCAGCACTTCGGGTGTTTGGCGAAGGTCGGGTACGGAGTCTTTCATAAATGAGAGGCCGAGGAAGAGCAAGCTGAAACCGACGATAAGCTCGCCTATATTCTTGCGCTTGTTCTTTTTGGAGTTTGAGAAGAGGAATCCGAGAAGCATCATAGGTACTGCAAGCACCGAGATGTCGGCCTTGAAGCCCAACCACGAAACCATCCAGGCTGTTATGGTTGTACCGATGTTTGCACCCATAATGACACCTATGGCCTGAGTCAATGTAAGCAATCCGGCATTGACAAAGCTTACAACCATCACCGTTGTTGCCGATGAAGATTGTATTATAGATGTAATGCCCAGTCCGGTCATTACACCCTTGAAAGGATTTGAGGTCATAGCCGAAAGT
>JAFYSC010000079.1 GCA_017546635.1 Bacteroidaceae bacterium | reverse complement strand
TCGAGTATTTTTTGCAGTCTGAACATCTCGTCGCGATATTGTGCCGCCTCGATGAATTCCATCTTCTTTGCCGCCTCTTCCATAAGCTTGCGGGTACGTGCAATGCTCTTTTCGAGCTGTTCGCGGCTCATATACTCCACTATGGGGTCGCAGGCAATGGCTGCTGCCGCGCTCTCTTCGTAATAGGGCTTCCTGCCGCTTTCCTTGTGTTTCTCCTGTACAAGTGCGTTGCTTATCTGTTTCTTTATCTGTGTGGGGGTGATGCCGTTGGCCTTGTTGTATGCCATCTGTTTCTCGCGGCGTCGCATTGTCTCGTCCATAGTCTTCTGCATACTGGGCGATATCCTGTCGGCATAGAATATCACAAGTCCATTGACATTACGCGCAGCTCGTCCGGCTGTCTGTGTCAATGAGCGTTCGTCGCGAAGGAAGCCCTGCTTGTCGGCATTCAGTATGGCAACGAGTGATACTTCGGGAAAATCGAGGCCCTCGCGCAACAGGTTCACACCGATAAGGACATCGTATATTCCCTCGCGCAGGTCATTCATTATCTGTATGCGCTCAAGCGTGTCAATGTCGCTGTGTATGTAGTTGCACCTTACCCCGTTTTTCTGGAAATACTCGGCTACCTCTTCGGCCATACGCTTGGTGAGGGTGGTTACAAGCACGCGTTCATCGCGCTCGCGCCGTAATTGAATCTCTTCCATCAGATCGTCTACCTGGTTGTTGCTCGGACGCACCTCTATTATGGGGTCAAGGAGTCCTGTGGGGCGAATAAGCTGTTCTACAATAACTCCCTCGCTCTCCTGTAGCTCAAAGTTACCGGGGGTGGCGCTCACATATATAGTCTGGTGCGTAAGCTCCTGGAACTCCTCGAAGCGCAGCGGGCGGTTGTCGAAGGCTGCAGGCAAGCGGAATCCGAACTCCACAAGATTGGTCTTGCGGGCGCGGTCGCCACCATACATTGCGTGCAGCTGGGGTACGCTCACGTGGCTCTCGTCTATGATGAGCAGGAAATCGTCGGGGAAAAAGTCGAGCAGGCAGTAGGGGCGTGTGCCGGGCTCGCGTCCGTCGAAGTAACGCGAATAGTTCTCTATGCCCGAGCAGTGTCCGAGCTCGCGCAGCATCTCAATGTCGTATGTGACGCGCTCGTAGAGGCGCTTTGCCTCAAAGGGCTTGCCAATCTCCTTGAAATAGTCGGTGCGGTCGGCAAGGTCCTTCTCAATCTCGGTTATTGCGCGCATCGTGCTCTCCTTGGTGGTCATAAAAAGATTGGCGGGGTATATCTTGTACTCCTCAAAGTCGGTTATGCGCACTCCTGTTGCGGGGTCAATCTCCTCTATGCAGTCAATCTCGTCGTCCCAGAATGTTATTCGCAGCACGTGGTCGCTGTATGCGAGGCTCACCTCCACGGTATCGCCCTTCACGCGGAAGTTTCCACGGGAAAGGTCTATGTCGTTGCGCACATAGAGGCTGCTCACAAGGTGGCGCAGGAGTACGTCGCGGTTGAGCAGCTTGCCCCGCTTTATCTCTATCACGTTCTTGTAAAAATCCGAGGGGTTGCCCATACCGTAGATGCACGACACCGAGGAGATTACAACAACGTCCTTCCGTCCCGACAGCAATGCCGAGGTTGCCGAGAGGCGCAGCTTGTCTATCTCGTCGTTTATGGCAAGGTCCTTCTCGATGTATGTGTCGGTCGTGGGGATATATGCCTCGGGCTGATAGTAGTCGTAGTACGATACATAATACTCTACGGCGTTGTTGGGGAAGAAACTCTTGAACTCGCCGTACAGCTGTGCTGCCAATGTCTTGTTGTGGCTCAGTATCAGGGTGGGGCGGTTTATCTCCTTTATTACGTTAGCCATCGTAAAGGTCTTTCCCGAACCTGTCACTCCGAGCAGTGTCTGGGCACGTGTGCCGCTCTTTATGCCCTCTACAAGCTGTGCTATCGCTTCGGGCTGGTCGCCCATAGGGGCGTATTCCGATACTAATTCGAATTTCATATAGTGTGCATTTGGAAAATCTTGCTAAGATAGTGATTATTTCCGGTTGTACGATGATGTTTCCTTCTTTAATATTGCGAAGGATTTAAATTAACCATTCGGATAATGGCTTATTCCATTGTTTTTGCTATTTTTGCATATTGTAATATTCTGTAACAAACGTTGGTGCAATCAATAAACTTAATATCGATATTATGAGAAAGAAATTCTTGAACTGTTGCAAGGGTATAATGGTACTTGCTGCAATGTCGGCTTCCTGCTTGCAGGCCAATGCCGACAATCCTCCGCTTATGGGGTGGAGCTCCTGGAATACTTACGGATTCCAGATTAACGACTCGGTTATCCAGTCGCAGGTCGATGCTATGATTGACCTTGGCTTCTATGCCAAAGGATACAATCACATCAACATCGACGACGGATTCTTCGGTGGTCGCGATGTAAATGGCAAACTGCTCATTCACCCCACACGCTTTCCCAAAGGATTGCGTCCTCTTGTGGATTATATCCACTCGAAAGGACTCAAGGCTGGTATCTACTCCGATGCAGGTGCAAATACCTGTGCCTCTTATTGGGGTAACCCCAAGGATACCATCGGTATAGGTGTAGGACTCTACGGACACGATGCACAGGACTTTGACCTCTATTTCAATGAACTGGATTTCGATTTTATAAAGATTGACTATTGCGGCGCCGACGGCAACAACAATGCCGATGGACTCGACCTCGATGTAAAGCAGCGTTACGAGGAAATTGCTGCTGCACTGAAGGCTGTGGGCCGCGACGATATAACCTGGAACATCTGCCGTTGGGCATTCCCCGGTACCTGGGCTTGCGGCATTGCCGATTCGTGGCGTACAACCGAGGATATCTATCTTGGCTGGGAGTCGGTAAAGAGCATCATTAACCAGAGCCTGTACCTGTCGGCCTATACAAGCTACGGACACTACAACGATATGGATATGCTTGAGGTGGGCCGCGGATTGACCGACGAGGAGGACAAGACTCACTTCGGTATGTGGTGCATTATGAGCTCTCCTCTGCTCATCGGCTGCGATATGAACGACATAAAGGGCAATGCCCTCGCGCTTATGCAGAATGAGGAACTAATTGCGCTTAACCAGAATAAACTGGGATTGCAGGCATACGTTGTCAAGAAAATCAATGGCGCATACATCCTAGTCAAGGATATTGAGAAGCTCAACGGCAACAAGCGTGCGGTGGCAATATATAATCCTACAAATTCGGCTGTGACTGTCGATGTGGAGTTCAGCCTGCTCGACCTTGCGGGCAACGTTAAGGTGCGCGACCTCTTCGAGCGTAAGGATGTTGGTACAAAGAGCGGCAGTATGAGCGTATCGGTTCCTGCCCACGGTACAAGAATCTACAGCCTTGAGGCCGCACAAAGACTCGAACGTACACTCTATGAGGCCGAGACTGCGTGGCTGACAAAATATCAGGAAATAAAGAGCAACGAGGCTGTCGGTTCGGCAATATACAGCGAGGCTTCTAACTGCTCGGGCGGTGCAAAGGTAGGCTGGCTGGGCAACGGCGAGGACAATGACATTCAGTGGCGCAATGTGTTCAGTAACGAGGGTGGCGAGTACACGCTGAGTGTTGCATATATCACCGGTGACGACCGTCCCTTGTGCGTGAGCATCAACGGTGGCACCC
Organism: Bacteroidaceae bacterium; assembly: GCA_017546635.1. Classification (GTDB taxonomy): domain Bacteria; phylum Bacteroidota; class Bacteroidia; order Bacteroidales; family Bacteroidaceae; genus HGM04593. Next base: position 2,870 of record JAFYSC010000079.1, on the reverse strand, counting down.
CCATCGAGACAACTGTTAATTCGGGTGGTTGGTCGACTGTGGCTCTCACAGGGTTTACTGTTCAGCTGCAGAAAGGCAACAATACCATAAGATTCTACAGCAAGAGCGGCTGGATGCCCGATATCGACTATATCCGTGTGAAGTCGAACGCAGCCCCGGAGGTTACCGAGGATTATCCCATTGTCTTTGACAAGAGCCAGAGCTACACCCACGCAAGCCGTCGTCTGAACAGCGTTTCTCTTGGCAGCCAGACAATAGCTCTTCCCACTCCTTTGAAGGTGTATTCAAGCGTGGAGACTCCCACATTCTCGGCCCGTGCAGGTGAGACCGTAACTCCCAAATTCGGTTTCTCGGGCAACTGGATGCACGGCTTTGTATATATCGACTGCGGACAGGACGGTGCTTTCGAGGCGAAACTCAATGCCGACGGCTCAATTCCCCAGGGCAGCGACATTATGGCATTCTCGTATGCCGAGCCCAATCTCGGTTCGGGCACCGGATATAACAGCAATGGTGAGCGTGTTACAAATTCAAATGTTCTCAATCCTCCCGCATTTACCGTTCCCGCAAACCTTCCCAACGGTTTCTACCGTATGCGCTACAAGGTCGACTGGGCATCGATTGACCCAGCAGGACGTGCCGAGGATGGCAACGGAATAATAAAGAATGGTGGAGCTATATGCGACGTTCGCCTGAATGTACACGACGGTTATTGCAATGTGGCCTGTACAGCCGAGAATGGCGAGGTGAAAATTCTCTCAAATACTGTTGATGGCCGTTACAGTTTTGGCGAGCCTCTCAAGATAAAGGTGCAGCCCAAGAGCGGCTATGCTGTGGATGCGATAAAAATCCGTCACGGCCATAACCTTGACGGTGCCGAGTATATACACGGAGTAAGGCAGTACAGCGAAGAGGTTGTTCCTGGCTTCCTGCTCAGCGGAAATGAGTATGAGATACCTGCCGCATTTATGGACGGTGACGTAAGGGTTGAGGCTCTTTTTGCACGTGACAACGGAGCTGGCGGCAGCGGATATGCGCTCTCGTTCGACAAGAACCAGAAGACCGAGAATGTAGACTATACAATAAAGATAAATGGAAACGCGCTCTCAAAGGTTGCCGGTACAGCCGACTATTACGACCTTACAGCAGACGCTCCTGTATTGCTCAATGCTACACGCAATATAAGCGTAAGCGTCGAGGATGCTCTTGCAAATGCTGTCGACAAGTATCTCTTTGTCGACCTTAACAACGACGGACGCTTTACAACCGTGTTCAACACTGTGGACGGTGTTGAGCAGCCTTCGGTGTCGAGCGAGCTTGTTGCATATACATATTATAAAGGTAAGAACAGCGTGGGCGAGCAGGCGCAGTCGTGCCCCGAGGCTGGTGCATCACTTCCCGCCTATTCGTTGCCCGAGCTGTTGCCCGACGGTGTTTATCGTGCGCGTCTCAAAATGGATACGGACAATATCTCACCCGACGGCTCGCCTGAGTTCGGCAATGGCGGTTGTGTTATCGTCGACTTCTTGTTGAATGTCGTAAGTGGCGAAAAGTCGCTCAAGCTTGTTACTGTGAACGGAAGCATCGACGCTGCAAACAATAATGCGTTGCCCCAGACTGTGACACTCAATCAATCTATTATAGGTGTGTTGCGCGGAGCTCCCGGACACTCGGCCAATAAGGTGGTTGTCCGTCACGGACACAATCTTGGTGGCGAGCAGTATGTGAACGGCAACTGCCAATGGAAAGAGGAGGTTGTTGAGGCTATGAGCGACGGTAAGTTCATTGTTCCCGCTTCGGCTGTTGACGGTGACGTTGAAATTTATGCCGTGTTCGAAAAGGGTGCAGGCAGCGATTGGCAGCTGGTATTCAGCGATGAGTTCAATGCCGAGGACTACACACAGCCCATCGACAGCAAATGGATGCGTTGCCAGCGCTACGGTGCAACGTGGAACCGTTGGCTCAGCGACAGCGAGCAGGTGGTGTATCTGCAGGGCGGCGACCTTGTGACACGCGCAATCCCCAATCCCGATACCGAGGGCGACCCCGTTCCTATGATTACAGGCGGTATAAAGACAAACAAGCGTTTCGGATTTACATACGGTTATGTGGAGGCGCGTCTTTTGACAAATCCCTGGACGGGAAACTTCCCCGCATTCTGGATGATGCCCGAGGACCAGTCGGCCGGATGGCCCGACTGTGGCGAGATTGACATCTGGGAGGCTATTGACACCGACGGCCGTTCTTATCATACAATACACAGCAACTGGACTTACGACCTTGGATACAAGAACAATCCGCAGTCGAGCTTCAATACAGGCGTGTCGTACGACCGTTACCATACATACGGACTCAAGTGGGACGAGACAACACTCATCTGGTATGTCGACGGAAAAGAGGTTGGACGTTACACAAAGTCGACAAACCAGTCGGCACTCAACCAGGGACAGTGGCCCTTTGACAAGCATTTCCACCTTATCCTCAACCAGAGTGTGGGTAACGGCTCTTGGGCGGCGAATGCCGATGTTTCACACACATATGAGACACGCTTCGACTGGGTACGAGTGTATCAGCGTGCGGGAATGGAGAATACCGACGGTACAGTAGGCGTGCCTGTTGTGGAGCAGGAGAGTGGTGTACGGGTTCTCCCTTTTGATGGTGGAATTGCAGTGTCGTTATCCAGGCCTGCAAGAGTAGAGGTGGTGGATATTGCAGGACGCTGTATATTTGCACAGGTTGTGGAGGGTGCAGTGAATATTCCGCTTCCCGAAGGCTTCTACATTGTAAACGGAGTAAAAGTGATTGTGAAGTAAATTCGTACGGAGAATAATCTGTTGACAGGCGGCAATGCGGCAGGCATTGCCGCCTGT
>JAFYSC010000011.1 GCA_017546635.1 Bacteroidaceae bacterium | reverse complement strand
TACAAAGGGCTGAATCCTGCAAATGGAAACAGCCCTAATTTTATTTATTTGAAAATATTTTTATCGGACACCAATAATTTTTTTTTGCAAATGTAAAAGAAATAACACAAACACGTCTCTGCAAGGCCATAAAAAGACAAAGGCAGCCAAACTAAGGGCTGCCACTCAACCGAAAGGTCTTTTTCCTCTCCGTACATTTTTATCTCTCTATCCTGCAACAATCCACAGTACCGTCGATATAAGCGATATGCGAAGCATACTCTTTTATGCGGGGCTCATTGTGCGAAACTACCAACACAGCACAGTCGCGGTTGAGAGAGGAGAGAAGAGAATATAGTGTATCAATAGATTTTTTATCAAGATAAGTATCGGGTTCATCAAGGACAAGCATCTGCGGGCGCGACACTATGGCACGGGCAAGCAAAGTACGCTGGAGCTCGCCTCCGCTGAGCTGCCCAATGGGTTTGTGTGCAAGATGCAGGATACCAACACGCTGCATAGCCTCATCGACAGCCACGCTGTCACCGGCCTTCATAAAAAGGGATTTTCCCGTAACAAGACCGAGTTCCACTGCACCGCGTACCGTAAGCGGGAAGAGAGGGTCTATGCGCGACACCTGCGGCAGATAGCCTATTGCAAGGGAAGGGACAGCCTTTCCACCGAGCATATACCTCACGCTGCCCGACGAGGGTTTGAGAAGCCCCAGAATCAGCTTCACAAGAGTGGTCTTTCCGCAGCCGTTGGCACCCACAAGGCCTATAAAGTCGCGCGGGCCAATATGCAGATTCACATTGCTCAGCAGCGGTTCACCGGCGTAGGAGAAAGAAATATCGGAAAGCTCAACCATAGCCATTCAGGTTTAATCGTTTGAAAGCACCGTCGCAATATGCAGCATCTGGCTGTGCCAATCGTAGGCAAGAGGGTCTATAAACACCACATTTGCACCAATCTCACCGGCAACAGCAAATGCACTGCGCACTGATACTCCTCCTTGCATAAGAACAGTCCTCGCCCCGCACAGGCGTGCCGAGTCGACAATGCTTCGTATGTGCGCTGCCGACGGCTCTTTTCCCTCCTGCTCTATTGCAATCTGGTTCAAGGAGTATCTGTCGGCAAAATATGTGAGCGCTGGGTGGATTATAAGAAAACTCTTTCCGTTGCACGGCGCAAGCTTGCGGGCAACAGCCGAGTCGGTCTGCTCGACGCGCTGCACAAAAAGGCGCAGACGCTCGCGGTAGCCGTCGCTATTTGCACTGTCGAGGCGGCACAGCGCCTCGCACACATTATTTGCAATGAGAGCCATATTGTCGGGCGAGGTCCACAGATGCGGGTCGTCGATAGAGGAGTCCACTCCACAAGAGGTATCCACAAGCCACATACGCGGATAAATATCGGCAAGCTTCTCCTTCCACACATTCTCAAAACCCAATCCTCCAACCATAAGATAGGCCCTGCAGGACGAGAGCGCCACCATATCGGCAGGCGAGGGGTCGTATGTCTCGGGGGTTGCGCCTTTGGGCAGGATTGTCATCACCCGCCAGGCATCACCTGCAACAGCCTCGGTCACAAACCTGTAGGGCTCGGCAGTGACAGCAAGCACATTCTCAACCGAAGTCTTCTGCGAGCAAGCGACAAGGAGCAGCAACTGCAATATACAAACAATATGTCTCATCAGAATCTCAACTATTTTACAAACGGAAGAGCGGAAGCTGGCTAAAAATTAAAAAGCCCCGTAAAACCTGTGTATGATGCCGCCACAAGCAGATAGCGCAGGAATTTTCCCAGCATCATTACAAGGGTCACCTTCACCGGGTTTACACGCAACATTCCAAGGGTGAGGAGTATAGCCGTACCCACAAGAGGAACAAAAGAGAGGAACGATGCCCAAAAGCCATACTTCTGGATAATCCTGTCGGCCTGGCGCATACGCTTCTCGGGGACTCTGAAAAGACGTCCTACCTTCTCTTTCTTCACTATGCGTCCTGTGTAGAAACAGGTTATTCCACCAATCGTGTTACCTATGGTAGAAACAACGACAAGCCCCATCGAGTTCAATCCCATTCCCAGGAGAAGCATCAGCAGTACCTCACTCGTGAGCGGCAATACCGAACCCGAAAGGAATGCCATCACTCCCATTCCCAGATACCCATATTCACTGAAAAAGCGTACTATCAAATCAAGTTCCATATTCCAAGCGCAGCAACAGCTATATAAAGTATATTGACAACAATAAAGTAAATATTCGTAAAACGGTTCACCTTCAAGGTAAAGAGATAGGCCATCATTATCGACAGCGAGGGCAGACGCCACGTAAAGAACAGAGAAAAGTCATTGCCCCTGACAAAAGAGAGCACCCACAGGAATATACCCGTCATTATGAAGAATGTGAGCATCTTGCGCATCAGTGGCTTTGCAGGAGAACTGCTGCGTGCAAAAACCACAGCACAGGGAAACATCACTACTGCCTCGGCAACAAGGAGCGAGACGTTATAAGGAGTAAACGGCAATAGCGAAAGCTGCACGGCATCGGCAACCTTCTGCAGCGATGCGCCATAGAAAAGACCCACGCCATCGACAGCAAAAGAGAGGCAATAAAACACCCACACAGGAGTGAACAGGCCCAATAGCGCCGAGAGGATATTCCTCACATTGATTACCGAGGTGGTAGCCATATATACAAACGCCAACGGGAATATATACACCGCACAGGGCACAAAGAGCGCAAGGAAAGAGAGCAGCGCAAATGCCGAATAGACCCACAACTGCACATCGGGACGCCGGAAGCAGGATAGCAATACCGAAAGCACCACTGTAAACGCCAGCAACGAGAGCGGCAGGAATAGGCTCTCCTGAGCAAAGAAGCACAGGCCCGTAAGCCACATAAGCACTCCGCCCAGCCACGGTGTCCGGCTCTCAATTACCACAAATGAGTTTGCGATATATGCAACAGCCATATACACGGCAAACGAGAGCGTACAACGCAGCCAACGGGGCAACAGCAGCAGAACATCCACATCGTCTGCACTGTTGCTCACCCCCGACAGCGCATATATAACCCATAGCAACAGGGCGCCCGACAGCAATACCGCCAAAGTGAAACGCCCCGTCACAAAACGCTTTTGAAGCGTAGAGCCACTATTATAAGTCAAAGCCTATGTCTCCTCTGAAATATTTCTTCTCGTAAGATATCTTGTTTGCCGAACGGAACGACTTTTCGAGAGCCTCGGCGCGGTTCTCGCCGTATGAGCATACAGCAAGCACACGGCCGCCCGATGTAACAACCTTTCCGTCCTTGAGCGCAGTACCGGCGTGGAAGAGGATACTATCCTCGACAGTCTCGAATCCGCTCATCTCGTATCCCTTGCCATAGGCTTCGGGGTAACCGCCCGACACGAGCATCACACACACTGCGGTGCGCTCGTCGAACTCAACTGTCGCTGTATCCAATGTCCCCGCATCGGTCTTTTCGAAGAGTTCCACAATGTCGCTCTTGAGACGGAGCATAACCGACTCGGTCTCGGGGTCACCCATACGCACATTGTACTCTATTACCATAGGCTCGCCCTCTACGTTTATGAGACCGAAGAAGATAAAACCCTTATACAACAGTCCGTCGGCAGCAAGGCCCTCTACTGTGGGACGCACGATGCGCTCGTCGACCTTTTTCATCCACTCGGCAGTTGCAAAAGGAACGGGCGAGATTGAGCCCATACCTCCAGTGTTAAGGCCAGTGTTGCCCTCGCCGATACGCTTGTAGTCCTTGGCCTCGGGCAATGTCACGTAGTTCTTTCCGTCGGTGAGCACAAATACCGAGCACTCGATACCGTCGAGGAACTCCTCAATGACAACTGTTGCCGAAGAGCTGCCGAACATTCCGTCGAACATATCCTTGAGCTGTGCCTTTGCCTCCTCCAATGTAGGAAGAATAAGCACACCTTTTCCTGCACAGAGACCGTCGGCCTTGAGCACATAGGGAGCCTTGAGACCCTCGAGGAACGCGTATGCCTCCTCGAGCTGTGTGCCGTCGAACGACCTGTATGCCGCAGTGGGGATATTGTGGCGCTGCATAAAATCCTTGGCAAAGCTCTTGCTGCCCTCCAACTGCGCAGCAGCCTGCGAAGGGCCTATCACTGCAACGTGTGCAAGTGCCCCGTTACCCTTGAAATAGTCGTATACACCCTTTACAAGAGGGTCCTCGGGACCTACAACCACCATTGCCACATTGTTGTCGAGCACGAACTGTGCCACTGCCTCAAAGTCACAAGGCGACAGTGCCACATTCTCGCCCACAGCCGATGTTCCGGCGTTTCCGGGTGCAATGTACAGTTTCTCGACCTTTGCACTCTGTGCTATTTTCCACGCAAGGGCGTGCTCACGTCCTCCGCTGCCTAAAAGCAATATATTCATATTCTTATATTTTCGTGATTGTTTTTTCTGTATTCCTTAATATTTACGCAGGCCATTTACTCGTCGCCACCCTTTCTCTTTGTAAAGGTGCGCTTGCCGCCTTTAAGATAAGGTTTATTGCCTCCACGACGCTCACCGTCCTTACCGCGCTCGCCGCCACGAGAAGAGTAGCCACGGCCACCACCGTTGCCGCCACGGCGCTCGCCGCCCTTACCGCGCTCACCGCCACGAGAAGAGTAGCCACGGCTGCCACCGTTACCGCCACGGTGCTCACCGTCCTTACCGCGCTCGCCGCCACGTGAAGAGTAGCCACGGCCGCCACCGTTACCGCCACGGCGCTCGCCGTCCTTACCGCGCTCGCCACCACGAGAAGAGTAGCCACGGCCACCGCCATTGCCACCACGACGCTCGCCGTCGCGAGAATATTCTCTTCTGCTGTTTTGTGTCTCCTCGGCAGCATCGTCATTGCCGCGCAATTCATTATCGGCATTCTCGGCACGCTCCGCAGCGATGCGCTTTGCCGTACGTGTCTTGAAGTACGACTCGAGCTCGCGACGACGACGCATTGATGCATCGGCATCGGGTGCATTCTCATCCACTGCATTGCGCTGCGGACGGCGACGCTCCTCACCGTCCAAGCCTGTGAGACGCGACTTTCTCTTCAGCGGAGCAAAATCCTTTGCAAGAGTGTTACCCTCGGTGCGGAAGCCCTTATATTTTCCTGTGAACATCTCATATTTACGGAACTCGCAATTAAGGTCGCCATTGTAAAGGGCAATACGCGCCGATGCCTTAAGGCCAATCTGGTCGAAGCAGTCGTAGCTGCTGCTTATCACCCACGCCTCGTTACCCTGGAACGCGTGTTTCAGACGCTCGCCCAGACTCTCATATACACCAAGAAGATTGTCGGTCATAAGACGCTCGCCATAAGGAGGGTTAACCACCATTATAGCACGCTCCGCAGGCTCCTGGAAATCCTTGATGTCGCGGCACTCGATGGATATCACATCGCCCATCATAGCCGATTTTACATTACGGCGCGCACAGGCAACCATACGGCCATCGGCATCGTATCCATATATCTTATGGTTGAACTCACGCTCGGCAGAATCATCGTCATAGATAGAGCGGAAAAGTTCAGCATCGAAATCCTTCCATTTCTCGAAAGCAAAGCTCTGGCGGAACACACCCGGAGCGATGTTCTTTGCAATGAGCGCTGCCTCGATGGGCAATGTACCCGAACCGCACATAGGATCGATGAAGTCGCACTCTCCACGCCAGCCAGTGAGCAGAATCATACCAGCAGCAAGCACCTCGTTGATGGGTGCGGCGCCGGTCTCCACACGGTAGCCGCGACGGTGCAACGACTCGCCCGAACTGTCGAAGGCAAGTGTACACTCCTCGTGAGCAATATGTATATGGAAAACAAGGTCGGGGTTGTTCAGGCGCACCGACGGACGGCGGCCCTCACGCTCATTGAAATAGTCGGCAATAGCGTCCTTCACGCGGTATGCCACAAATTTTGAATGGCGGAACACATCACTATACACAACGGCATCGACCGAGAATGTAGAGTTTGCGTCGAGATAATCGCTCCACTCGATACTCTTGATAACATTATACACCTCATCGGCATCCGATGCCTTGAAATGAAGAATAGGTTTCAATACACGCACAGCTGTCCTAAGGCAAAAGTTTGCCTTATACATCATAGCCTTGTCTCCTGTAAAAGAAACCATACGGCGCCCTATCTGGATGTTATTAGCGCCCAAATCAGTCAATTCCTGTGCCAACACCTCTTCGAGTCCCTGAAACGTCTTGGCAATAAGTTCAAATTCCTCCATAAAAATAATATAAAGAACAAACGGGTATACACCCTAAAATTAACGCATAGGAGATGCTCACATAAGTGCATTATCCTTTTGCGCATTAATATCTTTGCAAAGATACGTACAAACGAGCGAGAAATATCAAGCTTGCTTGAATATTTTTCACAGCGAGTGCAGATTATCTTCGATTTTATCAAAGATACGTATAAACGAGCGAGAAATATGAAGTTTACTTCAATATTTTTTACAGCGAGTGAAAGTATCTTCGAACTTTAGTTCAAAGATACGTATAAACGAGCGAGAAATATGAAGTTTACTTCAATATTTTTCAAAGCGAGTGCAGAAAATCCTCGTGCGAAACCTAAAAAAAACAAATGCCAGCAAACAGATGTTGTTAATTACATCCAGAAAAGCTATCTTCGCATAACCAAAATAACAGAGGTAAGAATGAAAAGATATTTACATACCACAATAACAGCCATAGTAACGTCGACGATACTCACAAGCGGATACCTCCTATTGTCGAACGAAGCTACCGGAGAGGGCAATATGCCGGTATCACAGATACCATACTGCGTAGTATCACCCGCAATACCCACCTCGATTGACTTTGCAGGAGAGAACATCACACTCACCAGCCACGACCGCCGCGAGCGCATCGACCGCGAAATCCTGGCATTCACATACTCGCATACAAACACCCTGTTGCAGATAAAACGTGCCAACAGGCTGTTTCCCATCGTAGAGCCCATACTGAAGGAGTGCGGAGTTCCCGACGACTTCAAGTACCTGATGATAATAGAGAGCAACGGCGACATACACGCCCAATCGCCTGCGGGAGCAGCCGGACTGTGGCAATTTATGGAAAAGACAGGAAAAGAGTTCGGGCTCGAAGTAAACAGCTACGTGGACGAGCGCTACCACATTGAGAAAGCTACGCGTGCGGCCTGCGGATACCTCAAGAAATCGTACGATAAATTCGGCAACTGGATGAGCGTGGCAGCAAGCTACAACGCAGGAATGGCCAACATATCCCGCAGGGCCGAGAGACAGAAAGAGGACAATGCCATAAATATGTCACTCCCCACCGAGACCTCGCGATACATTTTCCGCCTTCTTGCAGCAAAGACAATATTCAGCAACCCATCGTCATACGGCTTCATCCTCAAGAAGCAGGACCTGTACCCAATGCTTCCTGTGAAAGAGACATTGACTATAAAGAACAGCGTTGCATCGTGGGCCGACATTGCGAAGAAACACTCGCTCACATATATACAGCTGCGCGAGGCCAATCCCTGGATACGAGGCAGCAACCTGCCCAACGAGCACAAGAAGAGCTATACAGTAATAATACCCGATTGTGAGGGACTGCATTATAACCCAAAGGAGACCAAGGCACACAGCTACAAGTGGGTATTAAGATAAAAAAGCTTAAATAAAAGGCACCAGTGCATAAAAAGACTGCAATAATACACAACATCAAGCGTTATTTACAAAAAGAGCATCATTATGAGCAACAACAGATATTGCGTAATAATGGCAGGAGGCATAGGCAGCCGCCTATGGCCCTTGAGCCGTAAGAGATACCCCAAACAGTTCCACGACCTGTTGGGTTGCGGCAGGACATTGCTTCAGCAGACCTACGACCGGTACAGCCGCATAGTACCCAAGGAAAACATCATAGTATCGACAAACATCGAATACTCGGCAATAGTGCGCGAACAGCTGCCCGAGCTAAACGCCGGACAGATTCTGCACGAGCCGTCGTTCCGCGGTACAGCGCCCAGCATCGCATACGCAGCCTGCCACATACGGCAACTCAACCCCCAGGCAAACATTGTAGTCGCACAGTCCGACCAGCTTATCCTCAACGAGAACCTGTTCGTAGAGACCATAGGCAAAGGACTCGATTTTGCGGCCGAGCAGAACAAACTGGTCATCATAGGCATCAAGCCTACCTGTCCCGAGACACGTTACGGCTACATCCAGGTAGAGAACAACATATCGGCATCGGACAAAGGAACATTCTACAAGGTACGTACCTTTACCGAGAAACCCGAGTATGAATTTGCGAAAATCTTTATGGAGAGCGGCGAGTTCTACTGGAACTCGGGAATATATATATGGAACGTACAGACGGTCATTGAGACACTCGGCAAGCTGCTGCCCGATATGATGAACAACCTCGAAGAGGCATTTGCACAAATCCCCAACCGCGACGAACGCCGCCGACGCGTGTACGAGCTATACACTTCGTTCCCCAACGCATCGATGGACACAGCCGTGATGGAACGTGCCGACAATGTATTTGTACAGACAGGAGAGTTCGGCTGGGCGGATATAGGCACTTGGGATACCCTCTACGGCACACTCCCCAAAGATACCGACAGCAATGTGATTATGCGCTCACGCACAATGATGTACAACAGCCACGACAACGTAATTTCCCTGCCAAAAGGAAAGCTCGCCGTAATACAGGACGTCGACGGCCTTCTTGTGGTGGACACCGGCAACGTGCTGATGATATGCAAGAAAGGGAACGAGAGCAACATAAGGAAGTTCCTCAACGATGCGCACATAAAGCTGGGCGAGGAATATATTTAGCAACTGTTCCCCTATTACATAATACAACACAAAACCAGGCTGCCCGTTTGGACAGCCTGGTTTTCTTATTATAATCTATTGGTGTCCGATAAAAGTTTCCAGACAATCTGAAATCACTTCCATATGGAATATAGGCACAATAGAAATTTAATGTGTACAATATTTAGTTTACATTTAATCGAACATATATTTACACCTTTATACCTTGTTGCAATTATCTACCGCCTATTGTTTTTTTTACGTACTTTTCGTGCCGACGAAAAGTACTCAAAAGGCTCTGCGCAC
>JAFYSC010000078.1 GCA_017546635.1 Bacteroidaceae bacterium | reverse complement strand
TGGGTTGCGAAGAGCAAGCATTGTCAACGCCCTGCGGTTGGACGTTCACTTCGTGCAAGCTTGGCTGCGCTCATTGCGTGTGAATGCAAGCATTCACCCATTCGCTTGCACAAGCTTTCTCTCACACTATTTCCTTAAAACCGCCTACCCGCAACCAAAATTTCTTTTCGGCGTGCAGTTGGTCTGAAAATCACCTGCTTAAACAGGTAAAATTATATGGTGTTCCATTAATATAAGCAAATTACCCACACCTTTTTTCTACTGAGCCAAAATAACGGCTCCCGTTAAAAGGAAGCCGTCACAACCCACATTATATAAAAGCTATTCAAAGCACTAAGCGAGCATCTCATTTATGAGCGGCACAAGCACCGACTTTACAACAGTATCGTTCAGGCGATGCTCACCATTGAACCAGTGGCAACGCTCCTCGCCATAAAGGCGCGCCATAAGAGGCCGAAAATGCACCACAGGGTCCTTATCGCCAAAAAGCCCTGTAACGAGTTGTTTATCCTCCTCGGTAATACCGTCGAACTGAGTCTTTTCCATCAGCTTGAAACGCTCTACAAGAGCCTTGTCCACACGGAACTCCGTTGCACCGTCGCGTCTCTTCGACGTATATTTGTTACGCCCCATCTTGCCGAAAAGCAGGGAGCGCGACATCTCGAACGAAGGATTTACAATAATGCGGCGCACACCGCGCAACTGCTGCGTGTACATTCCGCCCATAGACGTTCCAATGACCACCGCGGGACGTTCCTCATCCACCATACGGCGCAGGAGCTCCATAGCTTCGAAAGGGTCGATAGGAAGGTCGGGGGCAACCACGCGCCACCCCATAAAATGACGGCGCAACGCCATCACCGTACCCGAGCTGCCCGACGAGGCAAAGCCGTGTACATACATTATAGTTTTCTGTTCTTCCATAGGCACACGCATTAAAGGGCTGAGACATTCTTTTCAATCTCCTCGTCGCTTATAGTATAGTTGCCCAAGCTGCCCGAGATATATTGGTCGTAGGCCGACATATCCATAAGGCCGTGACCCGAGAGACAGAATAGGATAACCTTCTCCTCGCCGCTCTCCTTGCAACGCAACGCCTCGTCAATGGCAGCGGCAATAGCGTGGCACGACTCGGGCGCAGGAACAATACCCTCGGCCTTTGCAAACATTAGTCCTGCCTCAAAAGAGCGCAATTGGCTTATGTCCACAGCCTCCATCAGGCCGTCCTTGATGAGCTGCGACACAATCACTCCCGCACCGTGGTAGCGCAATCCTCCCGCGTGGATATTGGCGGGTTTGAACTGGTGGCCGAGAGAGAACATAGGCATAAGCGGAGTATATCCCGTTTCGTCGCCATAGTCGTAGCAGAATTTTCCGCGTGTGAGCTTGGGGCACGACTCAGGCTCAGCCGCCACAAAGCGTGTCTTTTTGCCGTCACATATATTATGGCGCATAAATGGGAAGGCAATACCCGAGAAATTGCTTCCGCCACCAAAGCAGCCGATGACAACATCGGGGTAGTCACCCGCCATCTGCAACTGCTTCTCGGCCTCAAGGCCTATTATAGTCTGGTGCAGACTCACGTGGCCCATCACAGAGCCAAGCGCATATTTGCAGCCTGGAGTTGTTACAGCCAGCTCCACAGCCTCGGATATTGCAGTTCCGAGCGAGCCCTGATGATTGGGGTATTTTGTGAGGATATCCTTTCCTGCACGGGTAGACATAGAGGGAGACGGCGTCACCTGAGCGCCAAAGGCCTGCATCACGCTGCGTCGGTAGGGCTTCTGCTCGTAACTTATTTTCACCTGATACACCGCGCACTCCAGCCCGAAGACCTTGGAAGCATACGACAGCGCACAGCCCCACTGTCCCGCACCCGTCTCGGTGGTAATGTTTGTACACCCCTCCTGCTTGCAGTAGTAGGCCTGCGGCAGCGCCGAGTTCAGTTTGTGCGAGCCTACAGGACTCACGCTCTCATTCTTGAAATATATACGCGCAGGAGTACCCAGAGCCTCCTCGAGCCCGTATGCACGCACAAGAGGCGTAGAACGGTAATACCGGTACATCTCGAGCACAGGCTCGGGAATATCTATCCAACGGTCTGTTGTATTGAGTTCCTGACGAGCAGCCTCAACAGATATAAGTTTCGACAATCGCTCGACAGTTATGGGCTCACGTGTAACAGGGTCAAGCATAGGTTCGGGCTTGTTCACCATATCGGCCTGAATGTTATACCATTGCGCAGGTATCTCCGACTCACTCAAAAAATAACGTTTCTGTTTGTTGGACATAATCTATATTGTTTTAATCATTTACAAAAAGAGAGGCTTGCCCCAATCGTGAGACAAGCCTCTTATATCCACAAATATATGCCGAAAGCCACTCACGATAATAACCACGAGCAATGCCACCACCATATGTTTGTCATAATATCCATACTTTGCAAAACATAAGCACGCACCAAGCAGGGCACGCATCAGTATGCTTGCAAATTTATCAATAATTTTATGCAATGCAAATAAAAAGAGAAAAATTATCGCTTTTTATTCGAAATAAAAGGAAAGCGCTATCATTTTGGCAGAAGCACCACCAAGCGACTCTGTATATTTCAGATAATTCTTGTCGATAAGGTCGCTACGGTCCTTGTCGAGGATATCCAATATACTGAATGAGAATTTAAGTTCGGGATTGAGTTTGAAGAAAGGGAGATAAAAATCACATCCCAGGCCAAATTCAACCATAAGGTCGAAAGGCTTTACAAGAATGGGGCGCTGCTTCTTTACAGTAAGGTCGAGCATAGGACTCACTCCGGCAATAAGATAAGGCCGGTAGTTGTTGAATCTTTCGGCAGTGAATTTTGCTTCGACAGGCAAGGATACATAAGTTGTCTTTATCTGCTGGCGTTCCCTCAAACCGCTGTTCTGCTCACGGAACACAACTGTCTTGTCACCAAAATGCATTGTAGGAACAACGCGCAGTGCAAGCAGGCTGTTTATACGCAGGTCGGCAAGCACACCAACGCTGAATCCAGGACTGTAAGATACGACATCGGCGCACCACTGCTCACCCTCGGGAGTCACATAGCCGTTGTTGACAAGTTCAAGGTCCTGCATATGCACACCCACAAAAAAGCCGTAGTGCAGACGGCGATAGTCGATATAAGGCGTATTCTGCACTTTACGCTGTTGTGCCGTAAGCGTCAAAGCCGGCAGCATAACAAGCAGGATTATGTATATGAATTTTCTCATCAGCTATATTAACGATATTGTATGGCACTTATTGCAAAGAATGTCAACAAAAGTGTTCCAAATAGAGAAAAAATAGCGCCCTGCCACCTTAAAAGAAGAAAATTAATATAAAAATATGTTAAATTCGTCTTAAAGAGTAGGCATATATATAAAAAGCTGTATCTTCGCAACGGATAATTCAAACTTAAAAACTTACTATTATGGCTTACGTAATTACAGACGAATGCGTTGCATGCGGTACCTGCATCGACGAGTGCCCTCAGGGCGCAATTTCAGAAGGCGAGAAGTATTCTATTAACCCCGAATTGTGCATCGACTGCGGTTCTTGCGCAGGTGTATGTCCTCAGGAGGCTATCATCGAGGGATAATAAGATATATACCGCTTGTCGGAATTTATCCGAATATAAAGGGGCTTGTGTAAACACACTCGTCCCTTTACTTTTTACCGAGCCGCACAGATAGAAGACAACAATACCATTCAATTATGAAAGAGTTCCTGCACATTATAACAAAGAGCATAATACTCACAGCCGTAGGCGTCGTGGTGTATATGCTATATATGTACCTGTTCCACTGGTAATTGCGGTACACGCACAAGGGCAAAAAATGGCAGCCACCTGACGGGTAGCTGCCATAAATTTTATCCAGAGCTATATGATTAATAGTTCTCGGGCTTAATCTGGAAGTATGCCTTGGGATGCGCACATACGGGGCACATCTCGGGAGCCGCCTTGCCAAAGTGCAAGTGACCACAGTTGCGGCACTGCCAGATGCAATCGCCGTCGCGGCTGAATACGAGGTTGCCCTGTACATTGGCAAGAAGCTTCTTATAACGCTCCTCGTGTGCCTTCTCAACCTTTGCTACCATCTCGAAGAGTGCAGCAATCTCTACGAAGCCCTCCTCACGAGCCTCCTTAGCCATTGTAGGATACATATCTGTCCACTCCTCATACTCGCCAGCAGCAGCATCGGTCAAGTTCTCTGCTGTACCCTCGATGCCGTGCACAGCCTTGAACCACAGCTTAGCGTGCTCCTTCTCCTGGTCGGCTGTCTCCTGGAAGATAGCAGCAATCTGCTCGTAACCCTCTTTCTTTGCCTTGCTAGCATAGAAAGTATACTTGTTACGTGCCATACTCTCACCTGCAAATGCTGTCCACAAATTAGCCTCGGTCTTTGTACCTTTAAGTGATTTTTCCATAGTCTTGAATTTTTATCGTTATTATTTTGTTATCTGTCATTAACTGCCGTGCAGTGTAATTCTTGTGCAATTATCGTTAATTTCGATGAAGTATGCAAGCGTTTTAATATTTTTTATATAAAAATGCAAAACAAAAATTGAACCGGCACCACAATACTAAATGAGGGTGACCCTTTTTACTTTTGGGTCACCCTCATTTAGTTGGAGATTGAATAAAAAGAGCTATTTTAGCCAACCGCCTTGTTTCATATTTCTTTTTGTTACTTCTTACAACTGCAAACAGGCTTAATCTGCTTGAAGAAATCGTTGCCCTTGTCATCTACAAGAATGAACGCGGGGAAGTCCTCAACCTCGATTTTCCATATTGCCTCCATACCAAGCTCGGGATACTCAACGCACTCGATACTCTTGATGTTGTTCTGTGCAAGAATAGCCGCAGGACCACCGATAGAGCCAAGATAGAAGCCGCCGTGCTTTTGGCAAGCGTCGGTCACCTGCTGGCTACGGTTACCCTTTGCAAGCATAATCATACTGCCGCCGTTCTCCTGGAAGAGGTCGACGTATGAGTCCATACGTCCGGCCGTAGTGGGTCCCATAGAACCGCAAGGCATACCCTGAGGAGTCTTTGCAGGACCTGCATAATAGATGGGGTGGTCCTTGATATACTGGGGCAGGCCCTCACCTCTGTCGATGCGCTCCTTGAGCTTAGCGTGTGCAATGTCACGGCCCACGATGATTGTACCGTTGAGCGAAAGACGTGTAGACACGGGGTACTTGCTGAGTTCCTTGAGAATCTCGCTCATAGGCTGGTTGAGGTTGATTTTCACAGCCTCGCCCTCGCCTGCATTGCGCAGCTCCTCGGGGATAAGTGAACCGGGGTTGTCATCGAGTTTCTCAATCCAGATACCGTC
Source organism: Bacteroidaceae bacterium (assembly GCA_017546635.1). Taxonomy (GTDB): domain Bacteria; phylum Bacteroidota; class Bacteroidia; order Bacteroidales; family Bacteroidaceae; genus HGM04593. The sequence goes on along the minus strand of JAFYSC010000078.1, from coordinate 6,910 downwards.
CTTGTTGATCTTGCACTTGATGTTACGGTCGGCCGAGCAGCTCACGCCCATTCCCACAGGACAGCTTGCACCGTGACGGGGCAGACGTACAATACGGATGTCGTGTGCAAGGTACTTTCCACCGAACTGCGCACCCAGACCTATGCGGTGAGCCTCGGCGAGCACCTCCTTCTCGAGCTCAACGTCGCGGAATGCACGGCCTGTCTCGTCACCCGTAGTGGGGAGACCGTCGTAGTAGTGTGTAGAAGCGAGCTTCACTGTGAGCAGGTTCTTCTCGGCCGATGTACCGCCAATCACAAATGCGATGTGATAGGGAGGACAAGCAGCAGTACCCAGGCTCTTCATCTTCTCCACAAGGAAAGGAACGAGTGTGGCGGGGTTAAGAAGCGCCTTTGTCTCCTGGTAGAGATATGTCTTGTTGGCCGAGCCACCGCCCTTAGTCACCATAAGGAACTTATACTCCATTCCCTCGGTAGCCTCAAGGTCGATCTGTGCGGGGAGGTTGCAGCGTGTGTTCACCTCGTCGTACATTGTGAGGGGTGCATTCTGGCTGTAGCGCAGGTTCTCCTGGGTGTAAGTGTCATATACACCGCGTGCAAGAGCCTCCTCGTCGCAGAAGCCTGTCCACACCTGCTGGCCCTTCTCGCCGTGGATGATTGCTGTACCTGTATCCTGACACAAGGGGAGCTGGCCTTTGCAGGCAACCTCGGCGTTGCGCAGGAATGTGAGTGCCACATACTTGTCGTTGTCGCTAGCCTCGGGGTCGCTAAGGATTTTTGCAACCTGCTCGTTGTGCTCGCGGCGGAGCATAAACGATACGTCACGGAACGCCGTGCGCGACAGGAGTGTAAGTGCCTCGGGTGTCACCTTGAGGACCGGTGTACCTTCAAAATCGCCAACCGACACACCCTCTTTGGTCAAGAGGTAGTACTCTGTTGTATCCTCACCGTGCTGGAACATATGAGAATACTTGAATTCGGGAATTGTTGCCATATTAGTTATTTTAGGGTTTATAAGAAGCTGATTAAATTTCTAAAAAATTTACTCCTCCTCGTCGTAGGTCTGATAGAGGAAGTCGTTGTAGGGGTATTTCTGTACGTGGAGCTCGCACACACGCTTGTAGATTATATCCTTGAGCGTATCGATATTCTGCTTCTCGCGCGCCGAGATGAATATGCAGTTCTCCTCGAGCTTGGCCATCCACGTCTGCTTGAGCTCCTCGAGTGTCATATTCTCACGTGTACGTGGTGTAAGGTCGTCCTCTTCCTTCTGTACGAATGTAAAGGCATCGACCTTGTTGAATATGACCATCATAGGCTTGTCGCCACATTCAAGGTCGGCAAGAGTCTTGTTCACCACCTCTATCTGCTCCTCAAAGTCGGGATGAGAGACATCGACCACGTGCAGCAGCATATCGGCCTCGCGCACCTCATCGAGTGTCGACTTGAATGACTCCACAAGGTCGGTAGGAAGTTTACGGATGAAACCCACAGTATCGGAGAGCAGGAAGGGAAGATTCTCGATTATCACCTTGCGCACAGTGGTGTCAAGCGTAGCAAACAGCTTGTTCTCGGCAAACACCTCGCTCTTTGCAAGGAGGTTCATCAATGTAGATTTTCCAACGTTGGTATATCCCACAAGCGCCACACGTATCAGACGTCCGCGGTTCTTGCGCTGAATGGACTTTTGACGGTCAATCTGCGACAGCTGTTCCTTGAGCAAGGACATACGTCCCAGAATTATACGGCGGTCCATCTCGAGCTGAGTCTCACCAGGACCACGCAGACCCACGCTACCGCCCTTACCTGCACCACCGCCCGAGCCACCGCCCTGACGCTCAAGGTGAGTCCACAGACGCTGCAGACGGGGAAGCATATACTTATATTGCGCGAGCTCTACCTGCACCTTTGCGTGCGCCGTCTGTGCACGCATCGCAAAAATATCGAGGATGAGCGATGTACGGTCGAGTATCTTTATTTTCAGTTCCTTCTCGATGTTGCGTATCTGCTTGGCCGAGAGCTCATCGTCGAATATCACCATTCCAATCTCCTCGTCGCTGTCCTTGCGCATCTCGACATATTCGGCTATCTCCTTCAATTTTCCGCTACCGACGTAGGTCACAGGGTGCGGATGGTCGATGCGCTGTGTAAAGCGCTTTACGACCTGGGCACCTGCCGTATCGGCAAGGAACTCAAGTTCGTCGAGATACTCGTTTGTCTTGCGCTCGTTCTGAGTGGAAGTTATAAGTCCTACAAGTATCGCTGTTTCTATTTTTGTTGTTGAAATAACAAATTCTTTCATCTGATAAAAGCATCCTTTTATAATTCCGTTTCAAGTGCACCCGTATGGAGGCACTGTTTCTAAAATGCGAAGATAGTGATATTTTTCAGATACTCCCCCGTTGTAAGGTTAAATATAATTCTGAAAACCTTTTTTATCAAACTATCGCCCTGTACGAGCCACCTGCCTGAGTCCTTATGAGATTCTTCATCTCGAGTTCAAAGAGCAACGGCATTATGCGGTTCACAGGCATATCAAGGGCTATCACAATGGAGTTCAACTGCATACCGTCGCTATTCTCGCGCAACAGATTGAGCAGGACCTGCTCCATTGGCGACAGCTCGGGGAAGAGCTCAGCTTCGCGCGGCTTGTCGCTGCGGACAGCACCACCCCAATTCATTGCCTCGACAAAATCGTATGCCGAGGTGATGAGCGCAGCCTTATTGCGGGCTATAAGTTCGTTACAACCCATTGAGAACTGGTCGTTTACCCTACCAGGGAAGGCAAAGCAGTCGCGCATATAGCTCTGCGCTATTGAAGCCGTCACCATAGAACCTCCACACGATGGCGACTCCACAACAACCGTTGCATCGGCAATTCCTGCCACTATACGGTTGCGCTGCAAGAAGTTATGCTTGAAAGGTTCTGTGCCGCTCATATACTCGGTGAGCAGCCCTCCGTTGGCAAGCATCTCCTTGGCCACAGAGCGGTGCGACGAGGGATATATGCGGTGAAAGCCGTGTGCAAGGACACCCACCGTGGGCAATCCAGCTTTGAGCGCAGCCCTATGGGCCGAAACGTCGACACCGTAGGCAAGGCCGCTCACAATGAGCGTATCGGGAAGCATACGGGCAAGGTCGCCCACAAAGGCATTGCAGACATCCTTTCCATACTCTGTCACACGACGCGTACCTACAATAGAGACTATCCTCGGGGCATTCAGGTCGGCATTGCCCATTGAGTATATCACAGGAGGAGCATCGTCGCACTCCTTCAAGCGGTAGGGATAGTCATCATCCTTTATACAGATAATCCTTATCCCCTTCTCGGCCGTGAACTCCAGCTCTTTTTTGGCACACTCGAAATTCGACATATCCGACAGTGCCTCTACAAGCGCGGGGGTTGCTCCCGGCAGTACATCATATACGGCATCGGGCGATGCAAACAGGTCGGCAACATTATCCGTCGTTGCCAATATACTGCATATATGAGCAGCTTTCAATCCCTGCACCTTTGTAAGTGCAAGGATTGAAAGCAGTTCATTGTATCTTTTCTCCGTCACGCGGAAATGTTTTACACGGTTCGGTTATTTATATAACGCCCTATATTTACTTGATGATTGAGTTAAAGGCAGCGTTATCAACATATTTGGCAAACTCGAGGTCGGCAACAGCCTTCTGCGCCACTGCAGGATCGAGCTTTATTGCATTCTTGAGACCATCGTACAGCATTGATGCATTGTTTGTGCGTGCACCAAGAACAGCCATCAGGTAGTATGTGTCCGCGTCGGGATTCTTGATAGCCTCGAGAGTAGCCTTTGCTGTAGTGTAGTCCTTGTTGAGCAGCTGTGCAAGTGCAGCACTGTTTGTAACCTGTGCACCGAGGAGGTCGGCTGCACGTACATACTGTCCCTGCGCAATGTAAAGGTTACCGAGAGCCTCGTCACCAGCCTTTGCACTTGCGCCCTTTGCCATATAAGTCTCGGCCGAAGCCACATCGCCTGCAAGAAGAGCAAGGTATCCAAGGTTCACATTCACCTCGGCTGCATTAGCGTCAGCCTTTACAGCAGCCTTAAGATAGTCGGCAGCAGTTGCGTAATCGCCCTTATTATAAGCCATTACAGCAAGGTTGTTGTATGCACGATAATCGTTGGGATAGAGTTGCGCAGCAGTCTTGAAGATTTTTGTCTGCTCAGCCTCATCCTCTGAAACAACAGTTGCGTAGAGAATCTCCTCGAGTGACAACTGCTTGGGATCGGCCTTGAACTGCTCCATAATCTCCTCGTCGCTACGGCCTACAAGAAGGTAGTTCATTGTAACGCGTGCACGGCGCAACTGGGGCAACACCTCATCGACAAGCTCGCTGTATACCGACGAGATATTCTTGATCTGAGCCTCGCGCTCCTCGGGCTCCGAATACATTGAGAGCACACGAAGGATAATCTCCTTATCGGGCAGGTTCGACTGCATAACAAGTTCTTTGAATCCGTCCCAGTCCTCGGCTGTATAGTCTGTATCAAGATAGCCCTCGAGCTTAGCCTTGTCCATCTGTCTGCGTACATATTTCGCAGTATTCTTTTCGCGTCCTGTCGCAACGCTCTCGTTAAGGAACATCGCTCCATCGGGTGATGCGAATGCAGTAACCTCCACGTTATCGAGGATTTTTCTCTCGTTGTCGGCAGCAACAGCCTTCATAGAATCCTTCAATGCCTTCATCTCATTGCTGTTGAGCTGGCTATTGCGCAAGTTTGTCTGCTGTATGAGGAAGAGGATATTTGCCTGCTGAGCCTGCTTGATAACACGCTGGAAAGCATCCTCGGCCACAGCGATATTCGCTGTTGCAACAGTGCTGCGGTAGAGCTGCGAGGTAGCAACACAACCGTCGGCAACCTTAACCTCGGGAAGAGTGTAGTTCTTGCGGCCTCTTGAAACCGTAAAGCGCAAATACAATGAAGAATTTCTCATTGCCTCGACATAGTCAAAGCTCATCTTCATAGTGAAAGCTCCACCATTCTTATATGATACGGCTCTGTTGTTGCCCTGTACCTTTTCGCCCTGGAATGTAACAGACTCGGCTACAGCCTCTCCGCCATCATATTTGAGGACAGGAGTAATTGTAAGCACCGACTTCTTATCAAAGAACTTCTGGGGGAAGCGACCATCTATAGTCACAGGCACTTGAGTTCCTACCACTTCGAGCACAGCAGGCGTTACGGTAAAATACTGCGACTGCAAGCCGCTCATTTTAGAGCTACAAGAGCTCAAAAGAACAATTGCTGCCAAAGACAGCAACATCGACAATTTCTTCAACATTACTAATTCTTGTTTATTGTTTATAAATATTACCTTAGAATTCAATTCTGCAAAGATACGAATAAGCGAGCGAGAAATATCAAGTTTACTTGAATATTTTTCAAAGCGAGCGAAAGTATCTTGGAGCTTTAGCTCAAAGATACGAATAAGCGAGCGAGAAAGTTTGCACAAGCGAGTGGAAAAATTCATTTTTACACAACGAGCGCCGACAAACTTGGATAGAATCAAATATCAAGTTTACTTGAATATTTTTCAAAGCGAGCGAAAGTATCCTCGGAGTTCACCTCAAAGACACCGGACAAATTGCAACTCCACGCAGTTTACAAGGCCCACTTTTACAATACCGGCCAAACAACCGCCCAATTTCCGCACACAAGTGCCTTTACTTCACAAGCACGCTATTTGCGGCGATTGCGCGGATGATGCTCAATGATTTCCTCACGCAGACGACAGCTTTCGATATGCGTGTAGATTTCGGTTGTAGATATGCTCTCGTGCCCGAGCATAGCCTGGATGATGCGCAGATTCGCGCCGCCCTCGAGCAAGTGCGTGGCAAACGAGTGCCTGAATGTGTGAGGACTGACATTCTTTTTTATCCCGGCCAGCTTGACAAGTTCCTTGACAAGACGGAATACAGTTATTCGTGAGAGCGGTTTTCCACGTCTTTCGCTCACAAAGACATAATCGATGTACCCAGGCTTTATCGCAATACGGTCGCGGTCGTTGAAGTAATAGTTGAGTTCCTCTATTGCCCGCGGCGATATTGGTACCAGACGCTGTTTGTCGCCCTTTCCCGTCACACGTATGAACTCCTCGGCCAGGTACAGGTCGGACATACGAAGGTTGCACAGCTCCGAGACGCGCAGTCCGCAACTGTACATCATTTCTATCATTGCACGGTTGCGTTGCCCCTCGAGCATAGAGAGGTCGACAGCTGCAATTATACTGTCAATCTCGTCAAGCGTAAGGACATCGGGCAGATGCACACCTATCTTGGGCGACTTGAGCCTCTCGACGGGATTGGCCTGGATATAGCCGTCGAGTTTCAGAAAGCCATAGAAGGAGCGCAACGACGAGAGCAGGCGCGCCTGTGTACGCGGGTGTATGCCTACTTCGGAAAGCATAGCCAGAAAATCGCGGAAATCGTCAAGCACGGCATCGGAAAGTTGCTTGCCTCCTTCGTCCAGGAATTTCCCGAATTTGCCTATATCCATAAGATAGGCCTCGAGCGTAAGCGGCGACAGGCCCTTCTCGAGCCTCAAGAACATCCTGTACCGTTCGAGCGGTGATTGAGCAGTTGTTTTTCCCATTATTCGTTTTTTATCCTACAAAGATAACTTTAATATTTCAGAGCAGAGGCAATACGACAGGCAAAATAAGCCCCAAAATAGCATAAAAAAAGAGCGTTTCGCGAGCCACATACACAAAGTATGCGTTTTTTTGTGTATCTTCGCATCGAAATGTAACGCAAGCAGTTACCCACCTATGAGCATAGACGAAAGATTACAGGATTATATCGAACAGCACAGCAGCCCCGAGGGCGATTATCTCTACCGTCTCTACCGCGCGACAAACGTAGAGATTCTGAACCCGCATAT
>JAFYSC010000077.1 GCA_017546635.1 Bacteroidaceae bacterium | reverse complement strand
AGGAGAATGCACCACCAAAACCACTGTCGTCGCATTCAAATGCCTGGGTATACTTTTGCAAAATACTGTCATTAGGCTGCCACAACTCGGCGTGAGGCAGAGTGTAGGTAAATATACCAAGGAATGGCTTGTCAGCCTCCTGACGGTCTATCCAATCCAAAGCATACCGGTGAATGAGGTCGGCTGTGTATTGCTCACGATTTTCATAGTCGGCATTTCCCGACGACACGTCGCGGTGCTGGATATTTTGCTTCAATGTATCTACCACAATATGCTTGTCTCCATACTTCTCGGGGTCGTAACGATTCAAGAAGTTTGGATAGTATGTGTGTGCCTGGAATTGGCAGATTGGGCCATAGTAGCAGTCGATGCCACGTTTGTTGGGCAGTGAAGCCGAACTGCTGGTAGCAGAGGCGCTTGTAATGGTATTGCCGGCTGCATCCACTTTATAGGTATCGGGGTAGTTCAAGTTATAGTAACCACCAGCCCACTTTCCGAACATACCAGTGCGATAGCCTGCTTCCTTAAACAATTCAGGCACAATCTTATGTGTATTCTTATAAGGTTCCTGACCTATGATATGATAGTCTGGATTCGAGCCAAACATATTTTCCCGGCGTGCACTTTGCCAGTACTCGCGATTACCACGTACGTGGACGTGGCCTGTATGTTGGCCAGTCATAAAACAGGCACGCGATGGTGCACTCACTGGACTACCGGCATAAGCTTGAGTGAAGCGCATACCTTCAGCAGCCATTCTGTCCAAGTTGGGTGTAGAGATCAATTGTTGACCATAGCAACCCAAATCACCGTATCCCATATCGTCGCACATTATATATATAATATTTGGACGATCTTGCGCTGTAGCCACGACAGGCAAGATACCAGCGAAAAGCATTAATGCATTCTTTTTATTCATACTAACTATAGGTTTTGTATTTATGTTTGCAAATATAATAAACGAAATGTAAAAAACAACGACTTTATTTACAATCTAAATGATTTTCACAGCCACTCCGTTCCTGATATGGCGTTGGCGCGTTCTGCAACATCATTCAACAAAGGGTCACCGCCCTACGTCATACTTATGCCGTCAATCCGTTTCTTCAATTCGTTTACATATACCATACTAGTGTCAACCTTTTTAGTTAAAACCATTCCATTCACCACTATTTTTGGTGGTACGCTTACCACCATTTTCGGCACTATACAAAGAACAGCCCTGCTTTTGTCTCAATTATCCGCAATTGAAGTTCAGCGCACACTTTTGGCCTGACAATCCAAACACAGCACATCTTTTGTCTTAACGAAGCATAAAAATAATTATAACTATCAAAAAACAGGCATAAATTGCAACAACTTACGCAATTTGTGCTTACCTTTGCAAAAGAAACACGAGTGGAGAGATTTGGCTGCTTGCAACCACAATAAAAAATGCTAAAAGTAGGTGCTTCAAAGGGCACGCATTCGCATATATCTACCCTTGCACCTGCCATAAGGCTTTCTAAGAGACAAGCATCCCAAAATCAATCTTCACAAGGAGAAAAGACTGTCGTGCCGTTGCCGTGCAGCACATTTGAGTGTCGCCAACGCAACATTGGACATTGTACAGTCTGCAAGAAAAAGATTATTAACCGTCCGGCAGCAAACGGATGTTTGCTACAATCGGGCATAAACACACATTACAGAATGGGATACTTATTTACATCGGAGTCGGTATCTGAGGGACACCCCGACAAGGTTGCCGATCAAATTTCAGACGCAGTGCTTGACGAACTCATTGCCTTTGACCCTCAGTCGAAGGTTGCTTGCGAGACACTTGTTACAACAGGACAGGTAGTAGTTGCCGGTGAGGTAAAATCGGAGGCATACGTCGACCTTCAGGATATTGCGCGTCGCGTAATCAACAAGATAGGCTATACAAAGAGCGAGTATATGTTCGACGGAAATTCGTGCGGTATTTTCTCGGCTATCCACGAGCAGAGCGCCGACATCAACCGCGGTGTAGAGCGCTCCAACCCTATGGACCAGGGAGCAGGCGACCAGGGTATGATGTTCGGTTACGCTACCAACGAGACCGAGAACTATATGCCCGTATCGCTCGACCTCTCGCACCTCATTCTCACCGAGCTTGCCGACATCCGTCGCGAGGGCAAGGAGATGCTCTATCTCCGTCCCGACTCAAAGAGCCAGGTTACAATAGAGTACGACGACAACAACCAGCCCGTGCGCATTGACACAATCGTTGTATCGACACAGCACGACGATTTCATACAGCCTACAGAGCCTGGTGCCGAGGCACAGCTCGCAGCCGACGAGGCACAGATTGCAAAAATCAAGGAGGATGTGATAAACATCCTTATGCCCCGCGTAAAGGCCAAGATTACATCACCCAAGGTACTCGCGCTCTTTGGCGAGGACATCAAGTACCACGTCAACCCCACAGGAAAATTCGTTATTGGCGGTCCTCACGGCGACACAGGTCTCACAGGCCGTAAGATTATCGTTGACACATACGGCGGCAAGGGTGCACACGGCGGTGGTGCGTTCAGCGGAAAGGACCCCAGCAAGGTAGACCGCAGCGCAGCCTACGCAGCACGTCACATTGCCAAGAACCTTGTGGCGGCAGGCGTTGCCGATGAGGTGCTCATACAGCTCTCTTACGCCATTGGTGTGGCACAGCCCGTGAGCGTATTTGTAAACACCTACGGCACAGCCAAGGTTGCTATGACCGACGGACAGATTGCCGAGAAGGTGGCACAGTTGTTCGACCTTCGCCCCAAGGCTATCGAGGAGCGCCTGAAGCTGCGTAACCCCATCTACAGCGAGACTGCAGCATACGGTCATATGGGCCGTACCCCCCAGACTGTGACAAAGACCTTTACATCGCGTTACCTCGACAGCGTAACAGTAGAAGTAGAGCTCTTCACCTGGGAAAAGCTCGACTATGTAGAGAAGGTGAAAGAGGCATTCGCCCTCTAAGACCAGGCATATTGAACAGTCTCTAACAGGCAACAAGATGTCATTCATCAAAGACTGGACATACCGTTTAAGGCACAACAGGGGATTTGGAGTACAGTCCCCTGCTGCCTTTCACTTTGTGATGCACGTCTTGCGCGAATACAGGCATCCCTATTATTGCTATACGCAACTCAACGCTATGGCAGGCAATAGAGCGGCTGCACATTACAGACGCCTCTTCCGCATAGCCAACTATGTAGAGCCGCGCAACCTGCTCCTCCTTGCCGACACCGACGGCTGCGCATCGGCGGCATTATCCGCCGGATGCACAAGAGCGCCACGCCATTCGTCGGTCAACACCGAAGAACTTGAAAAGCATCTGAACAATACAGGCACGATAGGACTTTTATATATAGGAGAGACACCGCATTATGCACAGGCAATGCAGGCAGCCCTGTCACACGTCGACACCAGAAGCGTAATAATAGTAGAAGACATACACAAATGCAGCAGCATCGGGCAGTGGTGGAAAAGCATTGTTGCCGACCGCAGAGTGGTTATAAGTATGGACCTCTACAATTTTGGAATACTCTTCTTTGATACTGAATACAAGAAACAACATTACACATTTTGGTTCAAATGAAAAAAGCCACTATATACACACGCAAGGGCGACAACGGGACAACCACACTTGCCGGTGGAGAGAAGGTCGACAAGGATTGTATCAGAGTAGAGGCATACGGAACAATAGACGAGCTTAACGCCCATATGGGATTGCTTGCTGCAGCAGTGCAGCACGACGGGTTGCGCTCCGAGATAGATGCCATAAGCAACAACCTCTTTATTGTAGGCGGGTATCTTGCCTGCGGTAATGCCGACGCTACACCCATCCCCTCCGAAGCGATAGAGAGGATAGAGGCACAGATAGACGCCCTCGACACCACACTGGAGCCAACAAGAAGTTTTCTGCTTCCACCGTGCACCGAAGCGGCAGCACGTGCCAACGTATGCCGCACTATATGCCGCCGTGCCGAGAGACGCATAGTCACACTGTCAAAGAACGCGGCAGTAGACCCACTGATAGCAGGCTATGTGAACCGACTATCCGATTATTTGTTCGTATTGTCAAGAATATTATCACGAGGTAATGAAAAATTTGTGGAAAAACATTGGAAATAAATAAAATTCCCTATTTTTGCACACCTTATAAAACCATCACAAAATTTATAATAACCAGATAAAAACAGATAATTATGTATTGGACACTTGAATTAGCATCGAAACTCGAGGACGCACCCTGGCCCGCAACAAAAGACGAGCTCATTGACTACGCAACACGTTCGGGAGCACCCCTAGAGGTTATTGAGAACCTTCAGGAGATTGAGGACGAAGGCGAGACATACGAGAACATCGAGGATATTTGGCCCGATTACCCCAGCAGCAACGAAGATTTTTTCTTCGATGAGGAAGAATATTAAGAAGGATAATCTAAGTTAATTAATTAAACACCAGCGGGATAAGCAAAAATAATTTGTTTGTCCCGCTGGTGTTTAATACAGTATTTGTTCGTACTAAGGTTTATCTGGTTCAGTAGAAATTTACTATGGGTGAGCATACAAATTATATATAGTAAATTATTGGTATTCGTTCTTTTCACAATGGCATAAACTATCCTACTCTGCTGCCTCACGAATATGAGAAATACCAGCATAAGCAGGGATACAGGAATTACAAAGTGAAATTCGACGATTATATAAATGACGGCGAAAAACAACTACACTTTCAATAATTACAAATATAATGCAGCCGACAACAGTTACAATTCTACAGTTTTTATAATTTTGCACTGTAAAATTGCCGTTATATATGCTCACACATATCCTCATATTTGTTCTTACGTTATTTGCCGGATTCATACAGAGAGTCAGCGGCTTTGGATTCGGCATTTTCGTAATGATGTTCTTTCCGCTGTTCCTTCCTTCATACGGCGAGTCCACAACCCTCTCGGGACTTCTTGCCGGCAGCACTGCACTTATCATAGCCATACGGCACTTCAGACACATACGGTGGAATATTATGCTGCCCTTGCTCGTCACAAACATAATAGCATCGTATATAGCCATTGAATATATGGCATCGATGAGCAGCAGCACACTGAAAAGAAGTTTCGGCGCTATGTTCGTGGCAATAGCCCTCTACTTCCTGTTCTTCGAGAATAGGGTAAGGCTTGCCGACAATGGTTTCGTAAAGACCGCGTTAGGCATACTTAGCGGCATAATGGGCGGTATGTTCGCAATGCCGGGGCCGCCAATTGTGCTGTACTGCATAAACATAATCAAAGAGAACATTGCCTACATAGCAACGCTGCAGGCCTTCTCTGTCATATTGAATGTATTCTATACACTGTTCCGTGCAAAAGCAGGATTCTTGGGCGAAGAGCACCTCATCTGGTGGGGTGTAGGCATTACTGGTGCAGCAATAGGCAGCGTGGTCGGCGCAAAAGTTTTCAGTTGCCTCAACAGCAGGGTACTGAAAAGAACAGTTTATATACTGCTGCTAGTCAGCGGTATCATTTCAATGATATAAGCCTGTATACCTATCGGCAAATGCTTTTATAGCGCTTTTTCGACCCGAAAATCTGTTTTTTTCATAAAATCCTTTGTTTGTTCGTCCAAACAGATATATTTGCACAATGAACAATGGCGAGGGGTTGACATACGGGCAGTAGCAGACAGCCATCGTACAACAAGACATTTCATAACAATCTAAATACTACCGCTATGAAAAAGTCATTCAGCATTACCGCTTTTTTCGTTCTCACGGCACTGTGCCTGCTTACAGTCACCACATTCTGTTCCAAGATGGGGTTGAAGAACGAACTCACAAAGTACTATCAATCGGAATGGAGCCGCCTGTCGGACAACTTCACCACAGCGCATTTCAAAGCCCTGATTCTGGAATATATGGACACTATGGAAAACTGCCCCTACCCTGTTGCCACAGAGCGCAATGCAATAGCACACAAGCTCGCCGAGGAATATTGCGAACAGGAGCTATACAACAACCTTGCCGACATTGCATTGCCATACATAGAAAAGCATTTGTCGGTAGTTGAGCTGAAAGAGATAAACAGCACGGTGAAGGAGGAGACATTGCTTGCCTCCATTATACAGATTTCGGCCATTATGAAGAATGAGTTCCCCGGAATCATAGACACCCACACAGGTACAGCCATTGCAAGGATAATGAACAACGAAGAGCCCCCAATCCCCCTGCTGCCCGAGAACATCCCAGTTCAGTATATGCAGTCAGTCGAGAAATTCTACGAAGCATCGGGACGCAGGAACATTATTGAGAACAGTTTCGAGGCAATGAACGAGATGCTGCGCACGGGCGCTCCCGAAAGCCAGACGCTTGCCGAGAATTTCTTTGCACACATAAGCCGTGCCACACCTGTAATAATGTCCATACTGATGTACGACAAAGTAAGCAAACAGGAGGTCGACGCACTCATCGGAATTTATGAGCGTCCCGAATTCACAAAGCTCAAGAATGCAAATATCGAGTTCTCCGAAGGCATAGCAAATGCAGACAGCAAGATAAGCGAACTCTTTGAGAAATGGCTCAGGAAACAGCTTTAATCCCGGAACCGACAGGTTGCGTATAAAACAGGAATGGTGCCCCAAATTTAATTTTGGGCACCATTCCTATTACTATGGCAACACTGGTATCAGCACGAAGTCACAGTTGTATCCACCTCCGAAGAAGAAGTTCCTGTGAGCCTGCTCCAGAAGTTCTTTATCATCTCCACGAACGACTTGAAGGAGTTCTTCACAGCCTCGACAACCTTGTTGCCGCGGAACGAATCGACAATGCCATCAAGAATCTCACCTGCGCCCTCTACAATGGGTGTAGCTACCGAATCGAAGAACCACTTTACACCCTTGAATGCCGTAAATCCGCCAAGCAACATTCCAGCCGAGACAGCTGCGAAAGAATCACCGAGCATAGCGATTGTAACCAGCGCCGTCAACGAGAACAATGTGAGCACAAGATGATAAGCGACCCACGCAAACAGGCCATAGAGCAATGCACCGCCAATCCACTTGAGATAAAGCACAGCCTTTGACTGTGAAATCTCACCGCTCTTGACACCCTCCATCACCTTTTCGCGTTCTACACCTGCGGCAACGCTTGCACCAAGTATTTCGGGCTGTACATTCTTGTCGCATCCCTCAATCTCACCCTTGACACAGGCTATATAGGCGACAAGGGCCGCGTAGCACTTGAAGTCGAAGTCACTGAGATGTTTCTCGGCAAGCTGTTCTGTGAGCGAGGCCGAATCTGTTGCAGCGCCTACAATGGCACGCAGACTCTCCTCATTTGTTATGGCAATTGTACTGTTCTCAATGGCATCCTTAAGCTTCGCCTTCAACTCATCGAGAATCTCGGGAGTAATATCCCCGTCAATACAATTCTGCTCCGAGAGCAGGTGCTCAAAGGAATTTGATGCATCGCCGCAGATTGTACGGCCAAGGTTGGATGCATCGACAAACTTCACGAATGAGATGAAATTGATGAGAGCTGCAGCCTGCTCATTGGGAATCTTGTCGGCGATAGAAGCGACACAACGGTCATAGACAATCTCTGTCGTCATCTCCTCCGTTGCCGACTGCTCCCTCAACTCATCATATACCTCGCCAAACCGTGTAACTCCTGCAACAAGCTTACGGCAGGTATCCGTAGCCTCATCCACACTCAACGAAGGAACCTGAATGAGCAACTGGGCAACCATATTTCCAAGTGTTGACTTGTCGTGACTGATGTTCTCCATCATTCTCAATGCCGACTCATTTACCTTAACGAACTCCTCTGAACTAAAATTAATACTTTTCATAATTGTAGGTTTTTTAATGTTATTTTCACCTACTATATGATCAGTTCCGCAGTTTGGGACATTTTCTGAATATTTTTTTTCACCCGAGAACATATCACTTACAACAGAATGCAGACGGACATTGGCCGTATGCGCGTCGAGGCTATTCAATGTCGCGGCAACAAGAGGCTTGAAGGGATCGAAGGATTCGTTGATGCCCAAGGCTGCCATAGCATCCTCGCGCATATATCCCAGCAGTTCAATTATCCGTTGCGGATTCTTGGACAAATGCTCCTGAACACCTGCAACCTCCCCGGCACTGCATTCACCCTGGGCATATTTCCTTAAAAGTTCTTTTGTAACGGTTGTTTCCATACTATAATATTATAATATAAAGGGCTTTTGAGTGTTGATTATTCCATAGCTATATACATATCCATCGGACATCCTGCGCACCAGCGGCATCGAGGGTACATCGGCATTTGCAGCACACATAAACAGCTGCTCCGTGCCGTCAGTAGGGCTCTCTGCTATTTCAATGCCATTCTCCTCCATTATCGTCCTTATGGATTTCATATATTCCACAAGCCGAGCAATATCCATCGATGGAATCCCTTTCTCGAACTCCTCGTCACATACGACTGACATTACCCCTTCCAACGAATTCCACAACTGTGTGTAGAAGAGGTTGTCAACATTGTCAGATGAACAGTTATCCAACTTGTCCAACAGCTGTTCAGTCGTCATATTCTCAATATCGTCCCTTGACAGAGAGACCTGTTCCAGCGTCCCCCTCAATATCATAAGGCTGTTTATTACAGGATAGAAATTCTTGCAGTACAGCCTCTTTACAGTATCCTTGTTCAGCGACTGTGTCCGTTGCATCTCACTTACACCCGACAGCGTATTCACAAACAGGAACAGAAAGCCCATATCGCCGCAGAAGAATTTCTTTAGCGCCACCTCCCGCTTATGCGCATCGGCCTCGCGGGAGAGCCTCAGGACATCCTTTACAAGAGTCCTACGGACGTAGCTCTCCAACAGTCCAACAATACGGGACTTCTCCTCTAATTCCTTACGCAAATCATTGACCTCTATTCTTAGATTTGCCGTAGCCACCTCAATATCGGACATATATTTTCTCAATAAAGAAGCCACGTACCTCTCCACCTCCTCATTCATTGAAAGCTGGAAGGAATCATTCTCATTTATGATACTGCCATTCATACTCTTCTAATATCTTGGAGGATTTCAAATAATACTCATTAGCCCGTTCAACAATCTCCTCGCCACGAAGAGCACCTTCGTTGTTGACTATAAAGGTTATTGTCTCCAGCAAAGGAAGAAGTTCCTCAAGAGCAACAACAAACTTCTGTTCCTGCTGCTCCTTTGCAAGTTCACTCCTCAGATGCCTTATGACTGCATTGAATTTCCCTTCTGCCCCATTATCCGAAACCGACATATTCATCAGAAAGGCATTCCTGCTCATCAGTTCCGCCTTATCGGATGGCATAGCAATCACATTGCCTTCGCCAAGCATACCGTTGGCTGTTGCCATATTGATGATGAGGTCGCACACACGTCCCACAATCCGCTGCGCCTTATACTCCGCACTCTGCTCACTTTCAAGGATTGCAGCAAGGCGCTTATTGGCAACCGATATTCCAAAATCGCCAAGCACAGCCCTCCTGCACCTGGCCTTATACGCCTTGAACCTCTCCAAAGCCATATAAGCCTGCCAACACTCCTCCTCGAGCCTCTTCAGCAATATGGCATTATCGGCCTTTACACGGTCTATTCCTGCTTTCCTGTTCACGAGCAGGATAGCTGCACAAGCTATAATAGCCAGAAGCAAATATAAAATCAAATCCGTGTTGCTCATAAGAACCTGTATGAACCATTATCATATATCACAGTTATTGCACCCGATGTCTGTTCATCGACATTCTGTGCCGACACCTTATCGCCACCATAGAGATAACGTATATTTTCCGATTCCCTCTCCATCCAAACGACATTGGAAGCATCGACACTGATATCGAAATTAGAATATACCTTTCTATGGTCTGTCAACGCAAACACCTGCCTATTCAACAGCTGTATCATTACAATCCTCTCTCCTTCGGGTATCCTGCATACAAGGTCCTCTATGTGTTCGGGCTGCACCTCGCTCGAATAGGATACTATCCTGCCATCTATCAGGGCGATAAACCCATTCTCATTGTCGGCACACACCTGGGTGACCTTGTCACTTATCCTTATGTGCCTCTCTTCCTTACTCTTCAGCGAGACACTGCACACCTCTACCGCAGAATCGGGAAGATACCTAAGGAAACATATATGGGCAGGACCTATCGAGCATTGCGGAATCTTATTGACCACCTTGCCGTCGGACATCAGCAATGCCATCCTGTTATTGTCTTTCAGCTCATACTGCAACGGCTGGGGAGCCTCAACAATCACATAGGCCCTTCCCTCGCCCGAACTAACCGACAAACCGTACAGGCCGAGATTGCCATTGCTACCCGAATCAAACATACCGAACCGAATTATCTCGTCAGCTTTCAGCACCTCGGGCATATCTTTCCCCACCCTGTCAGACGGCACGAATGCCTTTTGTACCATCTCGCACAGGATGAGCGAAAGTGTTGCCCTCTCATCCAGTTTCCTTACACTGGCCACCAAACCCTTATTGTGCACGACGGGCAGCGAACACTCCCCGTCAATACAGATTGACACAGCGCCCTCACCGTCATCGACAAGGCTGTATTCGAGATTGCTGCCCAGCACCTTTCTCAAAGCCGCACGATACATCCCGCCATTGGCAAAAATGAACATTGTATCCATAGCCACGATGTCATTGACAAGCGGAAGAACCTTTTCAAGGCTGAAACACATCTTCAGCTCATCGACATACTCTATTATATTATCGCCTATCTGAATCATAACACACTACTCTGTCTATAAAGAATTCGAATTTCTCTCCTGCAACCTCTTTAGATAGTCAACCTCGGCCTTAATCCTGGCGTGGAGCAACTCGTCATATCCGTTCTTCACACCTTTGAACTCCGAAATTGTACGCTCCCTTACATTTACATCGTTCAGGGAGATTATATTGTTCGACGAGGAAGCCGACGAGAACTGGTTCTTTGCAAGGCTGAAGAGGCAATCGACAATCTTCGCAAGGTCGGTCTCGCCATATGTCTGCACCTTGAGTATAGCGCCCTTTATCTCCTCGACGAATTTCTCGGGGTCGTAGGGCTCCGATGAGTTCTTTGCCGCCTGGTACTTCTTGTAGTACGAGAACATAGCATCCTTTACGACACCCTCGATATCGGCTCCAGTAACAAACTTGCCGTGCGCACCGCAGAACTGCATAATCCCATTGAGCCTACCGTCGAGCCCATTGTCATCCAATATCCTGCAAAATGAATTGGCACTGCCGTTCAACCGTTTTACTATACCCTTGAAAATCTCCACACAATCCTGCTTTGCAGGCATAAAGGTATAGAATTTCTGGTCGAATCGTCCACGTCTCAGGAATTCGGGAGGCAATGCCGATATGTCGTTGGCCGTAGCAAAGATAAAGCAGGCCTCCTTCTTCTCCTGCATCCAGGTGAGGAACTGTCCGAAGAGGCGCTTGCCCAGACCGCCATCGGAGTCACCCGATGCCGAAGCTGCAGAAAACGCCTTCTCAATCTCATCTATCCACAAGACACAGGGCGACATTGACTCGGCAAGCTTTATCGCACGTCTCATATTGGCCTCACTCTCGCCCGAATACTTTCCGAGTATGCTTCCCATATCGAATTGTATGATGGGCAAATCGAGCACAGTGCCTATCTCATTGGCCAGAGCCGATTTTCCTGTTCCGGGAATACCGCTCACCAATATGCCCTTCGGTACCGACAGATTCCATTGTGCCTCGGCCCTTATAGGATCCTTGAACAGCTCCACCCTGTCGTTCAGCCACTCGGTAAGACACTCCAGTCCGCACACGCGCGACCTTCTATCGACACTCTTCCAGGTAAGCAGGCCCTCCTTTTTCAGCATCTGCTGCTTTACCTCGGTTATGAGCCTGATACCCTCGTTCTCGCACTTTATGACAAACAGTCCCTGACAAAGAAGATATATACGGCTGAGTATCTCCCTTATTTTCCGGGCATTGAAACCCCGCAGGTTCACCACAAGGCTGTTCAGCAGCTTGTCATACGGTTTCTCGTTCCTCTTCTCGGCAAATTCGATTATAATCTCACGTATCTCCTCATCCTCGAGTTTAGGGACCTCTATCAGCTCCACGTAGGACTCTATGCCTTTAGGAATATTCACATACGGCGACTGCAGCATTATAAAGCACTTCCTGATATCGTCGTCGGGATTCGATGAGACGACGTATGCCACGTGCTCGACCAGGAATTTCTCGGCAGCATCGACAGTGGCATTGTTGCGGCTCACCCCATAATTGCGTATGGCAATGAAATGGCGTTCAGGAGCATAATCGCCCTCCAGTACATTGGGCGAGCTCTCCAATATCAGCTTGCTCTCACCATAATAGGCATTGGTCTTGGGACCGGGTGCCTTTATTCCCCAATTGAACCCCATATCCATATTCATATTACGGACCATAACATTCGCGGGTCTCACCCCAGAGCTCTGTATCCAGCCGTCATCGGCATCGCGATACCAGAATTTCGTCAACTTTTCGGCACGCAATATATCATCGATTATACCTATATCATCCGACTCGATATAAAGTATAGGAACTCCTGCATTTATTGCACGGCGACACTGATTTATTATTTTATCTATTTGCTTCATTTCGTTATACTATTTATTGGAGACAGTCTATATGTACACTTCGTAACCGGCTCATACAAGCACTGCATCAGTTACCACAGCATTCTGTCGGGCACGTATTCCCGTCAGAAATATATCGACACAACATTTACAGCCCTGTCTATGGCAGGATTCAACGTGCCTGTCATCTGCGGGAGAAGAGCATCCTGCACTGCAGCCAAAGAGAAATTCTTCTTTATCGACTCCACAACCTTTGCTATATTCTCCTGTTTCTTGCTTTTGAATTCATCGAAAATCCTTTGACGCTTTTCCCTGGAGATTTTCTGGTCCGAGACGAACATCCTGCCCACCCATTCGGCCACCTTCTCCAAATCGACTAGTCCAAGCGTCATAACCCAGAAAATGGCAATTATAGCCAATCCTATCAAGGCCTTTATGAGCCCCACGAAGATATTCTCCAAATTAAGCGCATCCAGTATACCGTCGCCGAATTTAAGGTTATCGGCAGACACCGAGTCTATAACCGTCTTCCACTCATCGTCAAGGATTGTAAAAGCCCTGATGGCCCCTACATTGATTTTTCCCGGGAATGTACTTGCAAAGACTTTGTTCACGGTAGCCACTATTATAGAACGGACACCTTTGTCGGTGTTGTTGTTGAGATACTCCAATATGGCCCCTTCGAGACATCGGCGCAACTGCCTCTTCCTTTCCCGTCCATTGGGCGAATTGGCAAGGAACGACTTTTCAATGTCCTTCACCAGTTCCGACGGAGTGACATCGTCACCCGTTTCTACCCACTCGGCCAACTGGCTGTATGCATAGTCATATATCATCGGTGCAAGCCTGCCGGCCATAATATCAACAAGAGAGCCGAAGTCATCCTGCACAGCCGATTTTATCCCCTCCTTGACCCTGTCAATGAGTTCCAACGATTTAAGGTCGGTATATGCAGCCCAGGCCAAGCCCCTAGAGACACAATACGAGGGCTCATTGTCGACCGATATATGCGCTTTGGGACATATGTCGCGTACAATCTCCTCTATGAACTTCATCTTTGACGCGCCGCCGGTAAGCAATATTACACCCTCGAACTCCTCTATGGGACAGGCGAACTGCCTGCACAGTTCTTCGAGTTTCTCCCGCGTGAAATCTTTGTGCAAGTCGTACCAGGTACCCTCCTTTGCGCCATCGGCAGCCGTTGTATACGACATCGGCGTACGCCTGATGTTCCTCTCCATAAACTCCGTTGTTATGCGGCAGGTATCGGCACCCTCGTCGTTATACTCAAGGAATACCCTGGGTGTTCCCGCAGGATTAGAGAAATAGGCCTCCTTGCAGGCTCTTACATCGAGCAGATGCTGGTTGTAGCCCAACAGTTCACCGCGTCCACGCCCCTTCTCCCTGAGCAGGCTGTTCAGCATTGCACGCTCAATCTTATTGGCACCCAACGGGATGCTATAATCGAACTGGCGGTTGGTATCGAAATTGATGAGCGTTATATCGAGCGTACTGGAGCCGTTATCGACCACTGCCACACCCTTACGTATATAATCGGACAGCACATCGGCCTGTTCCTTGTAGACTTTTATCAGTGAGGCACGCGACTCGGGCATTACCACCACCTTCAGGTTCAGGCCACAATCGGCCAGCCCCTCGGCAAGAATGGCGGCATACCCAATGTCCTTGCCGTCTCCCAGCCACTCGGGGCTGGAGGGGCATCCCACGACAAGAAGTCCGCGTCCCTCGAACATTCCGGGCAGGCTGCAGGCCGCGATCTTCTCGATGCAGTTCCTCAGCATCAGCTGCATAAGACGTTTCTTCGTTACAATATCGCCCTCGTACAGCTCGTTCTTGCCCAATCTTTCGGGATTGACCTTGAAGTTGGAGTACAGCCGTCCTTTTGCATTCGCAAGGTTTCTTATCAGATCCAACGAGCCAATGTGGACGTTGCCGTTCTGCTCAATGAAGAGCGCACTTGCAACCTTTGTGCTCTCGTTCCTGTCGAATTTCAGGTCGACAGGCTTTACAAAGCCCTCGTCCTTCAGGTTCCAATATGCGGCCGACACCTCGCCGTCGCCCAAATCAAATCCAATGACATACGAATATACTCCGTTGCGTACATCCTGGACAGTAACTCCAAACCTTGAGAAATCAAGTAATGCCATATTATTTCAAGTCAATATTACCTTCTTCGTCTTTTGCTATCTCTTTTCGGCCCTTCTCCTCACTCTCCTTCTTGAGCACATAGTCGCGCAGCTCGGGACGCAGCCTGTCGGCCTTTATACGCATTGACGGACGCATCTGTCCAGCGAGCAGGGTTATTCCGTAATCGGGGTCCTCAAGCATCGTGTCCATAAACAGGAAGGCATTGAAGGGGTTGAGCTTTCTGTTGGCAACAAGCTCTGCCCACTTTATTCCCTCACATTCTATCTGGGGCTCCACTCCGTCATTGAACCACCGGGCAAAAGCCACCTTGATGGTGTCCGACGCATTCATCAGCCTCCACACTGTGTGCAGGACATCCTTCTCGGAGTAGAAGAACTCCTCTTTCAACTTTTTTCTTATAGAGATAAAGTTTACCAATATCCGGGTAGAATACTTATTTATCATAGCTTAAAATTTATTTATTATCAATTCTGCAATCTGTCTGGCGTCGGCCTCTACAATCTGCTCCTGATATAGGGCAAAATCGACATTAGCCGGGATATAGTTAACCAGATTAAGGGCCCACAGCCTAAGCTGTTCCTGCGTTCCGTAGTTGCACGAGCTGTCTGTCACGGCACGATACTGCAATGCGTGGCGCAGTTCGTGAAAGACCGTCCCGATGATATGAGTCCACAACTCAGGATTATCAATATCTATATAGTCTACATTAAAGCGTATACAATTGCTATCAATGTCATAGTAGCCCAATGTACCCTCACCAATCTCGCGGCTATGCAAAAAGGCTATATCCCTTACGTTCACACCGTAGATGCCGTTCAGCTCCAGAATCATTTTCCTCAGCAACGCCGTTCTCTCATTGAGAGAGAGCGACCTAAACCGTTTCTCGATTCCTTCGGGGAAATTCTCCTTCATCACCTCCCTGCACTTTTCAATAAGCGCCCTGTCCTCGTCCGTCAGCTCTGGCTTCACACGGAACTCCTTTGTCTTTCTCTTCAGCGACCACTCCTTGAACTTATTGATACCCCATATGATACCTTCCACTGCAAGATAAGTGACTCCTGCTGCAATCAAATCGTCAATTATTATCATAAGTTTATGCTTTTTTATAGTAGTACTGCCCTTTTCGGGATTTGGGACAATTTCACATGATTTTTTTTTCAGAAGAGCATATTCTCCTTGAGTTTGTTGATGGCCCTCTGATGGGCCTTCTTCACCGCCGGCTCCGTGATACCCAACTGATTGGCGAGGCTCTCGAAAATCTTGAGGTCGGTCATCTCGGGATTTCCAATCTTTATCAACAGGTATGTGAGCATAATATATTTGTCCCTTGCCGAGAGACGCTCCGACAAATGAAGCGACCTCAGCAAAGAACTGTACATCTCGGAATAGTCCTCGGTTATATCCATCGGCTCTTCGAGATGCGGCGTATCCTCTATCGACTGCACCATCTTCTGTGTCCTCTGCTCCTCCCTATATAGACTCAATATATAGTTCCTCAACGACTGCTTGAGGTACGGCTCAAGGTCGTGACCGAAATCGAAGTTCCTCAGTTTCTTCTCACCGTTACCTGTCGTCTCAATCAAATCTACATAAAAGTCATTGAGAAAATCGTTTATCCCATTTACATCAACAGTCTTCAGTTCCTTTGAAATTATGCTTTTGAGAGAGTTTGCATAAATCTCGAATACGACTATATAGAGACTGTGCAGATTATCATTCTCCAGATAGTCCCTTAAAAGTTCCTTGTCGTTGTAAACCTTGTCGCCCATAATAAAGAAGCTGTTTTATATTTATTGTAAATTATATCAAAGCTGAAAAAAGGTATGATTCACCACCCGGCCACACCCCGGTAGCCGCCATATCCACACAAGCACAAGACATCGTGCCTGTGACAAAAATATGCTTCTTATCCCCACTGGAACATCCCCTCTCTACAACCGAACCGTATCTCCCGAAAAAGCATTCTCCCGCACCTGTATACAATAGACTCGAACATCAACCCACTCCTATCAGCCTTAATCCCTGACAGCACTTTTTCATTCAGTACAGAAGTGCCTTCCTATGATTAAGCCCCAAGCCATCAGACCGCATAAGGCCAATAGCAACCCTGGACATCAACAGGACAGTACTCTTTGCAAATATAGAAAGATTTTCGAATAATATTAAAAATCGCTTGTTCATATCGGCTATACCACACTTTTTTCACCTCAAGGCAATATTTACCCGTCAAAAAGAAGGAAGAGTGCATCCCCTGCGTTATTACATTGGAAGAAACAGACTCTATAAATTATCACTCCACAGGTGTACAGCAACAATGCAACAAGTATGGTTATATAGAAAAGAAATGTACCGGGGAACTCTTTCTATGGAGTTCCCCGGTACATTATTGCGCATTGTCATAGAGTGTATTTACGAGTCTTTCAACTAAAATATTTTCCCTCCATTTTTTACCAACACCTTCAATTGGAATCCAAACATCTTACATATGCGGGTTATTCCTCAAAATAATCCCTATCCAATTGCTTTATCTCATAAACTTGACGAGTTGATACACCCAAATTATACTCAATCATATATTTGCACAATTGCACACCATCAATCAATACAATTTTTGACTTAACCGTTTTTGCACATTTTATAGCAGCATCCGTAAACGATGAGGTTGTAATAAACACACCTTTTGAAGCGTGCTTCATATCTATTGCTCCGACAAAGGCCTGCACCTCCTTACTGCCGATACTTCCTTTATCCCATCGCTTGGCTTGAATATATATAGTATCAAGTCCCAGTTTATCTTCTTTTATAACACCGTCAATTCCCTCATCGTGAGAGTATCGGGTTACACTAGCCGCATCTTCGAAGCTACCTCCATAGCCCATCTTTACAAGCAGCTCTACTACCAATTTCTCAAAAAAGGCAGGAGGCATTTCCAATATCTTTGAAAGCAGTTCTTTTGACAAGGCATTAATTATTTGAGAATAAGCATCATCAATGAGATCTGTCGGAGTGCTTCCCATCGTCGACTTATCAGCACCTTCCAATGACAAAGGCTCAGCAGAAGTTTTATTCTTTTTACCTGTCACAAAATCCGCAAAATCTGGAATTTGCAATAAATCTGTTTTATCAAAGCCATTTTTATGCTCTAATAAAAATTTTCTTCCCAAATCAGTTATTTTATATGAGCCTCTCTTTGGAGCATCAATCAACTTGGCTTGTAGAAAATATGATACCGTCCAACTTATTCTATCTGCGACTTGTGTTTTCTTTCCGCTTTTGATAAGCGTATTCATATCTTTTTCTGACAACTGAAAATAATTGACGATATAATCCCTCAATAATTTTTGCGTATAAATTTCTCCGCTGCCCAAACATTTCAAGCAAGGAAAGAAGAATTCTTCAAATTTAGGTATCATTGCGGTTCATTTAGATATTTTTCCAAATATAGGAATAATTATCATCGATAACAAAAAAAATGGCTATTATCAAACGATCTCGTCAAGACAAACGAACAAAGTTAAACTTATTTGAACTTTATTGTGGCGACAAATTGAAGGTGAAGCCAACATTTGACGAGAACTAGGTATTCAAGATTATGCGCTTATTTGGCAGGGTGGACAAAAAGTAGGATAAAACTTCTGTAATCATTTGATATACATATCTTTGCGAATATTATCATTGATATGCTAAAAAAAATGCTTTTATTGTGGCTCTTCCAATGTGGTCAAGAATGGCCTGAGAGGGCGAAAACAAATGTATAAATGCAAGGATTGTAACAAGCAGTTCATTGGTGGAAAAAGACGCAACAAATCACAAGTAATAACTGATTACGTCGAGGGTAAACAAACATTATTGCAGCTGTCAATTAAGTACAAAGTCTGCGAAAGGACGATCCGTCGGGATTTGGAGAGTATGCGCTTTGTTCACAAGATAGCAAAGTACAAAGATGTCACCATACAGCTTGACACAACCTATTGGGGTCGCAAATTCGGCCTTATGGTAATAAAAGATGCGCTTCGTAATAAAGTCCTATGGCACAAGTATGTCCACCACGAGTCCATCAGCCAATATATGGAAGGCATTTCGTGGCTTGAATCTCAAGGGTTCAGGATTTATGGTGCTGTAATAGACGGTATGCGCGGATTGGCGCAAGCCCTATATCCTATCCCCGTTCAAATGTGCCAGTTCCATCAGATGCTGATCACTCGCAGGTATCTGGCCCAAGAACCCGACCTTGAAGCCTCCTGCGAGCTTTTGGCTTTGGTTAACGATATAACCAAAATGGATAAGGAAAGCTTTGTAGGAGCTTTTGGAGAATGGTATGAAAAATACAAGGCTGTTCTTAATGAACGCGCCAATGACAAGAGTATAAAACGCCGCACTCCTCCTTATATGCGCCCAAGACTACGCAGTGCATACCTTAGCCTCAAACGCCATATGCCGCTTCTATGGACTTTTTATGATCACCCCGAAACAGGGTTGCCAAATACAAACAATGCTCTTGAGGGTCTCTTTTCTGACATCAAGAGTAAACTTAGGGCTCACAGAGGCATAAGCAAGGATAACAGAAAAAAACTTCTGGACGAGTATATTATGCGGCATTATTAGGAGCTAAAGCCATCGACATGGCGCCATGTCGATGGCTTTTATCCTACTTTTTGTCCACCCTGCCAAGAGTTATGAGTAAGGTGGTTTCTTTTTTCTTTGTCTTTACTGTATGTCAGGACTCAAAAAGGTCATCCATTGTTACATCAGAATGGACGATGCTGCGATATTTACCGTTTGCAACACCATAGGTCGTGATAAATGTGTTTACGATGGTTTTCTTTGTTCCGGTGATGTACTTGAATAATCCTGCTCTTTCGCGGATATGCTTATCGTAGTCTTTAGTGATATGATATACATCCTGACTGAATTTCATTTCGCATAAATGAATGATTCTGTCTGCT
>JAFYSC010000076.1 GCA_017546635.1 Bacteroidaceae bacterium | reverse complement strand
GACTTGATGATTTTCTTCATCTCCTTTTCTATCGCCTCGAGGTTCTCCTTTGTGAAGGGAGGACACTCAAAGTCGTAGAAGAAACCGGCCTCGGTTGCAGGACCGATGGTCACTTTTGCATCGGGGAAGAGATGCTTTACAGCCTCGGCCATAATGTGTGTAGCAGTGTGGCGCAGTACGTGCAGCGCCTCCTTGCTGTCGATAGAAACAAGATGCGCCTCGGTACCGTCGGCGGGTACATCGCGCAGGTCAATCACTGTGTCGTTTACCTTTGCTGCCACATAGCTGTTGAGAAGCTTGGGGTCGATTGACGACAGCAGCTCAATGAACGACTTTCCATTGCTCTCGGCACCGAACTCCTGAACGGCACCGTCGGAAAAAAACAATTTTATCATAGTTGTATATATTATTCCTTAAAATTAGCGGCGCTAAGATAATAAAATATCTGCGTACAACGATTTACAAGAGTGTAAAAAATCAAAGTTTTTACAATTAAGTGCTATTTTATTGCTTTTCGGCACGCAAATAACACTTTACTGCTTATCGGAGAAGCGCTTGATTACATTATATGCGGCATACACTCCAAGCTCACCCGCCTTGCTGAGGTCGGCAATGCCATCGTTCCTGTCACCAAGATAAATTCGCGCCAGGCCTCTGTTGAAGTATGCAGCAGCCATATTGCCATCGAGCTCAATGGCTTTTGTATAATCTACTACCGCCGACTTGAAATCACTGAGTTTGAGATACACATTGGCCCTGTTGTAATATGCCTGTGCAAAATCGGGCAACTGCTCAATCACCGCGTCGAGGTCGTTTTTCACAAGCCTGTACTCCATATTGGGCAACGCTCCGGCAACCTGTTGCGCGTCGTTCCTGTCGTGCGACGCGGCGTACGACTCCAACATCTTATAGCGCACCATCGCACGCATAAAATAGACGGGCCACATTTCGCCCTCTAGAGTAAAGGCTATTTCAAGGTCGGCTATCGCCGCATCGAAATTCTGCACCAGATAGTAGTCCATAGCCCTGCACACCCTGTACGAGAGGGCGTCGGGGAAATCGGCTATGCACTTTGAATTGTCGTCGACTCCTTTGAAGTGACGGCCCACCTCATCCTCGCTCAGCGCGCGTTCATCGTTGGTAAGCAATACATTGCGCGAGAAGAGACGCGCGCTGTTAACATCCTCTATCGGCTTGCAGTAGCCTACCGATGTTGAAATATCGCGTTCCTGCCGATAGTATGTAAGCGTATATATCGGCTGCACCTGCACATCTACGTACTTGTCCTGAACCTTACCCCTGTATGCCGTCTCATACTGTTGGCGCGGCTCTTCATCGGCCACAACCAGTTTGTTGTAGTTGCGCACGTTACGGTCGGAGCGTTTGCGCACCTTGTCGCCGGCTACCGACGCCGTATCACTCTTTACGGCCTTGTTATGGTCACTGTTATAGAACCTCAACAGCCACAGCTCATCGGCTTCGGCTCCTTTTATGTCACCAATCCTGCGCCTTGCAGCCGAACGGTAGCGGTAACCCTCGTCGAAGTTAGGATAATCCTCGAGCACGCGGGTAAAATCATCTATAGCTCCCTGCACATCACCCGTATTGTTACGCAACAGTCCGCGATTGAAACGCGCCAGAGTATTGTCGGGGTCAATTTCGAGCACCTTGTTGAAATCCTCTATGGCACGGTTGTCATCACCCACCTGCATACGCAAAAGTCCGCGGTTGTAGTATCCGTAGAAGTTTTTGGGATCGATGTACAGCGCTGTATCAAAGTCGTCCATCGCACCACGGAGATTCTCGCGATAATAGCGTATGAGCGCACGGCTCAGATAGCTCGCGCTGCGTCCCGGCAAAAGGCCTATTGCGCGGTCCATATCCTCCTCGGCATTGGAATAGAGTTTTTCATCGGCATAAAGCGCTGCACGTGCAGTGTAGGCATCGGGCGAATATTTATCGTACCTTAGCGCCTCGTCTACCATCTTGTGCGCCACCAGACTATCTTCCATCTTCGAAGCCACCTGACTACGGAGAAGATAGGTATCGACGTCACGCGGAGAGAAAATGAGCATAGTATCGATGACCGATGCCGCAGCACCCCACTCCTCGCGGCGAATCTCCGTTATTGCAAGATTCTGCCAGATATTGACATTCTGCGGATCGTATCTCAAAGCCATCCTGAAGTCCGACTCTGCTCCCGAATAATCCTCGAGGCCCGCACGGCACAATCCACGCAACTGGTAGTAGCGCGCTACATAAGGGTTACGTTCAATAGACAGCGTAAGGTCCTCCTCGGCCCCCGAATAGTCCTCGAGATTATATTTTGCAAGTCCACGGAAGAAGTACGGCTCGTGCAGATAGGGACGAGCCGTTATCACTCTATTGAAGTATTGGATAGAAAGCACATAATCCTCGAAATAGAGCGCATTGCGCCCTATTATCATCACCTGTTCAGTATTCAGCTGAGCATTTGCCGCACAGGGCAGCAACAGGCAAAAAAGGATTATAGCCCTTGCTGTTCTCATTTAATGACCCTCTTGGTCTTGTATGTACAGTGTGCCTTTCCTTTCAGAAGGTTCATCAAGCGGTTCTTGTTCATCTGGCGACGCAGGGGCGAGAGCCTGTCTACAAACACCTTACCCTCGAGGTGGTCGAACTCGTGCTGCATTGCACGTGCAAGGAATCCGCCTACCCACTCGTCGTGTTCCTGGAAGTTCTCGTCCATATACTGCACTCTGATGCGTGTGGGACGCGTTACCTTCTCGTGCACTCCGGGAATACTCAGGCAGCCCTCCTCCATTGAGTCGGTCTCCTCCGACGTCTCAATGATATGTGCATTTATATAGACCTTTCTGAAGTCCTTATACTCGGGGTACTCGTCGGCAAGGGGATCGAGGTCTATAATCACAAGACGGATAGGAAGTCCAATCTGAGGCGCAGCAAGTCCCACTCCCTCGGCCTGAGCAAGTGTTTCCCACATATTCTGTATGAGGGTATCAAGTTCGGGATAATCGGGAGTAATATCCTCGGTAACTTTTCTCAGCACACTCTGTCCGTACAAATAAATAGGTAGTATCATATTTCTGTTTTTATTGATTATTATTCATTTTATGTTGCATTACTGCCATCAAAGGCAGCCGCCCCTCATTCGGCGGCTCTCCATATATGACTGCAATATTATCACAGCACTAATTTCATCGACAAGTTCCTTATTGCGACGTGCCATTTTCCCAATACCCGAAGCCAATATGGCCTGATGGGCAAGCACCGATGTAAAACGCTCATCGTG
>JAFYSC010000075.1 GCA_017546635.1 Bacteroidaceae bacterium | reverse complement strand
TTCCATCTTTACGTCGGTAATGATACCCATCTGAGTATCCTTATCGGCCTTGATAGAAACCTTCATATAGGGCTTGTCGCGCTCGGCCAAGCTTGCACGCTCATCCTGGATATACTCACGGATGTGCGATACATCGGCGAATTTATCGTTCAACTGGATACGGCTCTGTGTACCCAATTTTGCACGGTACTCGCGTGTAGGTTTACCTATGTAGATATTAGAAACCAAAGACTTGCGCTCGAGTTTTTCAAGCTCGGTACCCTGAGGAGTCTTGAACTCCACCTTCAATTCCACTTCACGCATTGATGTTACAATCATAAAGAAGAATAGAATAGAGAATATCAAGTCGGGGAGCGACGAGGTATTCAGCTCGGGCATTTCTGACTTTCCTTTTTTCTGAAATTTACTCATAATGCATTATTATTGGTTTCCGTAGTTCTTAGGCTCAGCCTCTGAAATCATACACTTGTAGTACTGACGTACTGCCAACTGCTGGTCTTCGTTACACTCTCTATAACCGTAACCGAATGTCTTGCGTGCAAGCTCATCGCGAAGCTCGTTGTATGCACCGTAAAGCTCGTTCTCAATCTGGAAGTAGAGGTCGTAGCTTGTAGCACGGTCGGTTACAAACGAGATAACGTGGTTCTTCGTGATATTCTGCACTCCAAACGGCGCGGGTAATTCAACCGGGTGCAACTCAGGAAGCTTAGAATCATTGTCGCGGTTGGCAACAAAATCCTTTGTCAACTGACGCAACTCCTCAAGTCCAACTTCTTTGGCCTCGCTGTTTCCAACTTTCGCCATAATCTGGTTATACATATTTACCGTAACAACCATTGTATTACGCTGCTTAACCTTGGGAGGATCCTGTTCTACATTCTCCTCGGGAGGGTTCGGCAGACGTACGTGCAAACCGCTGTCGGTATCCATTGATGTGGTAACCAGGAAGAAGATAAGCATAATGAACGAGATATCCGCCATTGAACTTCCATTAAGTCCCGGAACTTTTCTTTTTCCTTTTGCCATTGTTGTTTACTTACGCTTTAATTTTGTTTGCAGCCTTGAATACACCTGTCAATGCAATTACTGTACAAACTGCTGTTACTGTCAACAGTACATACTGTACAAAAATGCAAACGTCGGTGAACTTAAGTATAGTCGAATCGGTGAATGCCTTACCGTTGTTCATAACGGGGGCATCATCTGATAGAGCATACGCTCCAAAGAAAAGAGCGACAAGCAATACAAGGTAAATCACGCCCTTAACGGCCGATTTAGGATCACTGATACACATTGAAATGAATTGTCTGATAGTAGAGAGCAATACACATACAATGCTTACAACAAGCAGGGCATACATCCAGTACATCAACAAGTCGGTGTACTCGGGGTTTGTATATGACGAGCCTGCTATCATAGTTGAGTTATCGAAACCAACGAGGTAGAATGTCGCCAAGATAGCGGCGCTCACTACCATCAGTACGATAAACAACCAATGAGCAATAGTTTTAGCACTTCCAGCTTTCATAGTTTATTAATTTATTTAAGCTGTTAAAAATTACTTCTTGAGGCTGTACTTTGTGAGCAGGTCGAGAAGTGTGATTGAAGAATCCTCCATATCGGCTGTGATAGACTCAATCATACCGAGGATAAAGTTGTAGAAAATCTGAAGTACAAGAGCAACCACGATACCGTATACGGTTGTGATAAGAGCCACCTTCATACCACCAGCAACGACTGTCGGAGAGATATCACCGGCTGCCTGAATCTGGTCGAATGACATAATCATACCGATCACAGTACCCAAGAATCCGAGTGAAGGAGCCATCGCGATGAAAAGAGTGATCCAAGAACAACCCTTCTCAAGCTCACCAGCCTTAACGCTACCGTAAGAAACAACAGAACGCTCAACTACGTCGAGACCGTCGTTCACACGGAGAAGACCCTGATAGCAGATAGATGCAACGGGACCAGCTGTGTTGCGGCAAATGTTCTTTGCACCCTCCAAGTCGCCCTTCTCAAGAGCAGCTGCGATAGCGCCCATAAGCTTCTTGGTGTTAACCTGAGCAAGGCTCAAATAGATAATACGCTCGATACAGAAAGCAAGACCGATAACCATTGCGATAGCAACGAGTGACATAAATGAAGCGTCACCCTCGATGAACTTGGTCTTGATGGTCTTGTGGAAACCACCAGCCTCAACCTCCTCAACTACGGGAGCAGCCTCCTCTACGGGAGCCTCCTCAACTGCGGGAGCAGCCGCGTCGGTTGAATCAACTACTTCTGTCTGTGCGTCAGCTACAGGAGCATCCTGAGCCATCACTTGGGTAGTACCGAATGTAAACATACCCAACATTGCAACGATTGCAAAAAGCTTTTTCATGTTTGTAAGTTTTTAGGAATTGATTATTTTTAGGTTAGTAATTTATTCATCTACAGGCGGAAAGAGGGGGATTCGAACCCCCGATACGCTTTTGGCGTATACACGCTTTCCAGGCGTGCCTCTTCAACCACTCGAGCATCTTTCCTTGGCACATCAGTAGCGGCTATGCCACTATTTACCGTTGCAAGTTACAATAAAAAAGTAAACTGCACACCAATTTCGGGCAAAAATAATCTTTTTTTTTCAAACTATTGAACGTTTTATAAAAAACCTTTGCTTAAAATGTAAAAACA
Organism: Bacteroidaceae bacterium; assembly: GCA_017546635.1. GTDB lineage: Bacteria > Bacteroidota > Bacteroidia > Bacteroidales > Bacteroidaceae > HGM04593. The sequence continues at coordinate 27,267 of JAFYSC010000075.1, read as the reverse complement.
TATTAAAAATGCAGACCAAAGGGCAATAAGGCTTATTTTTCCATAAACATAAAAGAAAAATTGTGGTTAATTGATAAGTTTTAGTTATTTTCGCATCTAAATAATGAATTCACTATGCATTGCGCCATCAAATACAGCCTGCTTAATGCCATAAATCCCTATCACTGGATAACGTGGACAAGAAACAGGGCATTCGACAAGGGAGTGCTCGTGAGCCGCAGTTTCGACCTTCCTGTCATATGCATCGGCAATATCACGGTTGGCGGAACAGGCAAGACTCCCCATACCGAGTACCTTATAAAATTACTCAAGGACAAGTACCGCCTTGCAGTGCTCAGCCGCGGTTACGGCCGCAAGAGCAGCGGGTATATCCTTGCCGACGAAAAGGTTACAATGCAGCGGTTGGGCGACGAGCCCTATCAGATGCACTGCAAGTTCCCCGACGTGACGGTGGCGGTTGACGAGAACCGTGTGCACGGGATTCTCGCTCTTCTCTCCCGCAAGAAAGAGCCCGACGTTATTCTGCTCGACGATGCCTACCAGCACCGCTACGTGGAGGCGGGTATGAACATTCTGCTCATAGACTACAACCGTCCCATCTGGCGCGACGCGGTACTCCCGTACGGACGTATGCGCGAGTCGATACAGGGAGTGGAGAGAGCCGACATTGTGATTGTTACAAAGTCGCCCCGCGAACTGGGGAGCAGCGAGCAGATGCAGATAAAAGAACGCCTTGCCGCGATAAAGGAGGTGCCGGTGTTCTTCTCGGCAATGCGTTACGGGGAGCACTATCCGCTCTTCCCCCTGCAGGCTGCACCGTCGGCTCCGATAGGCAAGGGGAGCAATGTGCTGCTTGTGACGGGAATAGCAAAGCCTGCACCGCTCAAGGCCGAGCTCGAGAGGCGCGGTGCCAATGTCCGCCTTATGCAATATGCCGACCACCACAACTTCTCGGCGGCCGAGCTCGACGGGATTGCAGCAGCCCTGGCGTCGATGGGCAGCGGCGGCATAATGGTGACTACCGAGAAAGACGCAGCAAGGCTCGCCTCATACTGCACGCTGCCTGAGATTATAAAGAACAAGGCATACGTGATGCCCATAGAGGTGGAAATTTTGAACAACGAAGAATATTTGTTAAACAAAAAAATATCAGACTATGTTACAGAAAATTCAAGAGACAGCATCGTTCCTTAAGAGCAAGATGACAACAGCTCCCGAGACTGCAATAATCCTTGGCACAGGACTCGGCAGCCTGGTTAACGAGATTACCGACAAGTACGAGATTGAGTATCAGGATATTCCCAACTTTCCCCTCTCTACAGTCGAGGGCCACTCGGGCAAGCTCATCTTCGGCAAGCTGGGCGACAAGGAGATAATGGCAATGCAGGGACGTTTCCACTACTACGAGGGCTACTCGATGAAGGAGGTTACATTCCCCGTGAGAGTTATGCGCGAGCTTGGCATCAAGACTCTTTTTGTCTCTAATGCAGCCGGAGGTATGAACCCCGACTTCCTCATCGGCGACCTTATGATTATCACCGACCACATAAACACCTTCCCCGAGCACCCCTTGCGCGGAAAGAACATTCCATACGGCGACCGTTTCCCCGATATGTGCAAGACATACAGCCCCGAGCTCATAGCAATGGCCAAGGAGATTGCTGCCGAGAAGGGCATACGCGTGGTTGAGGGTGTATATCTTGGAACACAGGGTCCGACATTCGAGACTCCCGCCGAGTATGTGATGTTCCGCCGAATGGGCGGCGATGCAGTGGGTATGTCTACAGTGCCCGAGGTTATCGTTGCACGCCACTGTGGCATAAGAGTGTTCGGTATTTCGGTAATCACCGACCTTGGCCTCGAGGGCGTTGTTGTTGAGGTGAGCCACGAGGAGGTGCAGAAGGCTGCCGACGAGGCCCAGCCCCGTATGACAACCATCTTCCGCGAGATTGTAAACAGAGCGTAATAACATAAACAGACAGGGTGCCTCGCCTCGTCGAAGGACGAGTGCGGGGCATATTATACAACTATGAACACAAACAACAGAACCGAAATATCTACCATCGGCGAGTTCGGGCTGATAGAACGCCTTACGGCCGATATTAAGATTGTGAACAAGGAGACGCTGACAGCAGTGGGCGACGATGCGGCGATACTCGCCTACAGCGCCGACGAGGAGATTCTTGTGAGTACCGACCTGCTGATGGAGGGCATACACTTTGACCTCACCTACTTCCCGCTGATGCACTTGGGCTACAAGGCGGCGATGGTCAATTTCTCCGACATATATGCAATGAACGGCACTCCCAAGCAGATTACAGTGTCGCTGGCATTGAGCAAGAAATTCTGCATAGAGGACGTAGAGGACTTCTATCGTGGAGTGAAGCTCGCCTGCGGACAGCACGGCGTCGATATTGTCGGCGGCGATACATCGGCGTCGCTCACGGGAATGGCAATAAGCATAACCGTCGTTGGCTCTGCGCCCAAGGGAACAGCCATAAAGCGCAGCGGAGCAAAGGAGACCGACCTTATATGCGTGAGCGGCAACCTTGGTGCTGCCTATATGGGACTGCAGTTGCTCGAACGCGAGAAGATTGCAACGGCCGGAAAGGATATGCAGCCCGACTTTGCGGGCAAGGAGTATATCCTTGAGCGTCAGCTCAAGCCCGAGGCACGCAAGGACATTATTGAGCGTCTGCGCGAGGAGAAGGTCGTTCCCACTGCAATGATGGACATTTCCGACGGACTCTCCTCGGAGCTTATGCACATCTGCAAGCAGAGCAACGTGGGCTGCCGCATATACGAAGAGCGTATCCCCATCGACTACCAGACAGCAATAATGGCCGAGGAACTAAATATGAACGTGATGACCTGTGCGCTCAACGGTGGCGACGACTATGAGCTGCTCTTCACCGTGCCCATTGCCGACCACGAGAAGGTTGCGTCGATGAAGGACGTGCACGTCATTGGTCATATTGTGGCTCCCTCAATGGGCAAGGCTATGATTACACGCGACGGAGCCGAGATGGAGCTCAAGGCACAGGGTTGGGTAACAGAAAGCACCGAGTAAATGATACTGCATAATGTAATCCAGTTGCTCTTCCTGCTCGCGGGGCTGACAGCTCTGCTGGCAGCAGTGTGCAACTGGGAGTGGTTCTTTACCTCGGACAATGCTGCGCCGGTGGTACGGCGCTTGGGGCGCACCAAGAGCCGCTGGCTCTACGGGGCATTGGGCGCGCTGTTTATTGTTGCTGCCGTATATTTCTACTATCACGTAAAGGCAGCAGTGTAATCACCCTTTTTTGGATATTTGAGGTAAACTCGAATATACTTCCGCTCGCTGTAAAAAATATTGAAGTAAACTTCATATTTCTTGCTCGCTTATTCGGATATTTCATAAAAAGCTCTCCTGGAATTGAACCAGGAGAGCTTTTGCGTGTATAGCACAGTGAGACGTCTTATTGAACAGAGATTATTTACTAACAAAAGTATTGGAATGAAAAAGTTAATGACATTTGCGCTTATACTATGCGCATACACGCTATCGGCACAAACAGAGCTTCCGCAAAAGATAGAGAGCATAGTAAGAGTGAGAGAAACAAAGGAGTGGTATCAAAGGCAGGCCACATTGTGGCAGCGGGAAATTGATAAGAACAGTACCAATGAGAATGCTTGGATAAATTATCTTACGGCGCTGCACTATGCTGTGGAGCTTTGCGACGTTGACGAGCAGTCCCTTGTAAAAAAGCAACGCAGTGAGGCGCTCGACAGGCTCATTGCCACAATGTCCGATTCTCCAACGCGCTACGTTATGGAGTTCTATATGAAAGGAGCGGGACACCCCGATTGCAACAGAATATCGCCTAAGGTGCTGGAGACGGTAAAGAATAATCTTCACAGGGTTGAGTTCTACGAAAAGTATGTGGCTTACCTGCTTATGGAACACCCCGAGGAAGAGGCTCTCATTGCCGATGTTTGCCGACGCTGGTACAAGAACGGCGATTTTCCGTCGGGAACGCTCAATCACTTCTACAACGAGCTTGCCGGCTTGCCGCAGAATGCCGTGGTCTTTTCAACGGGCGATACCCCCACGTATGCCTATCTTATATTGCAGCACGCAAAGGGGCTTTTTTGCAATATTGTGACGGTGAGTGCTCCGCTGCTTTACATCAAGGAGTATCGCGATTATATCTGCCGTAGATTAGGCATTGAACCAATAAGTGCCAATGTGGGCTACGATAATGGGACGGGTAAATACATCAGCAACGAGGAGGCTTGTCTCTATATAATAGAACGATGTAACCGTCCCGCCTATTACGCATCTACCAGTAAACTGCCCTCGTTCACCGATAAGCTCTACTGCGAGGGGCTTGTGTTCCGTTACAGCACAGTTCCCTACGACAATACAGCGGTGAAAAGGCGTAATTTCGAGGAGGTTTATTTGCTCGATTATCTTAGGGAGGATCTCTCCTATGAATATCCATTATACGAGAGGATAAAGATGAACTATATTACAGCCTTCAAATCGTTGCTGCGGTACTACAAGGAGTGTGGCAAGCAGAATGAGTACCGGCGCTTGTATTCGCTGCTGCGTGGCATTGTGAGCAATAATAAGGCAATAGACGAACAGCTAAGGGGATATTATTATGAACACGAACTCAAGGAGTGAAACAGTGAGCGACGAGTCCCTTATGCTCTCTGTTGCAAAGGGTGACGATGCAGCCTACAATATCCTTTATGTCCGATACGCAAGGCGCTTGTGCGGTTTCTTTGTGCGAATGCTCGCTTGCAGTGTCGACGAGTCCAAGGACTATGTGCAGGAACTTTTCATACGCGTGTATGAGCATCGGCAGCATTATAATGGAGAGGGTTTTACTGCTTGGCTCTATTCTATTGCCTACAATATATGCAAGAATGAGTTGCGCCGTCGCGAGGTGCGCAAGCGTTTCGACTCCCTGTACAGCGAGGAAGAGACAGAGGAACAACCGCTGCCACAGGATACGGAGTTCTTGACACGTATGCTGCACAATGCGATAGACCGTTTGCCGCAAGCGCATCGCGAGGTGTTTATACTACGCTACATCGAGGAACGCTCAACTGCCGAGGTGGCGCAGATAACCGGTACTCCCGAGGGGACGGTGAAGTCGCGTCTGCACTATGCTCTTGCAGCGGTAAAGGAGAAAATGAAAAAGTACAATCTTTAGATAATTGCAGTTATGACAGAAAAAAAACTTAATGAAATGGAGAACGAAAGGGATTCGCAACGGATTTTCTCTATCCTGCGTGAGGAGCGTGACCGCTTTGAGGAAGGTATCCAACTGCCTCTGCCCGTTCGTGGGCAGCGACGCTCAAAGAGCAAGCGTCTTATTTCGCCCTACTGGCTGGTGGCAGCGTCGCTCATTGGCTTCATAGTGGGAATTATAGTTCCGAGGGGTGATTATGCCGACGCTCCTTTTGACTGCTCTGCAAGTGCGGATACTGTGGCGTATAACGGTTACAGCATAGCGCAGAACGATGTGAATACGGAGCTGCTTTTTACTATGTGATGTGATACTAATCCCGGACAGTCTTATCCTGCCGGGATTATGGCTATTTGTCGCTCCAATCCATATAATCATTGAAGCGGTACCTGAAATTTTTATCTTCATACCTACGTCGGTATTCTTCCTCGTTGTGTGGGAGCAGTTCTGGATAATTTATTCCATTGTAAAAGTAGTTGAAGGCGGTTCGTGATATTTCCATTTGTTCGGGAAATGCATCTTTGTTACGGTTGTAGAGCTCCCAAAAAACCTCCTTCCAGTTGCACTCGGTTACAGTAGACCAACAGAATTGCCAAAATTCCATTTGGTGTCCTTTTCTTAGTTTGGAGAGATAGTGTAGTACCGTGTTTTCGTGCTGGAGAATGTAATTGACCAATAGCTCCTGAAAAATGCTTGTACAATCGTTGCTCTCTTTCATTCCCACTGCTATGTTTACAATCTTTTCACATAAGAGTGTGTCGTTTATTTGCGATAGACCGAATAGAGTATTAATGTGACGGTTGCACATTCTGCACATTATGTAATCGTTGCTGTCATCGCTCAAGCAACCGTATGTTAGATAGAATTCCAGCCACGTTGTAGGAAAAGCGTCTAAAAATTCCATTTCTGTCTTTAGGGTGCGAGTACCTTCTTCCAAAGCTCTGTATGCTTTGTTTATTCTTGCTGTGTCAACAGGAAAATTCTGCGCTGTTGCTGTTAAAAATGCAACAAGGAATAGCGATGAAATAAAAATAAACCGTTTCATAGTGATTGAAAATGAGGTGAGCCTTTCAATAGTCTAGGTGCTCAAATATAGTTGTTGCTGTATTCAAATTTCAAGCATAGTATTAAATTGAACCTTCTTTTTTTAGCTTTATTAACAATGAGGATGCAAACAAACAGGAGGGTGACTCAAAAGTCATTTCGCAAAGAGGCCAGCCCCTATCAGAACGTATTCTGACAGGGGCTGCTTGTTCTAAAAGTGGGCTTTTGGCTCACCCTCCTGTAATAATATTTGCGTTTCTTAGTGTGTGCCGACAATCTTTGTGGGTGGCAACTCGCTGTTCCTGCTGTTTGTCTTTTCTACCAATGCGCCTGCAAGAGCAAGGAACGCCTGTCCGTCGGGTGAGTCGGCTTTCATTGCAATGGGAAGACCCTCGTCGCCACTCTCGCAGATGCTCTGCACAAGGGGAATCTGTCCTATGAGGGGAATGCCGTAGGCCTCGGCCATACGTTTGCCGCCGTCGCGTCCAAAAATGTAGTACTTGTTCTGCGGGAGCTCTGCGGGAGTGAACCACGCCATATTCTCTACGACACCCAGAATGGGCACTGCAACCTTGTCGTTGATGAACATATTCACACCCTTGATGGCTGCTGCAAGTGCCACCTGCTGCGGGGTGGTGACAACCACTGCGCCTGTGAGCGAGAGGCTCTGCACTATTGTGAGGTGAATGTCGCTTGTGCCGGGGGGCAGGTCGATGAGGAAATAGTCGAGGTCGCCCCAGTTGGCGTCGGCAATGAGCTGCTTGAGGGCGTTGCTTGCCATTCCTCCGCGCCACAGGATTGCCTGCTCGGGGTCGACAAAGAAGCCAATCGACAGAATCTTCACTCCGTACTTTTCGACTGGAATAATGAGGTCCCTGCCGTCGATGTGCTCGCTGTAGGGGCGCTCGTCCTCTACACTGAACATCTTGGGGATTGACGGGCCGAAGATGTCGGCGTCCAAAAGACCTACCTTGTAGCCAAGGCGTGCAAGCGCAATGGCGAGGTTGGCCGATACGGTCGATTTTCCTACGCCGCCCTTGCCCGATGATATTGCAATCACATTCTTTACCTGCGGCAGGAATTTTCCTACCTCGGGGCGCGCTGCCTGACGGCTCACCACGCTGATGTTGCCTACAATCTCAACCTCCTTGCCCACGTATGTGAGTATCGCTGCTTCGGCCGACTTTACTACCGAGCGTATGAAGGGGTCGGTAGGCTTGTCGAAGATGAGCGAGAAACTCACCTTATTGCCGTCGATGCGTATGTTGTCGTCTACCATTTCAGCTTCGACAAGGTTCTTGCCGTTGCCGGGGTAACGCACCTTTTCGAGTGCGTCGAGTATTAGTTTGGGGTATAGTGCCATTGTTCCTTTGTTATTTTCTGTTTGAGGTTCTTTGTGTCATATCTCGTAGTCGATGTCGGCGCGGCTCTTGCACACTTTCTTGCAGTACTCTCCCACTGCTACGTGTGCGGGGTGTATCTTGTACAGTTCCATCGCCTCCTTGTCGTCGAAGGAGGAGATGAGTATTGCGTCGTACGATGTCTCGCTCGGGTAAGCGCCGATGCCCACCTCGAGGCTTCGTATCTGTGGAACAACGCCTACAAGGGCTTCGAGATTCTCTTTCATCCATTGGGCGTGCTGCAGCGCGCTCTTTCCTTCGGCGCCGTCGGTGAAGCGCCACATTACTATATGTTTAAGCATAATGACCGGTTTTTGGGGGTTGTTCATTTGCGTGTCTCGAGCGAGCTGCGCTTGCTGCGGTTGTAGCTGCGGTATTCGTCGAGCTCTATCTCCACGTTGGGCTCTTCGAATGCAGTGAGTCCGCGCAGCCCGAAGCTGATGTATTTTATTGTCAGGCCGCGCTCAATCCACTGCGACTCGTAGTAGGTGCGTATCTTCATAATGTCGCTCACGACCTCCTGGTTGTGGACGTCCTCTATGCACTCTCTCACCGGCAGGCTGTTCACCTGTGTGATGTACTTTGTGTATGTGAACATAAAGTTGCTGTCGGTTTTCAGGTGGATTGTCGCATCTTCGTCCAGGATTCTTGCGTAGCGTTGCAGAAAGAGCGACGAGGTGAGGCGCTTGGTGAACTTCTTCATCTGCGGGTCGGGGAATGTGAGCCATATCTCGCTCACCTCGCCTGCAGCAAACAGGCGGTCTATTATCTCTATGTTCGTACGCAGGAAGCCCACATTCTTCAGTCCGTCGCGTATAGCCTCGGTTGCTCCGCTCCACATACGTGCTCCCTTTATATCCACTCCAATGAAGTTCTTCTCGGGGTAGCGACGGGCAAGAGCAACGGTATATTCACCGCGACCGCAGCCCAGCTCAAGCACTATGGGGTTGTCGTTGCCGAAGAACTCCTTTTTCCAGTTGCCCGCCAACGGGAATTCTATATTGTCGGCAATTGAGTAGGGGTGTTCCACTACATTGCTGTATTCGCGCATATCGGCGAATTTCTGTAATTTTCCTTTTGCCATATATCTATGTTATATTGCGGTTCTTTTCTCGTACTCCTCCTTTACATACTCGTAGAAGTGTGCCATTGTGGCTGTCATATAGGGGGTTACCCATAATGTTGCAATGCCCATTGTCAGACATACAAGCAGAATCCATCCGATGAACGAGAGCATAAGGCAGAAGTATTGCCATTTGTGACCATCCATCATTGCCATACTGCGCTCAATTGCCTGGTTGTAGCTTAGTTCGGGACAATCCTTCAATACATAAACAGTTTGTGAATATGATATTGATTTTATAATTCCGGGGATTATAAAGAGCAATGTCCATAAAAACGTGTATACGTACAGCAATGCCAAAGTGAGCGATATGCGCTGGAAATCGTTGTAACCGACAAACAGAGCATCGGTGTCAATGGCAGCACCCGTACGTTTATTGTTCAGGAAAGCCACGTAATACGAGTAGTAGATAGGTAAAACGAGGAATGTGCCCACCAATGACAAATTTACTGTTCCAAAAGCAGAGTTCACCAACATTCCTATAAGACTGAAGAGGAACGTCACTCCAACAGCCGGTGTCCAGCGGTTACTCAACTGCGACCAGCCCTGTTCCCTGAAATAGGCGGCATCCTTTATTCTGTTGTAATTATCCATTTTATTCTGCTTATATCTCCTTAAATGTCAAGTACTGTAACCCAGCCGTATGTATCGGGCTCGTCGCCATACTGTATTGCGCGCAGCTTGTTGTAGAGCTTGGTGCATACAGGACCGGGCTTTCCGTCCTTTGCAAATACGTATGATGTGCCGCGCTCAAGGTCGTCTATGCGCTCGATGGGCGATATTACTGCCGCAGTACCGCAAGCACCAGCCTCTTCGAATGTAGAGAGTTCCTCCTCGAGTATGGGACGCTGCTCCACCTTCATCCCCATATCCTTTGCCAATTGCTGAAGGCTGCGGTTGGTTATCGAAGGGAGGATAGATGTTGAAAGGGGGGTTACGTATGTATTGTCCTTTATTCCAATGAAATTGGCAGCTCCACACTCGTCGATGTATTTCTTCTCCTTGGCATCGAGGTAGAACTCGCACGAGTAGCCCTTCTCGTGTGCAAGCTGGTTGGCCCTGAGGCTGGCTGCATAGTTGCCGCCCACCTTGTAGCGTCCTGTTCCGAGGGGTGCCGAACGGTCGTACTCACGTATGATTACGTAGGGGTTGGTCGAGAAGCCTCCCTTGAAGTAAGGTCCTACGGATGTTACAAAGATGATGAAGAGGTACTCCTCGGCAGGGTGGACGCCCACCTGTGCGCTTGTACCTATGAGTAGGGGACGTATATACAGCGATGCGCCGCTCTCGTAGGGAGGGATATAGTCCTTGTTGAGTGTCACCACCTTTGCCACCATCTCGCGGAAAAGTTCGGTGCTCACCTGTGGCATAAGTATTCCGTCGCAGGTGCTCTGCAGACGCTCGGCATTTGCCTCGAGACGGAAGATGCGCACCTTGCCGTCCTTGCCACGGAACGCCTTGAGCCCCTCGAATGCCTCCTGTCCGTAGTGCAGGCAGGTTGCAGCCATATGTATGTTGAGTGTCTCCTCGCTGCTCACCTCTATCTCGCCCCATTTTCCGTTGCTGTATCGGCAGCGTACATTGTAATCGGTCTTTCTGTATCCGAATCCTATGTTCGACCAGTCTAATGCTTTCATTTTTATATCGATTTTGTTATATGCGTTGATAAATTTCCAAAATATTTCGCGAATATACACAATTTTGTTTAGACGCAAATCTGTTTCATATAAAAATTACAACAAATGGCCTCACTCCACGTCAAGCGAGTCTATAATGCCCTTCACATCCTCCTCGACCTTATATATATGGTTGCGGCAAAAGGCAATGAGTCCCTGCGCCTCGGCAAGTATCTTTGCCAGTTCGTCAATATCCACACCACCCGACTGTATTTTGTTCATTATCTCCTCGAGGCGCATCAATGCCTCTTTATAAGTAAGTTCCTTATTCATATATTTGCAGTTTTCTTTATTCAACTTTACTCGACACCTCGCCGTCTCCCAAATGTGTCACAAGCCTATCGCCCTCTTTTACATCGTCCGCCGAACGCACCACGCGCCCGTTGCAGGTTGTAAGGCTATACCCCAACGAGAGTATCCTCTGTGGAGAAGATGACTCGGCCAACTGCTGCCACAGGTCAAGCTTGTGGCGGTGATGTTGCAGAAGAAGCTCTGTCGCCACCGGCAGACGTTGCAGCACACCCTTCAGGAAAATCCTCTGCTGAGCCAATATATTCTGCGCCGACTTCACTATGCCATCGGCAAAGCCATCGACTATAGCCGCTTGTTCGGCAAGAGCGTGGATAAGGAGGTCTGCTGCAGCCGTGGGTGTCTTCACACGCGTGTGCGCCACAGCATCGAGTACCGTATCGTCGCGCTGGTGTCCTATACCCGTTATTATAGGAAGGGGGAATTGGGCACAGTTATTGGCAAGGTCGTATGTATCGAAGCAGGAGAGGTCGCTTGTCGCCCCTCCACCGCGTATTATCACCACCACGTTCCAAAAGTCAATATCCTGCGCAATGGCATCGAGTGCCGTTATTATACCCTCCTCCACTTTGTCGCCCTGCATAGGCGCAGCAAAAAGGCGGGTATGGAATGTAAAGCCGTAAGGGTTGTGCGACAGATGGTCGCAGAAATCGCCATATCCCGCCGCCGTGGGCGATGATATTATGGCCACGTGACGGGGCAAGAGCGGGAAAGGCAGTTCCTTGTTAAGGTCGATGACACCCTCGGATGTCAGACGCTCTATTATCAGCCTGCGGCGACGTGCAGCCTCACCAACCGTAAATGCAGGCTCAATGTCGCACACATCGAGTGCAAAGCCGTAGGCTTCGTGAAAATCGACCGTAACCTGCAACAGGACCTTTATGCCGGCTGCAAACTGCTGTCCTGTCTCCTCTATAAAGTAGGGACGCAACATACGGTAGGTACGCGACCATATTGTACCGCGCGCCTTTGCTACTACTGTCCCTGTCGACTCGTCGCGCTGTACAAGTTCAATGTAGCAATGCCCTACAGTGGTCTCGCGCACCTCGCTCAGTTCACCCGTCACCCAATAGCGTGCGGGCAATGCCTCGTTAAGGGCATTGCGCACAAGATTATTCAGCTCATAGAGCGTAAAAGGCTTATGTTCGTCCATCATACATTTATCCATTGTGCAATTCCACGTTGCGAGGCGATGAAAGCACCGCCAACAAGCCTGTTGCCTACATAAAACACAGCCGACTGTCCCGGCGTTATTGCCGATGCCTCGCTGTGCAGGTGCACCAGCCACAACCCCTCGGCAACCTTTACGGGAGCATCGCAGGCAATGGGTACGCTACGGTAACGCACACGTACCGAGAGCCCTTCGGCAGGAGCATCGCCCACCCAGGCAGGAGCCTCAACGAGCATATACTGCGTCTTCAGCTGCTCCTCGCTGCCCAGCATCACTGTATTCTTTGCAGCATTTATTCTTATTACATACGCAGGATGTCCGAGCGCAATGCCCAGCCCCTTGCGCTGCCCTATCGTATAATAGGGATGCCCGCGATGAGTACCGATGATACGTCCCTCGGCATCGACAAAAGCCCCCTCGCGTATCACACTATCCACATCGGGAATATTCTCTCGCAGGAAATCGCGGTAATCGCCGGGAATAAAGCACACCTCCATACTCTCGCCACCGCGGGCAAGCACCTGATTCCCCATTTTTTGCAGATACTCCCGCACTGCACTCTTGTCCCACTCGCCAAGCGGGAAAAGGCAACGCGAGAGCTGCTCCTGAGTCAGTCTCCACAAGAAATAGCTCTGGTCCTTACGGCTGTCGTCGCCAGTCACAATATAATGGTTGCCGTTCTCGGTTTCTATCTTCACATAATGTCCTGTTGCAATCTTCCCGCACCCGAGCCTGTCGGCCCACTCGCACAGCAGACGGAATTTCATTGCGGGGTTGCAGTTGACACAGGGGTTGGGCGTATATCCTGCAAGATAGCCGTCGATGAAAGGCTGCACAACCAGCGAGCGGAATTCCTCCCTCACATCGGCAATATGATGCTCTATCCCGAGCCTCTGTGCAAGCGCCGCGGCATCGTCTGCAGCCGGCAGGGAAGAGTCACAGGTGACAAGCGTAAGCCCCACCACCCTGTAGCCCTCCTCCAAGAGCATACTGCACACGGCAGTGCTGTCAATGCCGCCGCTCATTCCCACAAGCACACTTTTCGAATTTGTTGACATATTTGATATTGAATTCTGTTTCTTTTTTGTACCTTTGCAATTACCTGCAAAGATATTTGCCTGCAAGCGCCGCATCATATATCAGCGATCTTTTGCAAAGATAATATTTTTTGCAATGCCACACTCTTAAAAAAAGAAAAACGATGAGCACTAAAATTGAGCGTAAAGTACCCACAGAGCTTGGAACAGTGAGCATAGGCAAACTGCTGATGCAATATGCAATACCGGCAATCATTGCACAGACGGCAGCCTCGCTCTATCATATGATAGACAGTATCTTCATCGGCCACATTCCCGATGTCGGCGCATACGCTATATCGGGACTTGCAACAACCTTCCCCTTTATGAACCTCTCGGTCGCATTCGGAGCAATGGTTGGCGTGGGCGGCGCCACACAGCTGTCGGTACGTCTCGGTCAGCGCGACTACGACTCGGCAAAGATAATATTGGGCAATCTTGCCACACTGAACACCATTGTAGGTTTCCTCTTTGCCGTTGTATCACTCATCTTCCTCGACCCCATACTCTACTTCTTTGGTGCCAGCGAGGCCACACTGCCCTACGCACGTGCATTTATGGAGATAATGCTGTACGGCAACATTATCACGCACCTCTATTTCGGTATCAACGCGGCACTGAGAGCATCGGGCCACCCCAAGCAGGCAATGTACGCAACCATACTCACTGTGTGTATGAATGCCATACTAGCCCCAATCTTCATCTATGTACTTGGCTGGGGTATCCGTGGCGCGGCAACAGCAACCATACTGTCGCAGTTCATCACCCTGCTGTGGCAAATCAAGCTGTTGAGCAACCCCAACGAGCTGCTGCACCTGCAACGCGGAATATACAAGCTGCGTTCCAATATAGTAAAGGGCATATTGGCCATTGGAATGTCGCCCTTCTTCATAAATGCAGCAGCCTGCATCGTGGTCATCATCCTCAACAGAGGACTCAGGAACTACGGCAGCGACGGCGATATGTCCATTGCGGCATACGGCATTTCCAACCGCGTGCAGTTCATATTTGTGATGGTGGTGCTGGGACTCACCCAAGGTATGCAGCCCATTGTGGGATACAACTACGGTGCCAAGAAATTCCTGCGCGTAAGGGACACGCTCAAGCTCACTATCATATGGGCAACAATAATTACCACGCTGGGCTTTGTCATCGGCGAGGGAATGCCCGAGACCGTGGCACGTGCATTCACAACCGACCAGGCACTCATCGAGAGTTCAGCACGGGCTATGCGCATAATGTTCATATTTATGCCCGTCATTGGCTTCCAGCTTGTCACAACCAACTTTTTCCAGAGTATCGGCAAGGTAAAGAAATCGATATACCTGTCACTGACACGACAGATACTGTTCCTCATCCCCCTGCTTGTCATATTGCCAATGTTCATTGGTGAGGACGGTGTGTGGTACAGTATGCCGATATCGGACATTACAGCAGCGCTGTTGACAGTGATACTGCTTATGGGACAGTTCCGCGAGTGGAAGAACGAGAATATAAACCTATAAAACAGGAGGGAGGAAATGGAAAAATTTGTAATTTCTATAGGCCGTGAGATTGGCAGCGGCGGCAAGGAGATTGCCGAGAAGCTGGCAAAGCGTCTGAACATTTCGGTGTACGACAAAAAGCTGCTCGAGGTTGCCGCACAGCAGAGCGGACTCGACGCCACAGCCTTTGAGAATGCCGACGAACAGGAGTCGAGCTCGTTCCTGGGCAGTATGGTAGCACTGCGCAACGTTGTTGCAGGCTACTTCAATGCCGACAGCTGTATGAACAGCGACGCCCTGTTCGGCATACAGAGCGAGGCCATACGCACGATAGCCGAGCGCGAGTCGTGCATCACCATAGGACGCTGCTCCGAGTATGTGCTGCGCGACCATCCCCGTATGATAAGCATCTTCATCACAGCCGACTGCAACGACCGCATACAGCGCATAATGCAGAAGGAGGGACTGGACGAGAACAAGGCACGCGAATATATGGAACGCGGTGACAGGAAGCGCAAGTCGTACCACGACTATTATGCCGCCACCGAATGGGGAGCAGCGCGCAGCTACGACCTGTGCGTGAACTCATCGCGTCTGGGCATCGACGGCACAGTGGAATTCATTCACCAGTACATCAAAGCCAAGCTGAGGATAGAATGAAGCGAATAGGTATCCTCTCCGACACGCACAGCCATTGGGACGACAAGTACCTCATACACTTTGCCGACTGTGACGAGATATGGCACGCAGGCGACATTGGCAGCGAGGTCATAATAGACCAACTGGAGGCGTTCCGCCCTGTGAGAGCCGTCTACGGCAATATAGACGGTGCACAGATGCGCCGACGCTTCAAGGAGACACTGCGCTTTACGATAGAAGATTGCGAGGTTGTGATGAAGCACATTGGCGGTTACCCCGGCCGCTACGACGCATCGATAAGGAAAGAGCTTTACGAGAACCCGCCGCAACTCTTTGTATCGGGGCACTCGCACATACTCAAGGTGATATTCGACAACAAGCTCAATTGCCTGCACATAAACCCGGGTGCGGCAGGCAGGCAAGGTTGGCAACTGCAACGCACACTCGTAAAGGTCACCATTGACGGAAACACATTCAAGGACCTCGAAATAATTGAGCTCGCCTGACAGCGGAGAGAACAATCAGGGATTGACATCAACCTGAGGCTTCCCGTCGGCAATTTCAATCGCTTCGCCCAGGAAATGCGGTTGCTTGTCAACCATAATATCCAACAAGAGCTTTATACGTGCATATCCTTCGCGTATATGCGCCCTCACCCTGTGCAGGCGCGATTTTGTTCCCTTGGCATTATATCCTATCAGGTCCATACCCTGCCAATAACCCAGCACAATGCTTCTCTCATTATGGAAGCGCTGGGAAATGACAGTCATCTTGTTCTGACCGAAAATCCTGTTGGCCCTCACAACCGAATCGAGTGTCCTGAAGCCCGCATAGTCGAGATATATGACACCGGCTGGTACACCCCTTGCAATGAGCGAATCACGCATCACATCGGGCTCCGAATAATCCTTGCGGCCATTATCCCCGCTAATCAATATGAACTTTATCTTCCCCGCCTTGTATAGGGCCTCAGCAGCATCTATGCGATGCTGGAAATAGGTGTTCGGTCCTCCCGTCCTTGTCTGCGGGCCAGTGCCGAGCAGCAGTCCAACGTCGTTGTAAGGGACAGAATCGACATTCTCATAAATCCTATCCTTGGCCATTATAACCACCAGAAAATAGCCTGCCACAGGAAGCACCACAGCCAACGATAGGAGCACAACTGCCACCTTGAGCAGAAGCCCCATTCCTTTCTTTGAAAAAATCTGTTTAGGAAAAATCTTTCTCATATTTGCAAATAACAGGATATTCAAATTCATACACCCCACCCTGTGCACACTGGCCAGCAATATGCCGAATGCAAAAGACAAGGAAAAGCATCAATTCACAAGGCGATACTCGGAACGTGCGGTTTTTCATTGGCCTTGCAGCCTTCATTGGAGTGCAAACGAATCTACAACAATCATTGTCGCTGCAAAGATACTAACAAACGAGCGAGAAATATCGGCTCAGTAGAAAAAAGGTGTGGGCAATTTACATTGAACAACCAACATTTTTCATCTATTGCAACAGGTAAATCTTCCCCCAACCAGCACCGAGAAGGCGGTTGAAAGAATTATTATCCACAGTAAATTTCTACTGAAGCCATTTCCAGGATAAGCGTAACGACAAAAGGGCCTTTTACCATCATTTCACACCCTTCCTTTTCTCCACTCTCTCTTTCAGCCTCCCTTTCATAAAGCGCCGTATCTTCTTGCGTATACGGAAGGAGAGGAACTGGTACATACAGAAATCGAGGTCAACACCCCGTTCAATCGAGTAATTGAGCAAGAACTTGTACAAATGCTCCGAAGAGACGCCGAGCTGCTCAAAACTGCGCATTATACTGCGTGTCAACGGTACCCGCCCAAAGCGCATACGGTTAATGTCCGTCAACGCAAAATCATACCCTCCGTTCTTCTCATCCTTGAAATAGAATATATTGCCAGGATTATAGTCGAGCGGCAGGATGCGTTTCTCCTGCAAACCCACAGTAAAGCGTACAAAGGATGAGCCAAGCCTCGACAGTTCCTCGTGAGAGAATTGCCCCGGTACAATTTGAGAGAGCGTGGGAGCATCGAAATACTCGGTGACAAGATAACCGGTGTGGAAAAAGCCGTGTTTCCCGACCTCGATATACGCAACGGGAAAAGGAGTCTTTACCCCCTTCTCAAGCAGCATAAGGGCATACTCATAGGCACGCCGCGCCTTACTTTTACGTAAGAATGTATATATAAGGCAATTGGCAAGCGTAGGGCGCTTGAATGTCTTCACTACAAAAGGTTTACCCCCCAGGACAACCTTCTCTACAATGTTCCTGTTTTTACAAAAAACCTTCTCGACGGTATAATTGCCCGACACTATCTGCCGCAAATCCTTCTCGAGATAGCGGTAATCGGGATGAATGGATATTTTCATGTGTGAATTCTGTTTGGTGCCGCATTGATAGAAAACTTTTTCATCCAAAATAGTTTTCTGCAAAATTATACAAAAGCACTTACCGAACAAAAGAAAAGAATTTATTTAACCATCCATTAACTTTTATACAGAAAAATAAAGCATTCACTTTGCATTGCGCAGTTTCACATATACCGCTACAGTTCCTTGTCCTTTCTTATAGCAGGAGAATACCTTGTTCTTGGCATTATAGCGCAAGCGATTGTGTGCACTTCTACATTGGGCAACAATATCCACCGTGCCGTTATCGTTCACGGCCAACCGCCAGCTTGCCTTATCATCGACATTGGGTTGCGTGCGCAGCACATTGCTGCTGTTAGAGGGAGCACACAGATAGCCTCCACCTGCATTGAATGCAAATGTTCCTTCATAAACACCCTGTTCTACAACTATCAGCTGTACATTGGGCGAAGGCGCAGCGACAGTCTTGTCCTTGACCGATACAGGGGTAGCTCCTCTATTGGCCGTGCGTTTTTCGGTACTTATAGCAACACCATCCGAGACTATAATTACCGTATCGCCAACAGAAAGGCGCGACGGGTCGTCCAAAAGGACAAACCCCGCATTATCGGGAGTTTCTACCACCTTTTTGCTGCCAGCTTCAACGGCGGGTGCCTCATATATTGGCCAGTTGCCGATATGGAAGGTAAAGTCTGTAGAATCGCCCCAAACATAATCGGCCAACTGAGGATAATCGACAAAGGGGTTGCGGTTACCCTGTAACCTGTACACGGCATTGTTCCTCTCTATCTCCCTTTGGCTCACAGGGTCCTGCCTGTGCCACCTTAGCAGCATCTCCACCGCCCAGGGTTTGAGTGTAGGGTAAGTACTACCTGCATAATTCATCCAAGTGTACTTCCACTTCAAATTCTGGTAGCAGGTGAATATATACATATAGATACGCGCAAAGTCGCCCTTATACTCATCGCAAGGCTCGTAGGCATTCTGGCTCACACCTGCTATATCAGCCTTACCAACGAAAGCAACACCATTCTGCCAAGTGACAGAGGTAAGCTCGCCAAGCGGGTAATTGTTCTTCCGTCCATTCGCCTCGGCATCGGCAGGATTAAGATGATGAAGGTCGAAATAGGCATCATTCTCGCCGCCACCCCACCAGCTCTTTGCAACACTGTGCTCAATATTCATACCGTCAACCGAAGAGCCCTCGCCGTCAAAATAGCGCACGTTACCCGAGTACATATCAATCACCTTGCGCCTGCCCTCCTCTTCTACCGCGTCGGTAACATAAAATGCTCCCCACGTAGAGGATACACCCGAGCCATAAGGTATCTGCTTATGCTCTTTTATAAGGTTATGGAGAGCATCCTTTAGTTCCTTGCCGCCTTTTACGCCGTCTATGGAACTGTAATAATCCTTTTGCCCGACAAACTGCGACAGGAGTAAAATTGCAAGCAAGGAGACGAAGAGATATTTGTTCATAATGGTGCTGTTACATCTATTTATAATCGCAAAAATAAGGGCTACAGGGTTCTGTCGCCAATTTTGACGGACAAAATTATCAACAAAGTATGTTTTTTTGATAAAAAGTAGAAAGTAACGAAATTATTTATATCTTAGCGCCACAATACAGCCACAAAAAGCGTATTGTCAATACAACAAAGGAGAACAGAAAACTTCTAACCAATTAAATTATGAAAGAAGAGAGAGAAAAACTCTTTGGAGAATTTAATTCAGTAACTCCCCAAGAGTGGAAAGAGAAAATCGTGGAAGACCTGAAAGGTGCAGACTATGACAAGAAAATGATATGGCGCACTCCTGAGGGCTTCAGCGTAAATCCTTTTTACAGCAGAGCTGACATTGAGGATGTTTCATTGAGCGCACCGGGAGAGTATCCCTACACTCGTGGAAACAGGAGCGACAATAAATGGAATGTAAGACAGAATATCGCAACCGACGATGTAGAGGCGGCAAATGCAAAGGCACGCAAAATTCTTGCCGAGGGTGTTACATCCATAGGCTTTTCGATAAAGGGACGTATGGTGTCGGCGGAGTTCATAGCCGCACTGCTCAATGGCATTGACATTGAGGAGACAGAGCTCAACTTTGCTGTCTGCGCCAAGCGTACCGTCGATTTTGCATCACTGTTTGCCGACTACTGCAAGCAAAGAGGATGTGCATTGGAAAAGATACACGGTACAATTGAGTACGACCCAATAAGCAAGGAGCTCGGACGCGGCAAGATAATCGAAAACTACATCGACAACATAAAGAGCCTGCTCGACCATACAGCACAGATGCCCAATATGCGTTGCGTGGCAGTGAACGCTGTAGAATTGTGCAATGCAGGAGCATATATAACACAGGAACTGGGATACGCCCTTGCGTGGGGTAACGAGTATATGCACGCTATGACCGAGGCTGGAGTACCTGCCGAGGTTGCAGCCACCAAGATAAAGTTCAATATGGGAATATCGAGCAACTTCTTTATGGAGATTGCCAAATTCCGCGCGGCACGCAGCCTTTGGGCGAAGATTGTGGAGCAGTATGCACCCAAATGCAAATGCGCCGGCAAGATGATTATCCACGCAGTGACATCGACATTCAACCTCACCCTTTTCGACCCCTACGTGAATATGCTCCGCACACAGACTGAGGCTATGAGTGCAGCCATTGCAGGAGTGGAGTCAATAACCGTATTGCCCTACGACTCGGTGTACGAAACACCCACCGAATTTGCAGAGCGCATAGCAAAGAACCAGCAACTGATACTGAAGCACGAGAGCCACCTCGATAAGGTGACCGACCCCGCAGGCGGTTCATATTATATAGAGAGCCTCACACGCTCCATTGCAACCGAGGCTTGGAAAATATTCCTTGCGACCGAGGAAGCCGGCGGTTTCCACGCGGCAGTAAAGGCGGGAACAGTGCAGAAGGCCATTGAGGAAAGCAGCGATAGCCGTCACACAGCGCTTGCCAAGCGACGCGAGATATTGCTGGGAACGAACCAGTACCCCAACTTCGGCGAGACATCGGATGGACACGAGCCCCTGCAGAAATTCTGCTGCTGCGGCAAGCCCGAGACACACGTCGAAGGCACACTCTACAAGAGCCGTCTGGCAACGGAATTTGAAGAGCTCCGCCTTGCCACAGAAAGAAGCGGCAAGCGTCCCAAAGCATTTATGCTCACGATAGGCAACCTTGCTATGCGTCAGGCAAGGGCACAGTTCTCGTGCAATTTCCTTGCCACAGCCGGTTACGAAGTAATCGACAACCTCGGATTCGAGAGCATCGAAGAGGGAGTGAAGGCTGCCCTTGAGGCAAAAGCCGACATTGTGGTAATATGTTCGAGCGACGCGGAGTATGCCGAGTACGCTATTCCCGCATACAAGGCACTCGACGGCAAGGCGCTCTTCATTGTTGCCGGAGCACCAGAGTGTATGCAGGAGCTGCAGGAGGCAGGCATAGAGAACTTCATACACGTGAGAGTAAATGTCCTTGAGACAATGAAGGCATTGAACGCAAAGTTGGGCATCTAAAAAAGAATATGTTATGAGAAAGAATTTCAACGACATAGATATATTTGCAGGCAACACAGCAACAGCCTGCACACAAGAGACAATATGGAAAACCCCCGAACAGATAAGCGTCAAGGCTGTATACACAAGCGACGACCTGAAGGAGATGGAGCACCTCGACTATGCAGCAGGTCTTCCACCCTATCTGCGCGGCCCCTACTCTATGATGTACACCTTCCGTCCGTGGACCATCAGGCAGTATGCAGGCTTCTCCACAGCCGAGGAGTCGAACGCTTTCTACCGCCGCAACCTTGCATCGGGTCAGAAGGGCCTGTCGGTTGCATTCGACCTTCCCACACACCGTGGCTACAACCCCGACAACGAACGCGTGGTGGGCGACGTAGGAAAAGCCGGAGTATCAATCTGTTGTATGGAAAATATGCAGCAGCTGTTCGATGGCATCCCATTGAACAAGATGTCGGTATCGATGACAATGAACGGTGCAGTGCTTCCCGTGCTCGCCTTTTACATAAACGCAGCCCTTGAACAGGGCGCCAAGCTCGAGGAGATGGCAGGCACCATACAGAACGACATCCTCAAGGAGTTTATGGTGCGCAACACATACATCTATCCCCCTGCATTCTCGATGCGCATAATAAGCGACATCTTTGCGTATACATCGCAGAAGATGCCCAAATTCAACTCTATATCAATCTCGGGCTACCATATGCAGGAGGCAGGAGCATCGGCCGACATTGAGCTTGCCTACACCCTTGCCGACGGATTGGAATATGTACGCGCAGGTGTAGCAGCAGGCATTGACATTGACGCATTTGCACCGCGACTCTCGTTCTTCTGGGGCATTGGAATGAACCCCTTTATGGAGATTGCCAAAATGCGTGCCGCACGTATGCTGTGGGCAAAAATTATAAAGAGTTTCAACCCCAAGAACCCCAAGTCGATGGCACTGCGCACACACTCGCAGACATCGGGCTGGTCGCTCACAGAGCAAGACCCGTTCAACAACGTGGGACGTACTGTTATTGAGGCAATGTCGGCAGCAATGGGACACACACAGTCGCTGCACACCAATGCGCTTGACGAGGCCATTGCACTGCCCACCGACTTCTCGGCACGTATTGCACGCAACACGCAGATATACCTGCAGGAGGAGACACAGATTTGCCGTGTGATTGACCCCTGGGGCGGCTCGTATTACGTAGAGAGCCTTACACAGGAGATTGCACACAAGGCGTGGAAACTCATCCAGGAGGTTGAGGAGCTTGGAGGAATGGCAAAAGCCATTGAGACAGGCATTCCCAAGATGCGTATCGAGGAGGCCGCCGCACGCACACAGGCACGTATTGACAGCGGCAAGCAGATTATCGTGGGTACAAATGCCTACCGTCTTGAGAAAGAGGAGCCTATAGATATCCTTGAGGTTGACAACACCACTGTGCGCAACGAACAGCTTGAGGTACTAAAGCGCAACCACAGCAACCGCGACGAGGAAGCTGTAAAGGCTGCTCTTGCAAAGATTACCGAATGTGCACGCACCGGCGAGGGCAACCTGCTGGAGTGCGCTGTTGAGGCAGCGAGCCTGCGCGCCACACTTGGAGAGATTTCAGATGCCTGCGAAGAGGTTGCAGGACGTTATAAAGCAACAATCAGAACAATATCAGGAGTGTATTCAGCAGAGAACCGCGACGACGAGAACTTCAAGAAGGCTTGTCGCTTGACCGAAGAGTTTGCAAAGGTTGAGGGCCGCCGCCCCCGAGTATTCATTGCCAAGATGGGACAGGACGGTCACGACCGCGGCGCAAAGGTTGTAGCAACGGGATATGCCGACTGCGGTTTCGACGTGGATATGGGTATGTTGTTCCAGACACCTGCCGAGGTTGCACGCCAGGCAGTGGAGAACGACGTGCACGCAGTGGGCGTATCGTCGCTCGCGGCAGGCCACAAGACCCTTGTACCACAGCTCATCGAGGAGCTTGCAAAACTCGGACGCGAAGACATTATGGTATTTGCCGGCGGTGTAATACCCGCGCAGGACTACGACTTCCTCTATCGTGCAGGAGTGATGGGCATATTCGGCCCCGGAACAAGCGTTGCAAAGGCAGCCTGTGACATAATGGAGATTTTGTTGGACAAAGAAGACGAGGAATAAAAAGACAGAATGATAGTTTGCATAGCAGAGAAACCGAGCGTCGCCAAGGATCTAGCCGAGATTCTTGGCGCGCGTTCGCGTAGAGAGGGATATTTCGAGGGGAACGGCTACCAGGTAACGTGGACGTTCGGCCATTTGTGCACACTCAAGGAGCCGCACGACTACACCGATATGTGGAAAAGATGGACTCTTGGCAGCCTGCCTATGATTCCACCACGCTTCGGCATAAAACTGATAGACAGCAAAAGTATCGAGAAGCAGTTTGCAACGATTGAGACACTGATGCAGAGTGCCGAGATGATTATAAACTGCGGTGATGCCGGGCAAGAGGGAGAGCTCATACAGCGATGGGTGATGCAGAAGGCCGGTGCACGCTGTCCCGTGAAGCGTCTGTGGGTGTCATCGCTCACCGACGAATCGATACGCGAAGGTTTCTCGAACCTCAAGGACCAATGCGAGTACCAGTCGCTCTACGAGGCCGGGCTGTGCCGTGCCATAGGCGACTGGCTGCTGGGAATGAATGCCACACGCCTTTACACGCTGAAATATGGGCGCGACAGGCAGATATTGTCAATAGGACGTGTACAGACACCCACATTGGCGCTTATCGTAAAACGCTACCACGAGATAGCAAATTTTGTCCCCACACAATACTGGGAGCTCAAGACCGTATACCGAGATACGACATTCAACGTTACAAGCGGACGTTTCGAGAGCGAGGCCGAGGCACAGGAGGCACTGCAGAAGATTACAGGCGAGCCATTTACCGTAACCAATGTAACGGCAAAGAACGGAGTGGAGAATCCTCCCCGACTATATGACCTTACATCGCTGCAGGCCGAATGCAACAGGAAATTTGCCCTCACAGCCGAGATAACCCTGCAAACGATACAGTCGCTCTACGAGAAGAAGCTCACCACCTACCCGCGTGTAGATACCACCTATCTGAGCGACGACATCTACCCCAAATGCGAGGGTATACTCAAAGGACTGCGCGACTATCAGCCGTTGACAGCAGAGCTCATAGGAAAGCCGCTGCCAAAATCGAAGAAAGTTTTTGACAACAAGAAGGTAACCGACCACCACGCGATAATCCCCACTGGAGTATATCCGCAGGGACTCACAGACATAGAGAAAAAGGTGTACGACCTTGTCGTGCGGCATTTCATCGCCGTCTTTTACCCCGAATGCAAATTCCGCTCGACAACGGTGCTGGGAGAGAGCGCAGGCGTAGAGTTCAAGACCACCGGAAAAGTAATTACCTCGCCCGGCTGGAAGGTTGTATTTGCCCAGGATACTGCCGAAGATAAAGAGGAAGGAAACGACAAGGAGAAGATACTGCCTCCGTTTGTGAAGGGAGAGAGCGGGCCGCACACTCCCGGCCTGCAAGAGAAGTGGACACAACCGCCCAAGAACTACACCGAGGAGACATTGCTGCGCGCAATGGAGTCGGCCGGAAAATTTGTCGAGGATGAGGAGTTGCGCGAAGCGATGAAGGAGAACGGCATTGGCCGCCCATCTACACGAGCAGCAATCATCGAGACACTGTGCAAGCGCAATTATATTCGCCGTGAGCGCAAGAACATCATTGCCACCCCCACCGGAATTGGGCTCATATCACTCATAAGGAACGAACTGCTGAAGAGCGCCGAGCTTACAGGACAATGGGAGAAGAAGCTGCGCGACATTGAGAAGAGAGAATATAACGCACAGGAGTTCATAAACGAGATGAAAGGTCTGGTAACCGAGGTTGTCAACGACGTGCTCAGCGACAACAACCGCCTCGGCAACGGGTAACAAAAGAGAGGATACTGCACAATAAAAAGCACAAAAGTCTGTTATATTATAACACACGCGTATAAACGCATAGATTAGAAAAGGACTTTTGTACAAGAGAGACAATGAGAGACATTGTAAGGAACATACTTTATACACTCACAATACTGGTGCTGACCGTTGCGTGCAGCAGCGAGAAAGCCATAAAGAAAGGCGACCAATATGCTGCCATCAACGAATATTTCGAAGCAGCAAAGCAGTACAAGCGCGCATACTCCAACATACCGCCCAAAGAGCGCGACAAGCGCGCTCTGGTAGCCTGGAAGATGGCCGAGTGCTACCGTCTGAGCAACAATCCGCAACGTGCTGCCGGAGCATATATGAATGCCATACGCTACAAGCACCCCGACAGCCTCGCCTACCGCTACCTTGCCGACGCACAAGTACAGAAAGGCGAGTACAAGGCTGCAATAAAGAACTACGGGACATATCTTTCCTATGCTCCCGATGACCGTATGGCGCAGATGGGCCTGCAAACAGCCCAACAGTCAATGGAGTGGAAGAAGAACCCTACCCGCTACCGCGTAAAGATAGCCAAGGAACTCAACGGACAACGCAGCGACTACTGCCCTATGTATATTGGTGAGGATACCACAATGATTATCATAACCTCGACACGCAAGGAGGCAAAGGGCGACGACATAAACGGCATAACCGGACAAAAGAACTCCGATATGTTCCTTGCCAAGCGCGACGACAAGGGCAAATGGCAGAAAGTAGAGAAGATTGAGGCCGACATCAACAGCGAGTATGAGGATGGCGCCTGCGCCTTTACGAGCGACGGAAAGACAATGTACTTCACACGCTGCGCAACAGACGACGACTATCCGCGCTACGCAGCCATCTATAAGAGCAACCGCAGCGACGCATCGTGGAGCGCCCCCGAAAAGGTTGCCATATCAAGCGACACACTCTCACTCTTTGCCCATCCCACCGTATCGCCCGACAACGACTGGCTCTACTTTACATCGGATATGGCAGGCGGCGAAGGCGGCCTTGACATTTGGCGCTACTACATAGGACAGCACCGAGCATTGGAGGGTGTTGTCGAAAATCTGGGCAGCGCCATCAACACCGCCGCCGACGAACTTTTCCCCGCGTTCGGCCCCAACGGCGAGCTCTTCTTCTCGTCGGACGGCTATCCGGGAATGGGCGGTCTTGACATATTCTGCGCCACACAGCCTAACGACAGCGTGTGGAACATAAGCAATATGATGGCACCGATAAACTCCAACGGCGACGATTTCGGTATGACATTTGCCCCAGGTCTTTACCGAGGCTATTTCTCGTCGAACCGCGGCGATGCACGAGGATGGGACCACATATACTCATTCTATCTGCCCGAGACAGTGCACAATCTTAAAGGATGGCTATACGAAAAGGATGGATACGAACTCCCCGAAGGTATCATATATATGATAGGCAACGACGGCACAAACACATCGTTGTCGGTAATGAAGGACGGTTCGTACAGTGTGCGTGTGACTCCCGGGGTGGAGTATGTGCTTTTGGGCACCTGCAAAGGCTACCTCAATGCAATGCAGGAACTGAAAACAAGCACCGAAGAGGGTTACGTGGAGTACCAACGCGATTTTGTCCTGCCGTCGATAAGCCGCCCCGTGCTTGTGGAGAATATCTTCTACGAGTTCGACCGCGCCGAACTCACTCCCGAGTCGACAACAGCACTCGACGAGCTTGTCAATATGCTAGAGCTTAACCCCAATGTAACCATTGAGCTCAGCGCCCATTGCGATTTCCGCGGCAGCGACAGCTACAACAAACGCCTGGCGCAACGCAGAGCCGATGCTGTCGTGGATTATCTTGTGACCAAAGGAATAGAGAAGGAACGCCTTACAGCTGTGGGATATGGCGAGGAGCGTCCAAAAAAAGTACTGAAGAAGATGACCGAGAAATATCCTTTCCTTAAAGAGGATGACGAACTTACCGAGGAGTATATAAACGCCCTTCAGGATGAGGAACAGCGCGAAATATGCCACAGCCTCAACCGCCGCACCGAGTTCCAGGTGCTGCGTACCACCTATCAGCTGTATGAATAAAGCAAAGCTCAGCTTTGCTTTATCGCCGACGCTTGCAGCAAATAGTCACGCCCAGCAGTGGCAAAGCTACTGCCGCGTGGGGTGCGAAAAGCAAGCGGAGGCAATGAATTAAAAAAACGACGCTTGCAGC
>JAFYSC010000074.1 GCA_017546635.1 Bacteroidaceae bacterium | reverse complement strand
TTTCCATACAGGTTTATGTCGCCCAATTTGCCTCTTATGCTCATATCGCCATAGCCGCGCGCATCGACATCGGAGATGATGCTGCCTATCATATGGTTCAGGAAGTCGATTCTTGTTCCGTCGGCCAGCAACAGCAGGTTTATAGTGTCGTTGGCAGGAGATACGATGCCTTCTATGGTGCTTGTGTACTCCTTGTCGTTGATGATGCCATACAGATATATGGCCTTTGCGGCCTCCTGCCAGTTTCCTCGCAGCAGAAGATTGCCCATATAGCCTTTCTCGAACTTGAAACTGTCTACCTGCAGCGTGCTGTTGAAGCGCGGGGCTCCAAGTATGCCGCTCAAGCTTATGCTTCCTGTAGCCTTTCCGCCAAAGCTGACGGAGCGGAAATTGACAAGGTCGAGCACCTCTTCGACCTCAATCCCTGTAAGGTTGATGTTCAGGCTGTCCTTGCTGCTGTCTCCTATCTTGCCTTGTACCTCAATACTGTGCCCGCTGTTGGTGAGCATAAGATTGTCTATCTCGAAACTGTTGCCCAGACCGTTTATGTTGCACTCGGCAATGTTCCATTGGTTGCTCTTGTACAATATGTCGCTGTCGAGAATATGTGCCGATGTCCTTAGCGTGCCGTTCTTTTCCCTGCCTATGGCAATGTTGAACTGTAGCTTGCCTGCGTCGGATACTTGTTCCTCTTTTCTTTTGTACCAGCGTATCTCGTTGCTCAATGTATCATTGTATGCGATGCAGCTCAGCCGTATGTCTGTCTCCGAAGATGTCTTCTTGTCGCGGCTTCCGTATGCTGTGGCTGTTACGCTCATACCTTTTCCTATAGGCTCTGTTTCGAGAGTTATTTTCTTGTAGTGCTGTTTCTTTATTGTTATGTCGTTCAGCTCGGTATTTATTGATATGCGTTGGCTGGCATCGTCGCAATTCCCGCTTATGTATGACATCTCCGAAATGCTGACGGGGATGTTGAACAACTCTTCCAGAATCTCGCTGTCACGTATGCTAAGGTTGAATACGAAACTGTTGTTGCATAGTGGCTTCTCTTTTCCTTCCATCAGCGAAGGCAGATGCTTCTTGAGTATTGCGCTGAAACTGTTTGGAAGGGTGCTGTATTCGTATCGTCCGGTAAGATGTCCCTTGATGATGTCGGAGTTTATTATCAGGTTCCTGGTTTCTCCAAAAGTGTTGTCGGCAATGCTTAAATTGCTTATCTTGCGGTATTTGTCGGGGGTACGCAGGATGAAATCCTTCAGCGTGGTCGTGAAAACTGCATTGTCGATGTTGAGGCCCGAGAATTTTGTCTCGAGACCAAACGAGATTGAGCTGTTGGCTAGCTGCTCGGTGAGCAGGAGGTCGTGCGGACGTATGGTGTCAACCTGCAGTGCAAGGTTGAATTTGGGTGTGCTGTTGCTTGCGTCTATCGACAATGCGGCATCTGCATCGATGCATTTGTCGTTTATGGATGCTGTCGTGTGCAGTCTGTTCTCTGTGAACTTGCCCCTTACCTTTATGGGGCTGTACAGGTAGCCTTTGTATGAGAAATTGGTCAAAGATGATGAGAATTCTCCCTTTATGGCTTTCTTGCCGATGTCCGTTATTGTGAAGTTAGACGATATGTCGGCTCTTCCTAAATCGTTGTTGCCGGTGAGCAACCGTGCATTTATCCCTGTGCCGTCAATGGTGCCGTTGTAGCCTCCTGTAGCGCTTGGCCGGATGTCGGCGTGTATGTTGCCCAGATTGCTGCCTATGTTCAGTGCGGCTGTTGCTTTCCTGTCCGAGACGGATATGTTGCCTTTTAGTGTGATGCTGTCTGCCTCGTTTACAAAATGGGGTACAGAAAGGCTTTCGGCAAGAGAGAGTAGGGTGCTTATTCCGCCAGATGTAATATTGCCTTCGTTTACGGAAAAGTTGAAAGAGGGGCTGTTGCTGTTTGTGTGTGCCGACAGGCTGTAGTTCAAGTACAGCTCCTTTTGTGCATAGCCTATTGTAGCGTTATCTATTTTCAGACGGTTGTTGCCGAAGGAGAAAGGTGTATTCAGCTTTATATACGAGGGGACTTCGGAGAGTTGCGGCATAAAGGCTGCAAAGTCGCTGGGTGTGAGTCTGTTGCTGTATATGTTTCCTCTTATTGCAATTTGTTCCGTGACTTTGATGCTGTCGTTCCTGTCGTAGGTTGCATAGGTGTCCCTTAGTCCAATGTGTCCCTGGGGTAGTTCTATCCTGAACTCCTTCAGCGTGTATGCGTTATGCGATGCAGTGAGCTCGGCTTTTGCATCCTTGATGGTGAACCCCGACTGCTCAATGGCGCTTATCTTGTGTATATGCAGGTTGAGGCTGTCCGGTGTCAGGGCCTTCAATGAGAGCGTTGCCGAAAGGTTGTCGATGCTTATGTGCCCTGCATCGAATGATTGCTTTTCATTTGACGGTTCCGAGAGTATGTCATATGTGAATTTACCGTCGTAGAGATGGAAGTGGTTCACTCTCAGGTGCGGAAGGGGCGAAGATGCGGTAGAGTCGTTGTCCGACAGCAGGTCGAACACGAATTGTGCGTTGGTGGGCGATTGCGGCGTGTTGCGCTTTATGTGTATCGTGGGGCGCGAGACTGTCACGGTGTTGATTCTTATCTCTTTGTCCAGCAGTGACAGCAAGGATATGTGCAGGGTCGCTTTTTTGATTGCCGCAAGGGTGTCGCCATTCAGGTCGTTCAATAATATGTTGCTTATCTGTATTTTATTGGGAGACAATATATTTATTCTCTCAATGTCCAAAGGTAACCCGGTTTTTTCTTGGGTATAGGCAACAATGCCATCGGTCAGCTTGCGCTGTATGGCATTCACCCTCAGAAGTAGCGACGATACAAAGAATATGGCTATAAGGGCTATGAGAGTGTATTTTATTGTTTTTTTTATGGCTCTCCTTTTTTTGTGTTGTCCTGTAAATATCTTGTATGCAAAGATAGACAAAATACCGGTAGTTTTTTAAGGTAGGTTTTAATTTTTTAATTTGGTGTCCGATAAAAGTTTCCAGACAATCTGAAATCACTTCCATATGGAATATAGTCTCAATAGGAATTTAATGTGTACAATATTTAGTTTACATTTAATCGAACATATATTTACACCT
>JAFYSC010000073.1 GCA_017546635.1 Bacteroidaceae bacterium | reverse complement strand
GGCAGGACTGCTCGACCGTCCACTAACAGGTGTATACACAAAAAATGACATTGAAGTAATAACACCTTTTGCCCGTGAACTATACAAAAAGTCTTTCTTTGTAAATAATCCGATGCTGAATGAAGAGGATTATGATTGTTCGGAACATCCTTATTTTGAGTTTGTGTAAATAAATCTAAGATAAAAATGAAACATAGTTTTAAACATATATTGCAAAGATTCTTAGGATTATTAGAATTTGCTATAAAATCTTTGTTGCATTATAAATTTATAATTTCAACAAAGAAGATTTTATTTACGTATATAACATTAGGTTTGCCCATTTTTGTAGGTTTTACATTATTACGATTTAATATTATTCCTACAGCAAATCAATATGCATTATCAGTAGATATTCAGGCGGGAAGTTGGGATACACTTACATTCTTCTCTTTTATTGCATTTCTTATTGTATTGTGTATTATTCTTTTGTTTATAGATAGGGAAGAGCAACGAGAATTCCAATTAAAGAAAATAAAAACAGAATCTGCAGACATATCTTCTATTAGTGGAAATGATGCTATTATGAAAATGATACCCTCTATAAAAGAATGTTTAGATAGTTTAAAGGTAAAGGAGGCATATCGTTTATTTAACAACCTTCGTGAAATTGCAATTTCACAAGGAAGAATAGATTATAGGTTGCTCTCTCTTATTGACTTATATAGAAGCCATTGCTCTAGATATTTTTCACCGGAATCAAGCAGACTGGAATCGAAAGCTGCGTTTGACGAAATGAAGAAGGCTTTCATTTTTATTGAAGATATATATTCAACAGAGATATATTATTTACTCAAGGAAAACAATTTCAAGGATGCATTAAGAATATCATTGGAATTAAAAGAAAGGTTTCCTGATTCAATATGGTCATATTTGCCATCATTGATTAAATCCGAGAATTTATCATCAGACATCAATACACTTCCGGGGTCAATAAGAGATAATCATCTTCTGTATGCAAATTTAGTACTAATAAGAGAAGATATTGATTTACAAGAGATTGTAGATTTGTCTTCTTTCAATCCCGTTATCCCCGAAATATTTAATTTCCAAAATCTTCCTCTATGGATGTTTTATATATCTATCGTTTTAGATCAACATTTAAAAATGGAAGGATATAATATCTTGGGGAATTTACCAAATGGTATATATATATTAAGGTTACAAGAAATTACAAGAAAATATATAGAATTTGAAAAAACAACAGAAATTGAGGGTCTTTGTCCTGACGTAATTTATTTAAATGCATATGCAGAATTTTCTATAAACAAAGAATCTAAGTGGATTGATATTGCCATGAAATCTAGAGTTGCAGAAAAGAATAAATATCATTATTGGTTATTTCTAGCAACAATGTTAAATGGTTTGCAGAGATTTCAAGAATCATTAAACATTTTAAGTCATTATAATGATAATGATAAATATAAATCCATATTTAGTACTTTTTTAATTATCACATCTAATCAATGTGACAATATTGAAGGAATGAAAAGGGCTTATAAATTAATCAACGGGATAAATGTAAGTGACCAATACATCCATTATTACTATATTGCATTCTGTTATCATATTTCAGAACTAAAAGACTTTATAGTTAAAATCCAATGTGAAAATCCTGCAACTTCTATAGTATTAGAACAATTAATACTTGAAGCCACACGAAAGAATTTTGACAAAGAAGCTATTATTAATAATTTAGAAAAATCAGCGAGTAGTCTAAGATGCCATGCTCTTAAACAACTCGCAGACTATGGACTATACGAATTTTCTTTGAATTATTTACGAAAATATATCAATGAGAAAGATTTTAATGCTGACATGGCCGTGTATTTACAACTATTAAAAAAAAATACACAGTATAATAGTGAAAGATATCGACTATTAAAAGAAATCAGGAAAAATGGATTCAATGAAGAAATCACTTTTTTACAGGATGAATATCAATTAGCCTGCGCTTGTTATGATTATGTAAATGCAGAAGAGGTTATAGAAATATTGTACAAAAAGCAACCCGAAAACAAACAAATCTTACTACAATATATATCCATCCTAAACATGCTTGATGACAAAAAAGATATTCATAACCTTTTAGATTTAAGTAAAACTATTAGCTGGGATGAAAATTCTATAAAAGTAATTGTTCATTCTTTTATCTTAAATGAACGTTATCAAGAAGCTCTTGACATGGCTTTCGAATATGCTAGTTCAGGTTCACAGAAGGGTAAAGATCTATATTTTCAAATTGCAGAATTCAATTGCGAGCTACATAATATTGTAAATCATGATTATGATTTTATTTTTGATGGAGCATATGTTAAATACATAGAAAAAGATGAAGAGAAAATTGTACAAATTACAAATGATGGAACACTCTCTTTTTTAATAGGAAAGCAAACTGGAGAATATGAATTTGATTATTGGGGTCAAAAAAGACAAATAAAAATAATAAAAATATTAAATAAATATGCTAAGAAATTAATTGATATCATAAAAGACACGCATGAAAACATGAATAGCACTACTATGCAATCTATTGATTTCGGGGAAAATCTATCACCAGAACTTTTATTAGATTTTATTAATAAAAGTCTGGATATAAATGATGAAAATCAAAGGAAGCATGAAATCGCCAAAGAAGAATACAAGCAAGGAGAGTATAGCTTAATGAATTTTTGGGCGAATTATAATCGACCATTACCAGAACTATACAATGTCACATGGGGAGATTTCGAATTGATTCGTATTTCATCAGATTTCTTTAATGAAGTTTTGGAAAAAAGAAGAGTCAATCTTCTTGAGAAAAAAATCATCTTAGATGTTTCATCTCTTATTTTACTTTTTGAAATGCAACAAAGTATATCATTTGATATAAAACAAACAATTTATATAACCAAAGCTACATATGAAGGAATCAGAAGAGAGATTTCGATGGAACGATATTCAACACCTGCGGGTTGTACAAGAATTGTTTATGACAAACTTAATTGGGAAGGATATTCAGATAACACTACATATTTCTATTTTCGTTTTACTAAATTGAAAGAATGGATAGATAATAATTGTCAAATTGAGATTGTAGAGGAAAGACTTAACTTACCAACAGAAAATCCAAATAACAATATTTGGCATGATGCATGTATGGAGGGACTATGCAAATGTCGAAATAATGACTATATTCTCGTAACAGAGGATATAGCTATCGTAAAAAAATTACTTTCTATTGTATCGATAATAAATGTAGAAACATTATGCAAACATATTCTATGCACTAAAGATTTTCAGAAAGCTCAATACTATATTATGAATTTAAAAAAATGATTTCTTGAAATTAAGTCAAAATTAGGATTTATTCTTTTTCTGTGGTGCAAATGTGGTGCAATTATACAAAAAGAAAATCGCAAGTTGCTAATTAATAACTACTTGCGATTTCTCTTCGTACTCGAAGCGGGACTTGAACCCGCACGGCGCAATTGCCAAAGGATTTTAAGTCCTTCGTGTCTACCGATTCCACCATTCGAGCGACCTTAAAATATGCCGTTAGCAAAGTTGCCTTCGATAACGGCTGCAAAGATAAGCAGTTTTGTCAATATTACAAAAAAGTAAACCGATAAATTGTAATATTCTTTTAGTTGTGAACGGTTACAATGCTGCCGCTGGTGAATACCCTGTAGCGCCACAGGATGCGCGATTTTCCCTCGATGGGTATTCCTCCCAAATTAAGGTCGAATACTGTCGCGCAGTTGGGACAGGTGGCGCGCCAAAGGTGGTCGATGTTCAGGCGGTGACGTTGTGTGTCGCAGTTGGGGCATGCAAGGTCGAATGCGTATATGTTGCCGTTGCTGTCGGTGATAGGGCGTCCTATGATTAGCCCTCCTAGTCCGTAGTAGAATTGCTGGCGGGCTTCGGCCTCGGTAAGCTGGTGTATGTGCTTGTTGCCGAGTGCGTCGGTGAGTTCATACGAGGGGGTACTGCCTTGTCGGCGTCTCACGGTGATGAACTCTCCCAAGTTGTTTATCTGGTTATAGGGCGAGAAGGCTGCATCGCAGGTGAAATATACTGCGTAGCCCGAGTAGGGCGATTCTGTTTCGCACGATGTCAGGGTCAGCGCAATGAGTATAAGTGTAAGTATGCTTCTTTTCATATTCTAGTCTCTCTCTTGTCTCATTAACGCTGATTGCCTTTTGATTATTGCACTCGTGGCTGTTGTATTATGCTTTTTTAGAGGTTGTACCCTTATGAGTAGCCTCTGTATACGGAATCTTTTGTTAATATGAGGCCGATGCTTTTATGCCCTCTCTTTGCAGCAGTTCTACAATGCGGTCGAGCTCCTCACGTGTAGCCTTTTGTAGTCCCTGTTGCGGTGTCTCGCGGTCTATGGTGTATATCATCACTTCGCGCGGGGCTATCTTCTTTACTGTCTCTAACCAGGGGAGTACGTATGCGTCGCCGGTGTTGTCAACGTCCGCTCCATCTACGGTGCCTTTGAGGAACATTGTCTGTATTACGGCCTTGTCCCCGAACTGTTGCAGCTTCTCGATAATCTCGGGCAGCTTGTATGCGGCATTGGGACGGTCTACAATGGCAATATACTCGGGGTCGACGGTGTCCAGTTTGAGTATGTTGTTGTCTACCTTCTTCAGTGCCTCGAACACTGCGGGGCGTGTAATCATTGTGGAGTTCGTGAGCACGCTCACCTTTGCTTTGGGGAAATATTTGTCGCGCAGTGCCAGCGTGTCGTCTATTATCTGTGCGAATTGGGGGTGTACGGTGGGCTCGCCGTTTCCTGCGAAGGTGAGTACGTCGGGCGCAGTACCCTCGTCCTGCATCTTCTGCAGTTGCTGCTCGAGTGCTTCGATTACCTGTGCGTGTGTGGGCAGCGGGGTGCGGCTGCGGTGCGAGGCGTTGAATCCGCACTCGCAGTAGATGCAGTCGAATGTACATACCTTGCCGTCGCCGGGGAGCAGGTTTATTCCTAATGAGATGCCAAGCCTGCGGCTCTTTATGGGGCCGAATATCGGTGAGGGGAATATTATTGTTGCCATATTTCCTTTTCTATAAATAACAAACGATAGCTGTAGCCTGATGGTTCTACTGCTCTTTATTGTCGTTCTCGGGCACAAGGCGGTCCTGCAGCATTCGTGCCATATACTGTTGTATTATCGCTTTCAGTTCGCGCTGCATCTGCTCCTCTGCCTGGGGCTGTGTGCCTATGAGGTTATTCTGGTGCAGAGGGTCTTTGCGCACGTCGATGAGGGCAGTGCTTCTCGTTCCGTCGAACTGCAGCAGGTAGTCGCCCTTGAAATATTGGTAGAGTCCTCCGAGCCAGTTTACGGCATAACTCTCTTGCGGTGTGTCGCTCAAGAGGCTCTTGCCGAATGAGAGGAACTCCTTCTTGTAGCCAAGATAGTGTAGCAGCGTGGGCATAATGTCGTTCTGCTGTGCTATGAGCGTGCTGTCGATGCCTGGGGCGAACGGCTCTTTGCCTGCGGGGTCGTAGAAGATTACAGGTACCTCGAAGAAACCCGATGAGCTCTTGTAGCGTGCGTCAAGCGTCTGGTTGGAGTGGTCGGCTGTAATCACGAAAAGCGTATTCTTGAACCACTCCTGCTCCTTGGCGTGGGCAAAAAATCCTCGCAGGGCATTGTCGGTGTACTGCACGCATTTGTGTATGGGCAGCTTGCCCTCCTTGTAGATTTCCTTGTACTCTCCGGGTATTGCAAAGGGGTGGTGCGACGAGGCGCTGAACATTGCCGTGACAAAGGGCTCGCTGAACCCGCCCATCTTGTGTGCATAGTACTGGAAGAAGGGCTCGTCCCAGATGGCCCACGAGCCGTCAAAGTCGTCGTTGCCGCTGTAGAGCGGCGATGCGTTGTATTCGTCCATTCCAAAGTAGTCGTCGAAGCCTGTAGCCTTTGCGAATGCCTGGAAGCCCATTGAGCCGTTGGGAGCTCCGTGGAAAAAGGCGCTGTAGTAGCCCTCGCCTGCAAGCTCGCCTGCAATGCCGCTCACCTTGTTGAGCGACGAGGGGGTCACAAAGAAGGGCTCCACGAACATTGGTATGCCCGACAGTACCGACGGCATTCCGTCTATGCTCTTGCGGCCGTTGCCGTAGGAGTAGCGGTAGGTGCGGCTCACGCTTATGAGCGAGTCGAGGAAGGGGGTGAGTGTGGGCGATGCGTTCCCAGGGTTGTATGCTCCTATATACTCTTTTCCGAAGCTCTCCATTATGAATACCACAATATTCTTTTTCTGAGGCTCAATGACGGTGCTGTCCGATGCGTATATGGTGCAGCCCGAGTAGTTGCGTATGGGCGAGAATATAGATGTGAGCTCCTCCTCGTCGAAGAAATTAACCTCCTTGAAGGGGTTCTTGCCTATAGTGCGTATCATTGAGAACGGGGTGTTGAGCACTATGGCTGCCTGCCCCGGGTCTACTATATACTGGTTGGCATCGTTGAGGCTAATGGGGCGCACCGTGCGGCCTATTCCTCCTCGTATGCCGGTGATTATCAGCGGAATGGATGTTACAAGCAGTGCGAAGCGCCCTATGTAGTAGCGCTTGAGCTCATTCTCGGTTCTTGCGGGGGTGTACAGCACGTGGAGCAGCCAGATGAGCAATATGCCTATTAGCACCAGATACCAATGGTTCACAATCTCTGTGCCGATGACCTTGCCCATATTCCCTTCGTTCGAGAATTCGGTGAAGAGCGACCACGTGGTGCGTCGGCCGGTAAAGGGCACATATACAATGTCGCACAGATTGACAATGATACCCAGCGCGTTGCACACTACATACGCTCCCTTGGTTATGTGTTGCATTATCTTCCCTTCCTTGTAGTGCAAGGGCAGCAGCAGGCACAGGATGTAGAGCGCGTTGAGGTAGCACACCGCTGTGGTGTCGAAGCGCAGCGAGCCTTTGAGCATCAGCCACAGGTCGGCGCGTTGCAGTCCCTCGGCATACAGGCTGTAGTCCACTGCCACAAACAGTCCGCGGCACAGCATAAATATTGCGTATGCCAGGATAATGTTGCACAGCAGTGCTGCGAATATATTGCGTTCTTTGCCTATGATCTTCATTGTTGACAACTTGTTATTCTTTCGAATGGATATTTTGTCCCGTCTTGCCGAAATATTTTGCGAGCACCATAAGCGATATTGAATCCTCGCGGCGCTTGTTGCGGAACTGCTCCACATATTCGTTGGCGTGCCTGATGATAGCCTTGGCCTCGTCTATGTGGCTGTTGTAGTATTCGATGCGTTCCAGCAGGTCCGAGTAGTCGGGTTTAATCTCTATGTAGTGGTAGTCGGGAATGAGTGTACCCTCCATAAACCACGTCTCGTATGTGGGACGGGGCATCACTGCTATGCTGTTGCTCGACATCACCCATTTGAGGTTGCTCGCAACGTCCACGCCCTCCAGTGCCATTATGTAGCGGTAGTTGAGGTGCTCCTCGACGCTCATTCCCTTGCCTTTCCATTGGGCGGGGTTCACCGAGTGTCCCGCAGTGTCGACAAGGTCGCACATCGGGTGCCCGAACCACTTTTCAAAGAAGCGTATGCGTCCGGGCTTGCCGTTGGCATCGCCGCGGAAGAGTATTATGTTCTTCTTCTCTTCAAAGGGAATGGTGTCTTTCACAAAGAAGAAGTGGCGCACCTTGTTCAGCTTCATCAGCACCGAGTTTGCGTTGTTGCCCCCAATGGGACGGCTCTTCACAATGGTTGGTTCGTCGGGTATTGTGGTCACGTCGCCTCCTTTGAGCAGCCAGCGCAGGTGGTCGGGGAAGTGGCGGGTAAATTCGTATGTGTCAAAGAAATATACACTGCCGCACTTCTTGTTCTTGAGTGTGTGGCTGCCCAGTGTGGGCGCATCGTCGGGGAGTGTGGCCCCGTCGTCCAGCTTGTTGTAGTAGTCGACGCGGCTCATTATATACTCCTTTTCGGGTGATGCGGCAATCTCCTTCAGACGGCGGCGCATAATGTGGCGCAGAATGAATTTGGGGCACAGCAGCAGCGAATAGGTGCGCAGATAGTATATGAATTTACTGTTCTTTGCCATTGGGCTGCTCTCTTATTTCAGTTTCTTTATTCCGTAGGGAGTCTCAATGATGCCACTCTTCTTTGTCGCACGGCGTATTGCCTTGTTCTTGTCGATGGACTCCTTGGTCTTGTAGGGGCGTTTGTGGTCGAGGTGCAGCGCAATTGCACTGTATCGTATCTGCTTGGAGCGTATGCCCATATTCACAAGGCGCAGGCCGAACTCACGGTCCTGACCGCCATATTGCATCTCCTCGTTGAAGCCGTTGGTGCGCAACAGGTCGGTGCGCCAGCCCGAGGCGTTGCAGCCGTTCCACGTTGCCTTGGCTGTTGTAATGTGGTTCATAAGGCGTGTGAACCATTTTACAGTCGACAGTTTTGTGCATTTGAACGACAGGGGCAGTCCCTGCTTGCGTAGCCACGAGAGCGAGAATGCGCGCTCACTCGAGATATCCTCGCGTGTGAGCTTCTTGCTTATGTCCATAGGTAGCTTGAAGTAACCGCCTGACAGCAGGTAGCCCTCCTGTGCATACTCCACGTGTGTGGCAATGAAGTCCTTGCGGGGGATGCAGTCCTGGTCGGTGAATATGAGATAGTCGGCTGTTGCGGCAACGAGTGCCTTGTTCAGTATGCGCGACTTCTGGAATCCTTCGTCGGGTTGCCACACGTGCACAATGGGCAGGTGAGGCTTGAAGCTCTCTATCAACTGTCGTGTCTCGTCGCGTGAGCCGTCGTCGGCTATCACTATCTCGTCGGCAGGACGTGTCTGGTGCATATAGCCCCATAGGACTTTTTCGAGCCACTCGGGGCTGTTGTATGTGGATATTACTACTCCTACTGTGAATTTACCTGTTGCCATAATATTGTGTTTTTATCGTTTGCTGTAGTTGTCGTATGTTGTTTGCAGAATGGCTTTTGCCTTGTTTGCCCTTATATGATGGGGGTCGGCAGGGGTCTCTATGCGGGGCGCGTTAGCGTCGAGGTCGTATAGCGTGTAGCCTGTCGAGTCTATGAGTGACATTCCGTTGTTGAATGTGTGGTAGGCGAAGGGGTATCTGTATGTGGGCGACAATATGTTGCGGCTGAACAGGAAATCCTCTATAGGCAGCGACAACTGCGCGAGGATTGTTGCAACTAGGTCGCTCTGGTTGCATATTGTCTCCACTCTCTTGTGTGCTTTTACTGCTCCGCCTGTTAAAAGGACCGGAATCCTGTTGCGTCGTGCGTCGTCGCCTTCGGTGCGTTCGGGGTAGCGTGCGAGCGTGTGGTCGGGCAGGCAGATGACAAGGGTGCTGCTCCATAGGTCGCTCGCTTTCAGACGGTCGATGAAATTACCCAGACAGGAGTCGGTATATGCAAATGAGTTTGCAATAAGGTCGTCGGGCAGGCGGTTGTAGGGCACTGTCCACGGCTCGTGGCTGGCAAGCGTAAGGTATGTCACGTGCCAGGGCTTCTGGCTGCGGTTGTGTACCATTGTGTAGAGCGAGTCGAATGTGATGTGGTCGGTCACTCCCCACAGGTGTGTCTCCTGCTGCTCGCTTGTGAAGTCCTTGTCGGCTACGAGCTCATTGTATCCGGTGGAGTAGAGGTAGCTCTTCATATTGGTGAAGTTTATGTCTCCACCATACAGGAAGGCGTTGTGGTAGCCTGCTTTGCCCAACGACTGTGCGAGCGACGGCAGGCTGCGGCTCTTGACGGGCGACTTCATAACCGAGGTCTTGGGGAACGAGGCGTATCCGCTCAGTGTACACAGCACGCCGCGGTCGGTGCGGTAGCTGTTGGCATAGCAGTTCGTGAAGATTACCCCCTCCTCTGCGAGGCGGTCGAAGTTGGGTGTCACCCCTTTTATTCCGCCCATACTCTCTATGAGCGGGCTTCCCATTCCTTCGAGTATTATTGTGATTATATTGGGGCGGGTGGTGCTGAGCAGCGTGTCGGTTATTGCTGGGTCAATGGGGTAGAGCCCCTCGAAGCGTGCGGCAAGCTCCTCGGTGCCGAAGAACCTGTAGGCCTCCTTGTAGTCCTCGCGCTTGCCCATCGAGTAGATGAAGCTGAATAGCGGGTTCACGGCCGAGTGGTTGAGGAACTGCTTGTCGCTGTAATATACCTTGCCTATGTTGTTTGTCGATTCTCCCACTCCTCCGCGTATTCCCAGGAACAGCGCTCCGCCTGTAACGATGAGGGTGAGCAGTGTCAGTGCGCGACGTTTCCCGGGACGCAACCCTATGCTTGTGGCCTTGTGTAAGAGGGTGAATATGGCGGCAGCGAGCAGCAGCGTCATAATGAGGCGCATAATTATATACCCGGTGCTTACGCTTGCAAAGGCGTTGGATGGGGAGTCTATGTATATGAGGAACGATGCGTCGAGCTTGAATTCCCAAAATGGATATAGGCTCATATCGGCTATGAATGCCGAGGAGATGGCCACTGCAACAAAAAGGTTGTACACGATGAGTAGCTTGCGCAGCGGGATATAAACGAATAATCCCACTATTGCCAGCAGCAACGGCAGGATTGTCATATAACCTGCCACTGCAATGTCGAGCGGCAACCCGTTGACGGCAACCTGAATATAATCGGTTGCAGTGTAGCTCTCTACGCTGTTCACTGTCATAAAGAGCAGCCGCAGCGGTACGAAACATAGCAGCAGTGCTGCGTAGTACTTGAGCAGGTAGAGCAGTTTCTCCTTAAT
The DNA here is from genome assembly GCA_017546635.1 of Bacteroidaceae bacterium. Taxonomy (GTDB): domain Bacteria; phylum Bacteroidota; class Bacteroidia; order Bacteroidales; family Bacteroidaceae; genus HGM04593. Next base: position 10,637 of record JAFYSC010000073.1, on the reverse strand, counting down.
GTTCTCCATAAGCGCCCTATTTGCGCCCGAAGTCGGCTGGAATCTCGCCCCATTGGGCAGTCTCCCATTTCATCAGGCGGTTTGTGTATTTGTGTGTCTGCAACCAGCGTTCGGCCCGTTCTATGAGTTTGAACAGCTCTTCGGTACGGGCGTCGCGTGGTAATTTTGTCTTGCACTTTTTCTGTTTCACCCACAACAGCGCGTTTCTGCTGTCGCTGTATATGGGCAGATTGCTGTTCTTCTGCTGCAACAGTGCAAGTGCGTGCACTATTGCCAGGAATTCACCTATGTTGTTTGTGCCGTAGGTGGGCCCGAAGTGGAATATCTGTGTGCCGCTTCCCACGTACACTCCCCGATATTCCATCTGTCCGGGATTGCCGCTGCAGGCGGCATCTACGGCAATGGCGTTCAGCTCTACATTGTGAGGCAGTTCCTGCGGTGTTGCCGCAGCCTGCTTCTCCTTGGCCTTCGTGCCGATATATTCGTATGGCGACGAGGCGTAGGCGCGTTCCGCTTCGGCAAGGGTAGAGAAAGACTTGTACAAGGCTTTCTCTACTCCTTTTATCTGTGCCTGACACTCTTCCCAAGAGTGGTATACGCCCGGGACAAGGCCGTTCCACACAACGTAGTATCGCTGTTTGCCCATATCCGGTGTATTACATTCTCTCGGGAACCTCGATGCCCAAAAGATTCATTGCTGTCTTTATCACTTTGCCTACATTGCGTGTGAGCAGGATGCGGAAGGCCTTTGCCTCGGCATTCTCCTCGCGCAGGATGCTGAAGTCGTGGTAGAACTGGTTGTACTCCTTGGCTAGCTCATAGGCGTAGTTGGCAATGCCCGAGGGTGAGTAGTCGGTTCCTGCCTGGCGTACGACAGAGGGGAAATCGTTCAGCATTCTGATAAGTGAGCACTCCTTCTCGCTGATGGTAGCAGGTGATGCTGCACCCTCTACTGCAATGCCGGCCTCGGCAGCCTTGCGCTCGATTGAGCGTGTGCGTGCGTAGGTGTACTGTATGAAAGGACCGGTGTTGCCGTTGAAATCGATGGACTCTTTGGGGTTGAAGAGCATATTCTTGCGGGCATCGACCTTGAGCATAAAGTATTTGAGTGCACCGAGTCCAATGATGCGGTTGATGTTGGCTGCCTCTTCGGGAGAGAGACCGTCGAGCTTGTTGCCGAGCTCCTCCGATGTCTCGCGTGCGGTTGCAATCATCTCGTCCATAAGGTCGTCGGCATCAACCACTGTACCCTCGCGGCTCTTCATCTTGCCCTCGGGGAGCTCAACCATACCGTATGAGAAGTGTACAAGGCCCTTGCCCCAAGCAAAGCCAAGCTTGTCGAGCAGCAACGACAGTACCTGGAAGTGGTAGTTCTGCTCGTTGCCCACCACATATACCATCTTGTCGATGGCATAGTCGCGGAAACGCAACTGCGCAGTACCTATATCCTGTGTCATATATACCGATGTACCGTCGCTGCGCAGCAACAGCTTCTCGTCGAGTCCGTCACCGCTGAGGTCGGCCCATACCGACTCGTCGGGACGACGGTAGAACACGCCTTTCTCAAGGCCGCCCAATACAGTCTCCTTACCCACAAGGTATGTGTCGCTCTCATAGTAAATCTTGTCAAAGTCCACACCCAGGCGCTTGTATGTCTCGTCGAAGCCCTCGTATACCCAGCTGTTCATCTGCTCCCAAAGAGCGCGTACCTCCTTGTCTCCGGCCTCCCATTTTACGAGCATCTCGCGTGCCTCGGCCATAAGGGGCGATGCAGCCTCGGCCTCCTCCTTGCTCATACCCTGTGCCATAAGCTCCGAGAGTTCGGCCTTGTAGTGCTTGTCGAATGCCACGTAATAGTCGCCTATGAGGTGGTCGCCCTTCTTGCCGCTCGATGCGGGTGTCTCGCCGTTACCCCACTTCTGCCAAGCGAGCATAGACTTGCATATATGTATGCCGCGGTCGTTGACAATGTTTGTCTTTACAACCTTGTTGCCGTTTGCTGCAATGATGTTCGACAGTGCATAGCCCAGCAGGTTGTTGCGGATGTGTCCCAAGTGCAGGGGCTTGTTGGTGTTGGGCGATGAATACTCCACCATTACCAGGGGAGACTCCTCGGTCGCCTCGGTGATACCCCATTTCTCATTCTCGTCAATGTTCTTGAGAAGGTCCATCCAGTACGCGGGGGCTATCGCTATGTTCAGGAAGCCCTTGACAACGTTGAACGACTCGACAACCGCCTGTTTCTCGGCAAGCAGGGCTCCAATCTCCTGCGCTGTCTCCTCGGGACGCTTCTTTGAGATTTTGAGGAATGGGAATACTACGAGTGTAAAGTCGCCCTCAAATTCCTTGCGAGTCTTTTGCAGCTGGATTGAGCCTGCTGCTATATCCTCGCCGTAGAGTTCTTTAATGACTGCTACGATACTTTCGGTAAGAATTGTTTCTATATTCATATTCGTAATGTTTGTTTGCTTGAATAGAGTGTATATTTCGTTGCGAAGATACAAAAATTATATGGTTTTCTTATTTATTATTACTAAAAATAGAAAAAGCGTGAGGCTGTTTTACCGAAATTTGTTCAATTTGCACTATCTTAGCGCAATGAAATTTATAGTATATTCAAAATTATGAGAGATTTACCCAAAATAACCAAGAATCTGCTATACATTAATGTGATAATGTTCCTGGCGACAATGGCTGCCGGGAAAATAGGCCTGAATCTCAATGAGTATCTGGGTCTTCACCTCTTTATAGCCGATGACTTCAAGCCGATGCAGATAGTGACATATATGTTTATGCACGGCGGTTTTATGCATCTGTTCTTCAATATGTTCGGATTGTTTATGTTTGGCCGCATACTCGAGAATGTGTGGGGGTCCAAACGCTTCCTCACGTTCTATCTGATTACCGGTATAGGCGCCGGACTCATTCAGGAGGTTGTGCAGTTCATTTATTACCAGACCCAGTTGTCTATGTATTCCGGTGTCGATTTGGGCGCGGGGTTTGTTGTCCCTATGTCCCAATATCTCAATACGTGGATAACCGTAGGTGCATCGGGAGCAATATATGGAATATTGCTTGCCTTCGCTATGACATTTCCCAATGAGAGGATGGTTGTTATGCCCATTCCCTTCCCTATAAAGGCAAAATATTTCGTGCTCATATTCGGAGCTATTGAACTCCTGTCGGGAATGGGAAACAGGGCCGGAGACAATGTAGCCCATTTTGCACACCTTGGCGGTATGCTGTTTGGCTTGATTATGATTTTGTATTGGCGTAAGAAAGGAGAGATTGATGGCCCGTATTGTTAAGGACTTGTATCAGAGATTCCGCGACGAGAATATCGTGGGCAAGTATATTTATGCAAATGTTGCAGTGTACCTTGTCTTTGCACTTATAGGTGTTGTCGCGACATTGTTCAATGCTGTCGGTGTTGCCGATGGCGTGTTCTCCATCTTCAGGCTTCCTGCCGATACGGCAAGGCTGCTCATCCAGCCCTGGAGCGTGCTGACATATATGTTTATGCACGCAGGAATTATGCATCTGCTGTGGAATATGTTTGCGCTGTATGTCTTTGGACGGATATTCGTGACATTCTTTTCCACACGCCATTTTATCGGTGTCTATCTGCTGGGTGGCATTATAGGCGGATTGTTCTTTGTCCTTTCCTATAATATTTTCCCATTCTTCGAGGACGATGTGAAGAGCAGCTATCTTGTCGGTGCGTCGGCTGCGGTGCTTGCCGTGGTTGTAGCATCGGCTGTCCGTAGCCCCAACTACACGGTAAATCTTATGTTTGCCGGTGGAATGAGGCTGTCGAGGCTGGCAATAGTGACAGTCCTCATATCGCTGTTGTTCGTTACATCCGATAATGCCGGTGGAAATATCGCGCATCTTGGTGGAGCGCTGGCGGGATTCCTGTTTGCAATAATGCTCAACAAGGGACGCGACCTTACTACGCCAATCAATGCAGCCTGTAGTTTCCTTGCGGGACTGTGGGGTAAAGTGTACCGGTGGATAAAGGAGCACCGTACCGATATACGTATAGTGAAGCCCGGCCGACGCTCCGACCGCGAGGCCGATTATGAATATAATGCCCGCAAAAAGGATGAGAACGATGAAATAGACCGTATCCTCGAGAAATTGAGTCAGGGAGGTTACTCTTCGCTCACCGAGGAGGAGAAGCGCCGTCTTTACGATGCTTCGCACAAGTGATTCCCCAAAAACATCCTGCAATGAAGTCTGCCCTTTTCTGCTGTGCATAGCCATAAGGGCTGTCTGATGATATTTTATACACAAACAGATAAATATATGATGAAAAAACTACTATTGGGCATCCTTGCCTGCTTGACTCTCTCTGTCGCTGTTGCCGACGAGGGAATGTGGCTTCCGAGCCTCATTAAACAGCGCATTAAGCATATGCGCAGTATGGGCTTCCGCTTGAATGCCGATGATATCTATTCAACCGAAAAGGCGTCGCTCAAGGATGCGGTGATGCAGTTCGGCGGTGGCTGTACTGGTGAATTCATCTCCGATAAGGGATTGCTTCTCACCAATCATCACTGTGGATACGGTTCAATACAGAAACTCTCCTCGGTGGAGCACGACTATCTTACCTATGGCTATTGGGCAAAGTCGATGGACGAGGAACTGCCTGTTCCCGGCCTTACCATAACCCTGCTCGTGAAGATGGAGGATGTGACTGCCCGAATGGCAGCGGGCGAGAGTGCCGATGACATTATTGCCGAAGAGAGCAAGGGTGCTGGCTATCGTGCCGAGATTAATCCTATGTATTATGGCAACCAGCAGTATCTGTTTGTCTATCAGACATTCCGCGATGTGCGTCTGGTAGGTGCGCCTCCTTCGTCGATAGGTAAGTTCGGTGGAGATACCGATAACTGGATGTGGCCCCGACATACGGGAGATTTTTCGGTTTTCCGTGTGTATGCAAATGCCGACAATGAGCCTGCCGACTACTCTACGGAGAATGTTCCCTATCGTCCCAAACGTCACTTCAAGATTTCTACAAAAGGTGTGGAAGAGGGTGATTTTACAATGATATACGGCTTTCCCGGAAATACTCAGGAGTATGTGATTTCCGATGCGGTGGATTATGTGGACAATGTCTCGAATCCTGCGAAGATTGCCTTGCGTACCCAGCGACTCGAGATAATATCGGCAGCGCAGGCAAAGGATGCGGCAGTGCGCATTGCGTATGCCGCCAAGCACGCTTCAATCGCAAATGCCTGGAAAAAGTGGCAGGGCGAGAGTCTTGGATTGGGACGTCTGCATACAATAGAGAAAAAACAGCAGTATGAGCGCGAGTTTGCTGCGTGGGCAGCCGATAAGCCCCAGTATGCAGCGTTGCTCGACTCTATGCGTGCTGCCTATAAGAAGGTCGCTCCCTCGTATTTCGCGCGTGAACTGTTCTATGAATCTGTAGGTGCAATTGAGGCATATACGATAGCGGTACGTTTGAATAACCTTGCCAATAAGGTGGTTGCGGGTACTGCCAAGAGCGATGAGATAGCCTCGCTTCAAGGCTCGCTCCTTAAGAATTACAATCGTGATATTGACCACGAGATAGCAATCTGTCTGCTGGGTGAGTTCATAGAGCGTATGGAGCAGTCGCGTATTCCTCAGCAGCTGCTCGACAGTATTCAGGAGTGTGGCTCGGTAAAGGAGTATGTCGACCGTATATATGCATCGACAAAGCTCTTGGGCGGTAATGTGCTCACAGCCGAGGATATTCAGGACGATGAGCTTGTACGGTTTGTGCGGCTCTTTATCCCTGTTGCGACAGATGCAGCTGGCTATGCCTACAGGAATATAAGCAATGTGCCCGAGATTGAGAAGTGGTACCGCACATATATGAAGGCTCTTCGCGAGTGGGACAGTGAGCGTGCATTCTACCCCGATGCGAACTTTACGCTGCGTGTGGCATACGGCACCGTTACAGGTTACGAGAATGTCGACGGAGAGTATCACACTCATCTTACAACGCTCGACGGTATTATAGCAAAGGACAATCCCGAGATTTACGACTACGATATCCCTCAGGCATTGCGTGACATATATGCGGGCAAGGAGTATGGCCGCTGGGCTGTGGAAGTGAATGGCCGAAAGACTGTGCCTGTATGTTTCCAGGCGTCGAACCATACGTCGGGCGGTAACTCCGGTTCTCCGGTACTAAATGCCAAGGGCGAGCTTGTCGGTATCAATTTCGACCGCACCTGGCGCTCTACAATGAGTGATATTGAGTTCGATCCCACTATCTGCCGCAATATATCGGTGGATATACGCTATGTGCTTTTTGTGATGGACAAGATAGGCGAGGCCTATTATCTGTTCGACGAGATGGAGATAAAATAACCCCTTGTCATTTTTGTCCGCAAAACTATAGTCTTATTAGGGATAATTGGGCTAATGCCGGTTGAAATGGACCCCAAAAGTTGGATAAAAGACTTTTGGGGTCCATTTCATATTTCATTTGTTGTATATAATTACATAATTTCAGTTATATTTGTAATCGGTAGAGCCCGCATCGTGCGGTTTTGCCGGCTTTTGATTTGTTTGAATTCTAATAACTGCCTAAAACCAAATGAAATGAAAAAACTTTTTACCTCTTTGCTAGTGTTGGGTATTATGGCTCCGTTCGGAGTATCGGCACAGCTGCAACTCAATAACGAGGTGCCTGTCAACCCCGATAATGCACCGCTTCCGGTACACCCGGTGCCCAGTGACCGACAGCTTCTGTGGAACGAGACTGAGTTCTACGCTTTTTTTCACTATGGTATGAACACATTTACAGGATTGGAGTGGGGCTATGGCAATGAAGCTGAGTCGAAGTACGCTCCTTTGGCAATGCCTAATCCTGAGCAGTGGGTTACAGCAGTGAAGGCTGCCGGTATGAATGGCGGTATTGCTGTTGTAAAGCATCACGACGGTTTCTGCCTGTGGCCGACAGCTACTACAGAGCACAGTATCAACAAGGCAGGCAATGAGTATGGACGCAATGCCAATATCCCCAAACTGTTTGCCGATGCGAGCCGCAAACATAATATGAAGTATGGCTTCTATATATCTCCCTGGGACCGTAACTCGGCACACTATGGTAAGGATACATACGTTACCGAAGTATTTCTGAAACAGTGCGAGGAGCTGGCCGAGTATGGCTCCGACCAGTTCGAGATGTGGTTCGACGGTGCTCGTGGCGGCGACGGATACTATGGTGGCGAGGGTGGCAACCGCGATATCGACCCCGAGATATACTACGATGTGCCCAACTTGCGTGCCCGCGTACACCGTATTGCCCCCGACTGTATTATGTGGGGAGTCGGTGGCGAAGCACGATGGATAGGTAACGAGTCGGGTTATGCGGGTGAGTCGAATTGGGCGATGACCGACTACCTCTCGGAGACAGTTATCCGCGAAGAGGGCGACATCGACGGCTGGTTCTGGAATCCCGGCGAGAGCGATGCCAAGGCGACAAGTGCAGGCTGGTTCTGGCATCAGGGTGAGTCTATGAAGAGTGCCGAGCGTCTTTTCCAGATGTATCTGGAGACTGTTGGACGCAATGCAACCCTTATCCTCAACTGCCCGCCCGACCAATATGGCGTTCTTCCCCAGAATACAGTGAACGAATTGGCCAAATTGGGCAAGATGTTGCACGAGCGTCTGGCCGTTCCTGTATATGGCCTTGACGAGAGTACCGCTGCAACAGACCTTGCGAAGAGTGCAACGATAGAGGTGAGCGAGACACGTGCCGGTGGAAAATATTCGGCTGCCAACCTTACCGATGGCGACAAGGAGACATATTGGGGTACAAACGACGAGAGTCTTGCTGCTGTCATAGAACTCGCTTGGGATGTCCCTCAGGTAATACGTTATCTTGTTATGCAGGAGCCTGTTTTCTTGGGACAACGCATCAAGTACTTCAAGATTGAATACAGTGCCGATGGTGAATCCTGGACGGAGCTATGTCCTGATATGCAGACAACGACAGTCGGTTACAAGCGCATAGTTCCTTTGAACGGCAAGACCAGCGATAGTTATGATGACGGCTGCAAAGCAAAGAGATTGCGCATAACAATCCTGGATAGCCGCGCTTGTCCTTTGCTCTCTAACTTGAACGTATATTAAGAAACATCGACACGATAATTTACTTGTAATACCTATGAAAAAGAATATATTATTTTCGACAGCGTTGATGTTTTTAGGTCTTGCATCTTCAGCGCAAACAACAATAACATTTGACAGTGAGGATTATAAGTCCATAACTGTGTATGATAAATGGGAGGAGAGCCCGTTCCGTACGGGTGTCCTCAACGGAAGTGTTGCGGTAACAGAAAATCCCGATCTCTCGGTAGATGAGGTGACAGGTGTGGCTCCAAACCCTACAGCTAATGTCTTGGCTTTGCAGCGTAGCCGTTTCGGCAGCAATACCTTCGGTGCGAGGATAAACCTTAAGGAGCCTATCCGTATGACAAAACAGTTGCAGTATATCCACGTTATGGCTTATCTCAAGGATAAACCTGCTGGCAGTCGCCTGATGGTCATCGGCTTGGGTAAGCGGGTTGAGGAGAGCTGGAGCTGGCAAACTGGCGAGGAGGAGCAGTTCTGGGCTGTTACGAATACCGATGTTGCTCCCAAGGAGGGCTGGCAGGATGTAGTAGTCGGCTTCAAGGGCTTCTCCTATTCCAAGGAAGAGAATGCCGATAGCGGTATAGATATCTACTCATTGGTGATTGTTCCTGATGTGCGCTCTCCACACGCCGACAAGGCCGATTGGGTTGCATATATCGATGAGATTGTTATTGACAATAACCCCGAAAAGCGTTTCTCTGCCGACAAGTACGCCTTGACCTATGACAAGGATGCTGCTTACACACGCAAAGACCGTTCTTTCAATAGTGTAGGTCTCATTTCTTCGGGTGTGGCATATACATCAACTGCAACCAGTGGCAAAGTCTATACCGACAATACAGCAGTGAGTGTCTTTTCGGCTAAGGCAGGTACTGATGTGCAGCCTACATTCAACTACTCGGGTGCTTGGATGAGTGCCTATGTATATGTTGACTGGAACAATAACGGTAAATTCGAGTATGCTGTAAATGATGACGGGACACCGGCGGCTGGCAGTGAAATCGTTAGTTACAACGCTGTGCAGATTGGTGATACCTGGTATAAGAGTGACGGTACGACGACAGACAATGGCAATACAATTGGAAGTGGTGTGCCTTCGTTTGCAATCCCTGCCGATACTCCTGCCGGCCTTTACCGTATGCGCTATAAGGTCGACTGGAACAGCCTCGACCCAGCCGGAAGCGATGTTATCGTTACCGATGGTGGCGGATATGTGGATCTGATGCTTGATGTGAATGGTGATAAGGTGTCGGTAAGTGCTTCCCAGCTCAATGGTGACATAGTGTTGGCTGCGGACGAGAGTGCATTGCAGGGCTATGTGGCAAATTATGCCGAGCCTTTGAAGGTTAAGGATATTCCGGCTCCAGGCTTCGTGCAAAACGGCTTCGACCTCAAATACGGTTATAACGTAAATGCAATAGAGCAGTTCGATGAGAACGGCAATCCCAATTGGATATTGGTAAATATCCCACGGAATGCGATTGCTGCCGATGGTACATATACTATTCCTGCCGAGTATATCCGCGGTAGTCAGGTGAGCATCAAGGGTGATATGCAGCAGGCTTATCCGTATACCGTGGTTGTTGCAGGTGCCAAGCGCAAAGGTGGCATCGTTTATGGTGGTAAGGAGTACAAATCGGGCAAGACTGTTTATGTAAGCCAGTTCTTTACCGTTGCAGATGCTGCTGTTCTCGATGTGGATGGCTATGCATCAGACATCTCGTTGGATGCCCAAAGCAAAACAATCAGAGTCGAATACAAGAAGGCTAAATAGTGTTGTAAGATAGGCTCGCTCGGTGAATGTAAGAGTGGTACAGTGTATGGCACGGCCGGTTTCCGGCTGTGCCTTTTTTACTTAAGTCTTTGATGTGATGCTTGATGGCATATTGCGATGCGTACAGAATGTTTGGGTTCTACTGAGCCCAAGTCCTGGAATCTTGTAAAAAAGGAAAAAAGACCTCGATAACCGTATGATTATCGAGGTCTTTTTTTGTCGGGATGACTGGATTCGAACCAGCGACCACACGCCCCCCAGACGCGTACTCTAACCGGACTGAGCTACATCCCGTCCCAGGTCTTGCCTGTTTGCGAGTGCAAAGGTATGATGTTTTTTATTACTGTGCAAGCGTTTTGCCGAATTTTTTTCAAAAAAATGTTTTTTTCTTCAATGAGTGTAGGAAATCCCTTTTTTGTAGCTTTTGCGTATTGCATATTCGTTCTGCAGCGTAGTTGAGCAGGGCAATTTATATATGTTCTGCATTGTTGATTTGTGGTTGGGGCACTGTGGTCTTCTGCTGGAGAAGCTGTATGCCGATGGTAAATGCATTACGGGTGGCTGGAAGTGCGGGTGTTATGCTTTGTGCCGATGCTGCTTCTATATTACAGTCAATAACATTATTTTACACTGTCAAGATAGAAGTGCAACAAATTCTTCCCCTTGCTCACGAATTTGAGCGTAGCGAAAAGTAGTGAGCAAGGTTCGCCCGACAGCCTGG
>JAFYSC010000072.1 GCA_017546635.1 Bacteroidaceae bacterium | reverse complement strand
GGAAGCATAATTTTTGCTTCGCCAAAGATAGATATAAGCAACGAAGTACTGTCTAAACTTGGGTATTCCAATTAATTATGCTAAATTAGCGCGGTTTTAGAAGATTGAAAAATTAATTTAATAAAGATTATAAGTTATGAAAAAGATTTTGATTTTACTTTTGTTGATGGCTCCTCTGAGTATGTTTGCCCAGTCGGCTCCCAAATTCGGTTATGTAGATGCCAACTCTATTATGATGTTGATGCCCGAGCTTTCAAAGGCCGAGAATGACCTTATGGCGCTCCAGCAGCAGTACAACAAGGAGTATGAGGGTTACCGTACAGAGTTCGAGAAGAAGAGCCTCGAGTTTGAGCAGTTGCAGGATTCACTCCCTGAGAATCTTCTGAAGCGCCGTCAGGAGGAGCTTCAGAACCTCTATATGCGTTTGCAGCAGTATGAGCGTGAGACCATTCAGACATTGCAGCAGGCTCAGCAGACTAAGATTGCCGAGGTTGCAAAGATTCTGAACGATGCAATCCAGGCTGTAGGAACAGAGGGCGGTTATGTTTGTGTGTTCGACATTTCAAACGGAACAATACCTTATGTAAGCACAACACTTTGCGACGACCTTAGCGCCAAGGTAAAGGCCAAGCTCGGAATTTCACTCACTGCAAAGTAAGAACCGCAGGCATATGTTGGATTTATAGAGGGAGGCCTGCAAAGGCTTCCCTCTTGATGTATTAATAAAAAAAGAGAGTATGCGTAAATTGCTATTTATATTGATGTTCTTGCCGCTTATTGCTACAGCACAGAATACGTTCGGTTATTTCAAATATAGCCAGGTGCTGCAACAGCTCCCGCAGTATGCGCAGGCGCAAGCCGATTATGACGGGCTGCTCGCACGCTGCGAGAGTGAGATTAAACGCAACGAGCAGGAGCTTACACGCAGTTATGTGGCGTTCCTCAACGGTCAGTACGATTTTCCCGAGCCTATCTTGCGCAAGCGCCAGAAGGAGTTGCAGGACCTTGTCGACCGTAGCATTGTGTTCCGTGAGCAGGTGAAGGAGTGGCTTGTGCAGGCCCACGACTCGCTCTTCTCCCCTCTGCACGCCATTGTAGACAGTGCAGTGGCGGCCGTTTGTGTGCATAATAATCTTGCGTATGCAATAGATTGTGAGCAGGCTGGATATAAATTCATCAATCCCGCTATCGGCTTTGATGTGACCGAGGCACTGCTTGCTACGATTGAGACAGGTAAACCGCAACCGGTTGTTGCTACAGGGGCACCAAGGAATGCCCCCGTTGTAGAAAATGGCAAGGAGGAGCAGCCGGAGCAGGACGATGATGCAGGCCAGAGCGCATCCGGAACAGTGAACGGGGACAGTAACCAACAGGAATAACTTCGGATAGATGAGCGAGATAATGACTTTGCCACAAGTGCCAGGACCAATCGGAGTCTTTGACTCGGGATATGGCGGGCTTACGATATACAATGCGATAAAGCGTCTGATGCCGCAGTACGATTATCTTTATATAGGAGATAATGCACGTGCGCCTTACGGAACGCGCTCGTTCGACGTTGTATACGATTTTACGTTGCAGGCAGTGAAATTCCTCTTCGAATCGGGTTGCCATCTTGTCATTCTCGCTTGTAATACAGCCTCGGCAAAGGCGCTGCGCAACATCCAGCAGCTCGACTTGCCCAATATGGATCCTGCGCGCCGTGTGCTCGGCATCATTAGGCCTACAGTGGAGTGTGTGGGCGACGTTACAAGGAGCCGTCACGTGGGTGTCCTTGCCACTGAGGGTACAATAAAGTCGATGTCCTATCCTTTGGAAATAAAGAAACTTTTCCCCGATATCGAGGTTGTAGGAAAGGCTTGTCCTATGTGGGCTTCGCTTGTTGAGGCCAATGAGCATCTTACTCCCGGTGCCGACTATTTTGTGAAACGCGACATTGATGCGTTGCTCAGCCGCGACCCGCAGATAGATACCGTAATATTGGGCTGTACACACTATCCTCTCTTGCTCGACAGGGTGAAGCAGTTTGTGCCGCAGGGTGTAACTGTACTTACTCAGGGCGAGGCGGTGGCGCAGTCGCTGCAGGATTATCTTGCGCGCCACTCCGAGATTGAGGCAAAGTGTACAAAGGGCGGCAATACGATGTTCTACACAACCGAGTCGGTGACGAAATTCAAGGAGCAGGCTTCGCGCTTCCTGAATTACCAGGTGCAGGCGGGTAAGATTACTCTTGTATAAAGGGCGTATGAACAATAAGAAATCCCGGCCAATCGCGCGATTGGCCGGGATTCTTTATCTATGTATTGCTCAGTGGAATGCGGTTACTCCTTTAGCAGTCTCTTTGTAAGGTATCTTGTTGGCAACCCCACGGCGATAAGTCCTACGACAATGACTGTTGCAAAGGTTGCGAGGACATCGCTCCATTGGATGGCTACGGGATAGCTGTCGACAACAAAATTGCCCTCGCCTCCCATACTCAAAAGGCCGAAGTGTTCCTGCAAAAGAGACAGGATAACACCTGCTGTGATGCCTGTCATTGCGCCAAAGATGGAAATCATAGCTCCCTCGGCGACAAAAATGTTTGTTATGAGGCTGTTGCCGGCACCCATACTGCGCAGGGTACTTACGTCGCGCTTCTTCTCAATCACAAGCATCGACAATGAACCTATGATATTGAAGCAGGCTATGAGCAGAATGAAAGAGAGGAATATGTATGAGATGAATTTCTCTATCTTCATTATCTTGAAAATATCCTCCTGCTGCCTGTAACGGTCCTTTACGACAAAGCCATTTCCTATAAGGGCTTCTATCTCCTTGATTGTTGCAGCCTCGTCGCAACCCTTGTGCAATGATATCTCCAGGCTGCTCACTTCTCCCTCTCTGCGTCCGAAAATCTCCCGTGCAAAGTCTATTGAGGTTAGCAGGTAGTTGCTGTCGTATTTCGGTTGCTGGACGGCAAATATGACACCCGAGGAGTGCAAGTGGCCTTTTGTGAAGTTCGATGCAGGGTTGGTGAGGCTTACCTTCTTGCCTCTACGCGGTGCGTATATCTCCAATGGGCGCGTGTGGTATATGCCGCAGTTGAGCGTCGAGACGAGTCCTCCGCCGCATACCGCGTATGAGGCTGTGCTGTCCTTCAGTATGAATGAGCCGTTGCCAATTAGAGCCTTGCCAATGTCTGTCAGTTGCTCGAAATTGTCCTCTACGCCCTTGAGAGTAATCATTGCCTGTCGCCCCTCGTATTGCGCCATAGCCTTGTCCTCGATGCAGCGGGTGACGATGCTCACTTGGGGTAATGCGGCAACTGCTGCAAAACTCCCGTCCGAAGCATCGAAATATTTTCCTTCTACGGCTTTGATTTTCAGCTGCGGGTCGAATGCCGTGAATTGTTTCTCTACAATGCCCTGAAAGCCGTTGAATACCGATAGGGTGCATACCATCGCCATTGTAGCAAGCGCTACACCTGCAACGGCCACTCCCGAAATTATGTTTATAACTTGGTGGCTTTTTTTCGAAAACAGGTAGCGCTTGGCAATGTATAGCGACAGATTCATTTGAGGCTGTTAATCCTTAAGCAGGTTGTCGATGTGTTCGATGTAGTCGAGCGAGTCGTCGAGGTAGAAACGCAGCTCGGGAATTATGCGCAGCTGGTGTCTCACGCGGTTGCCCAGCTCATAGCGTATGGCTTTTGTGTTGTTTGTGAGGTGTTCTATCACCTCGCCGCCTCTCTCCGAGGGGAATACGCTCAGGTAGGCCTTTGCTATGCCAAGGTCGGGGCTTACACGTACCACGCTCACTGACACCATAATGCCGCGGGTCTCTTTTGTCATCTTTAGGAAAATGTCGCTCAGCTCTTTCTGTATAAGGCGCGATATCTTGTTCTGTCTTGTACTGTCCATAGTTGTCTATTCTTGTTTTACTTTTTTCTGATAATTGTCAGTCCGTCACGCAAGGGGAGTATAACCTCCTCGACACGCCCGTCATTGCGCACATAGTCATTGAACTCTCTCACACCGTTTGTCTGTGCGTCCTTGTACGCAGGGTCAATGACGTGCCCGTCCCACAAGGTGTTGTCGGCGAGTATCCAGCCCCCTTCGTTGAGGTATTCGAGTGCCATCTCGTAATAGGCTATATACTCGCGCTTGTTGCCGTCGATGAAGGCAAGGTCGAACTTCTCGCCCAAATGGGGAACCTTCTCCAATGCACTGCCTATGGTGAATATTATCTTGTCGGCAACTGGCGAACCCTCTATCCAGCGGCGGGTGAAGTCCTCGAGCTCATCGTCAATCTCGAATGTATAGAGCTTGCCTCCTTCCTCAAGCCCCTCGGCCATACATATCGACGAGTAGCCGGTGTATGTGCCTATCTCAAGTATCCTCTTGGGACGAATCATATTTACCAACAGCTTGAGCAGTCGTCCTTGTACGTGTCCCGAAGCCATATGC
>JAFYSC010000071.1 GCA_017546635.1 Bacteroidaceae bacterium | reverse complement strand
TTGGAGCAAATGACAATGGCCAACTGCGGAGCAACTTCTCGCATAGCGTGTTCATACATTTTGTCCTTGGCATCTGTGTGCTTGTTGTAGGCGGGATTTTGGGCAGTTGGTACATACGCAACTATCTTGTGATACCCGTGGAGTCAATCCCCGACGCTCTGTTTGTCCTTTATGCCTCGTTGGCATCGGCTTTCATACTCATCATAAGCGTGCCTTACAATGCAGCCATAATAGCATACGAGAAGATGGATGCCTTTGCGCTCATAACAATCCTCGATGTACTGCTGAAGCTTGCTGCGGTGTTGCTGCTTGCCTTCTTCGACGAGGGCCGCCTGCGTCTCTATTCGTCCTTTCTGGTAGTAGTGGCGTTTGTGGTACGGGGCGTCTACGGAATATATTGCCACTATGCCCTCAAGGAACTGTATGTCGAATGGAAATTCAATAGCAGCAAACTCAAGGAGATGTTCAATTTCATTGGCTGGAATACAATCGGCAATTTTGCGATAGTATGCAACACTCAAGGACTCAACCTGCTGTTGAATACAGTGGGCGGACCGGTGTTGAACACGGCACGAGGAATAGCGGTGCAGGTACAGGCGGCAACAACCTCCTTTATATCGAGCTTCCAGACGGCGGTGAACCCGCAGATTATAAAATCATACGCCCAGGGCGAGCTGTGCGATATGAACTCGTTGGTTCTGCGCTCCTCGCGTATCTCCTTTATGCTTATGATGTTTTTTGTGACACCGCTGATAATTGAGACCGAAGGGCTGCTCGACCTGTGGCAAAAGGCCGAAGTGCCGCATTACACCGTGCAATTCACCCGAATGCTCTTGTGCGTATCTATGATAGACACAGTTGCCAACCCTATGATGGTTGGTGCAGCAGCTACAGGCAGGATAAAGAAGTACCAGCTGGTGATAGGCGGCTGTATGCTGTGCACATTGCCTTTGGCATACGTTGCAGTCAGGGTCGGTGCGTCGCCCACTATGGTTTTTGTGGCATTGCTTTTCACGACACTTCTTGCACAGGTTGCCCGAATGAGGCTTTGCAAGGGACTCTTCGGTTTTTCGGCAAAGGGCTTTGCGAGCGACGTACTCTTGCCTGTAGTTAAGGTATCCATACTGTGCTTTGTACCGCTTTTTGCAGTCAAATACTATTTCAATGCAGGCAGTACCGCTGCTGCAACGCTGCTCAGTTGCTTGTTGATGGAAATTTGGATTGCTGTTGTCGTCTTTTTCTTGGGACTTGCGAAAAATGAGCGTAATTTTGTGTTGAATAAATTGCATCTTAAAAAATGAAGAAAGTATTTTTGCTGCTATTGGACATATTGACTTTTCCGCTGGCACTGCTGTACAATGCTTCGATATCGGGCAAATGTTCTTTGCTCGCAGACAAGATATATACTTTTATAGTGAGACGAAGCTTCGGCAAAGCCCCAAAAAGCACATTACTCCGCCGCCCGTTGTATATCACAGGTGCCCGTCACATAGAGCTCGGCGAGAATGTGATAATAGCAAAGCACGTCCGTATGGACGCAGTGACATATTACGAGAAATCGTCACAGTCCTTTGAACCCAAAATAACAATAGGAAACAATGTGGCAATAAATATGCAATGCCATATAGGTTGCATAAACAGCATACAGATTGGAAACTATGTGACAATTGCAGCAAGGACACTGATAATGGACCACACCCACGGCACATCTACTGCCGAGGACCTGAAATTGCCCCCAAGGCACAGGAAACTCCATTCAAGAGGGCCGGTTGTTATAGGCGACTACGCTACGTTGGGCGAGGGGTGCGCCATTATGCCAGGCGTTACCATAGGCCACAATGCCGTCATTGGTGCAAATGCAGTCGTCACAAAGGATATACCCCCATATTGTGTTGCAGCAGGCAACCCCGCAAAAGTAATAAAGTGTTTCTCCGACAATAATAATTGAAATATTATGGAACCCATTTTGAAGAATGAAATACGCATAGACGTAGTGTACCGAATCATAAAGTCGAATTGGAAAAAGTATATCGCAGTCGGATTCATAGCTGCGCTATTGTCCTCGTTGATAATAATATGTGTTCCGCGCTATTATACAGTGAGGGTGCTGTTGGCTCCCGAGTATGGAAACACAGCGGGAGGGCTGGGCGCGTTGGGCGACGCAGCCTCTTTCCTTGGCATCAACGTGGGCGGATTGTCCGCTTCCGATGCAATTGTCCCCCAGTTCTATCCCGAACTGATAGCATCTACCGATTTTCTAGCCTCGGTGATGGATATTCAGGTAGAGTCAAGTGACGGAGAGTTCAAGGGTGCATACTCGCAATATATAGTTAAGGAACTCGAGTATCCTTGGTGGACCGTGCTGGTATCCAAGATAAAGATGTTTTTCAAGGGTGCTCCCGAGCCTCTCTGTACCGACCCTGGATACAAGGTGAACCCATTCTCTTTGACAAAGACCGAATTCGATGTGATTAAGAATATTTCGAGTTCGCTCAATTGCTCTGTCGACTCAAAAACCGATATAATATCTATTTTTGCAACGGCGCAGGACCCCAAAGTGGCAGCTATGCTTGCCGACGGAGTGAAAGAGCTTCTGCAGGATTTTATCATAAGATACAGGACTGAAAAGACAAAGATAGACCTGAAATATGCTTCGGAGCTGTGCGACAAGGCGTATGCCGATTATATTGCAGCACAGTCGGCCTATGCCGATTATGTAGACAAGCATCAGGGACTCTCGCGCCAGGCATTTATGATAGAGGAGCAGAGGCTCGAAGCCGAGATGCAGCTTGCATATAATATGTACAACTCCGTGAGCCAGCAGAAACTGTTGGCAACAGCCAAGCTGCAGGAGCGTATGCCCGCTTTCACAGCGTTGCAGAATGCAAGTATTCCTTTGAAACCCACTGGTCCCAAGCGTATGATAATAGTGCTTCTGTGCTCGATATTATCGGTGGTGGCATATACATTCTATTTGGTTGCAACAGACAATGTTAAAAACAACGGCAAGGCCTGAAATGTTGTCCGGCCCCTGTCATTATAGCTCCCGATGTTCATAGGACTTTTATATATAGTGCTTCTGTTTCTGGTTGTGGTATCTTTTTTCGAAGACGAAGAGATACATAATCAGAAATTGATGATGCTTGTATTTGCCATTGTCGTAACTCTTATATCGGCTTTCCGTCCCGAGGGGGTAGATAAGGATTACCTGTCGTATTTGGGATACTATTACGACCCTACATCGGGAATGGCTTTGCTCACCGAACCCACATTCAAACTGATAAGTTTTATTGCCCGTATTTTAGGTGCGCCGTTGTTGATGTTTGTGATATATGCTTTCCTGGCAATCCCCTTGAAAGTCTATTCTATTGCCAAACTCTCGCCCTTTTGCTATTTGTCCTTTCTTGTATGGTTCACCCACCTATATATAGTGCAGGACTTGACGCAGATAAGAGTGGCTGTCGCATCGGCCTTATACCTTTTTGCCATTCCCTTCCTTGCCGACGGAAGAAAAAAACTCTATCTGCTATTGGTGGTTGTTGCCATTCTTTTCCACTATTCGGCGCTCTTCCTCCTGCCCATTGCTTTTGTGGGTAACAAACCGCTGACAAAAAAATGGATTGTGATACTGTTGCTTCTGCCGTTCATTTTCTATGTTTGTCCTGTAATAACGGCCGACCTGCTGGCCGTTATACCAATCCCGTTCATACAGGAGAAGATTCTTGTGTATCAGGAGATGCAGAAGTACAGCGATATGTTTACCGAGATTAATATATACAATGTGATGGCGCTCTGCCGTCTGTTCACATATTATATGCTCATCTGGAAATATTCCTACATAATAGACCATTATAGGTACTTGCCGCTTATACTTAAGATTTTCTGCTACTCGATATGCCTGTATGCGGGTCTCTCGTTCCTCCCGGTATTCTCGGTGAGAGCACAGGAACTGGTGGGTGTGATTGACTTTATTGCCATTCCGCTGCTGGCGTTTGTGGTGCGCCCCCATTGGCTGGGACGATTGGCGGTAATAATATATGCGGTGGGAATTTTTATAGCCGATTTGTATTTGTACGATTATTTGAAGATGTAAAAGTCCGCTTTTTTGACTACTTTTGCATATTCTACAAGAAATGATATATTTTATATGAAGGGTGTTCAGGTTTTGATGTCGACATACAACGGTACGCGCTATATAGGTGAGCAGTTGCAGTCGATATATGGGCAGAAGGGAATAGGGGTGAGCTTGCTGGTGCGAGACGACGGTTCTACCGACGGTACGTTGGCGCTTCTCGATGAGGAGCAGCGTGCAGGACGCTTACGTTGGTATACGGGCGAGAACCTTGGTCCCGCGTACAGCTTCTGGAACCTGTTGCAGAGTGCCGATGATTGCGACTATTATGCTTTCTGTGACCAGGACGACTATTGGGACAGCGACAAGCTTGCTGTTGCAGCCGAGGCTATGCGCGGCGACGGCGACCGTCCTGCTGTATATTTCTGTCAGACACGCCTTGTCGACGAGAACCTCAAGGAGATTGAGAGCGTTACAATTTCTCCGCTGCTCACATACGGCGAGTCCCTTATGTATCACTTTGTTACAGGCTGTACAATGGTCATAAACAGGGCAATGCGCGAGGAACTGCTGTGCTATAAGCCTGCATTCATACGTATGCACGATATTTGGATATACAATGTGGCGCAGGCCATCGGTGCATCGGTGCATTTCGACAAGGTGCCGCATATGAGCTACCGCCAGCATAGTGCCAATGTGGTGGGTCAGGTAAACTCGGCCGCTTTCGTGTGGAAGAACCGCTGGAAGCGCATAAAGAAGAACGAGCACATACGTTCGCGCCTTGCAGCAGAGCTCCTGAAAGGGTATGCAGCCAAAATGTCGCCCGAGAACAGGGCTATCACCGAGCTTGCTGCGAATTACCGAAGCGGCGTGGGGGCGTGGCTCAAGCTGCTCTTTGCTCCCGCGTTGCGCTGTGCACCGCTGTCGATAAATGTATCGGGAAGAATATCTATCTTGTTTGGAATTTTTTGATTATACCCTTGGACTATGAAAAAACCTGTAATATCAATTGTGACAATATGTTTCAACAGTGCTGCAACTGTCGAAGAGACCATCAAGAGCGTGCTCGGGCAAAATTATCCTCAGCTCGACTATGTGATGATTGACGGAGGCTCAACCGACGGCACTGTCGATATTATTAAAAAGTACGAGAGCCGCTTGGGTTATTTCTGTTCCGAGCCCGACAAGGGTATAAGCGATGCGTTCAACAAGGGTGTGCGCAATGCAAAGGGCGACATTGTATGTATGATAAACAGCGACGACATTCTTCTGCCCGGAGCATTGGAGAAGGTTGCCGAGTACTATGAGGAGGGTGTCGACATCTACCGCGGAAACGTCATTATCCGCAACAAGGAGACAGGTTTTTCGGGCCGCGACATTCCCTCGATGAAATTCCCCCTTATGCCTTTCTTTGTCAATGTCGACCATCAGGGAACATTCGTCTCGGCCGAGGCTCACCGCAAATGGGGCTATTACGACACGAACTTCCGCTATATGATGGACCACGATTTTCTTGCGCGATGCTATCAGGGAGGAGCCCGTTTCAAATATATGCCCGTAGATGTTGCCGAGTTCCGCTTGGGAGGTGTCTCTGTTGCTACAATACCCCAGAAGCGCTACGATCTTGAACATATTGTACTGAACAACGGTGGCGGCAAACTGCTTGCCAAGTTCTGTTATTATTATTTCTGGACGTTCGATGCCGTGAAACGCGTAATCATAAAGATGTTCGGACTGAACTTCCTCAAGAGACTCCATTATAAGAAGGTCGATTAGTGTTTATTCTGCATTTGGGGACTATAAAGTTTTTGTGGGTTGTTTTTTATTTATTATCTTTGCCGTTAATCGCGAAGAGCGGTAGCTTGTGCGCTCAATGCACATTTATGACACAAAAGCCTGTTTTTTTATAATAAAAAACAGATTTTAGCGTTGTCTAATAAACAATAATAATAAGAAACAAAAATGAAAATATACTTTATAAATCCCCCCTTCAAGGCTGAATATGGTAAATTCTCGCGTGAGTCGCGCAGCCCGGCAATTACAAAGAGCGGCGCGCTGTACTATCCTCTGTGGCTGATGTATGCTGCTGCATATTGCGAGAAGGCCGGTCACGAGATTCGTTTTCTCGATGCTCCAGCAAAGCAGATGAACGAGGAGCAGTCGCTCACAGCCATAATGCAGGAGGGTGGCGGTGCCAAACTATTTGTATATGATACAAGTACTCCTTCGATAAAAAGCGACGTATCCTTTGCTGTTGCGGTAAAGGAACGTTTCCCCGATTCCTTTACACTTCTTGTGGGTACACACCCCACAGCTTGTGCCGAGGAGACACTCTCTTATTCGCCTCACATCGACGCGATAGCGCTTGGCGAGTATGATGCAACAGTGCTCGAACTTGCCAACACTCTTGAGAATGGCGGTAATGTGAACGACGTACGCGGACTGTGCATCAACGGAGTGAAGGAGTGTGTTCGCACAGCGCCTATGCCCGCAATGCGCAACCTCGATGAGTTGCCTTTCGCAGCCGAGTTCATACACAAGTACCTCGATCCCCGCGACTATTTCTTTGCGGCAGCTACATATCCCTCGATACAGATATTCACCACACGCGGATGTCCTTTCCGCTGCAACTTCTGTGTATATCCGCAGACAATGCACGGACACGCCTTCCGCACACGTTCGGCCGAGAGTATTGTTGCCGAGTTCGAGTATATCGCCAAGAATTTCCCCGAGGTCAACGAGGTGGTAATAGAGGACGATACCTTTACTGCCAACAAGAAACGCGTGATGGAAATATGTGCACTGCTCGTTGAGCGAGGAGTGAACAAGCGTCTGCGCTGGTTGTGCAATGCCCGTGTGAATCTCGACCTTGAGACAATGCAGGCAATGAAGGCGGCAGGCTGCCGTCTTATTATCCCGGGAATAGAATCGGGTAGCCAGCAGATTCTCGACAATATCAATAAAGGTACAAAGGTGGAGCAGTTCCAGGAGTATGTCGACAATGCAAAGAAGGCAGGTCTTCTGATACACGCTTGCTATATGGTGGGTAATCGTGGCGAGACAAAGGAGACTATGCAGCAGACTTTGGAACTTGCCCTTAAGCTCAATACCGATACTGCGCAGTTCTTCCCTCTTATCCCTTATCCCGGAACCGAGGCGTATGATTGGGCACGCAGCAACGGTTATATCGAGCTCGATTATGCAAAATATTGTCTGCCCGACGGAACACACAATACGGTGTTGTCAATGCCCGAGCTTTCGGCTCAGGAGATGGTAGACTTCTGCAATATGGCAAGAAAGAAATATTACCTGCGTTTCAGATATATTATGCACCGTCTGCGTGTAGGATTGAGCGACCCCTCCGACCTCAAACGCTCATTGAAGGCATTCGGAAAGTTGAAACATTTCCTCTTCTCTAAAAAATAAGACCGATGGCTCATCTCGTTTCAATAGTTATGCCGGTGCATAATGCAGGGCGCTACATCGAAGCGGCAATACGTTCGGTGATGCAGCAGACCTATCAGGAGTGGGAACTCCTGGTGGTGGATGATGCCTCGACAGATGCCTCTATGCAGATTGCCCGACGTTTGGCTGCCGAGGATGCACGGATAAAGGTTCTTGTAAATGAACATAACACCGGTTATCCTGCAACACCGCGTAACAAGGCGATAGATGCGGCTCAAGGGCGTTACATTGCATTCCTTGACAGCGACGATATGTGGTTGCCGCATAAGTTGGAGCAACAATTGCCCTTCTTTGGCGATGATGAGCGTGTGGGTGTTGTCTTTTCGAACTACGAGAAGGTCGATGCCAATGCGCAGCGCGCAAATAGAGTGGTCATTGCACCCGAGTACACCGATTACAAGCATCTACTCCTGGGTAATGTGATAGGCAATGTGACAGGAATTTACGATACGGAGAGAGTGGGCAAGGTGCATTTCCGCAAGGTACGTCACGAGGATTATGCAATGTGGCTCTCTATTCTCAAGCGGGGATTCATAGCACGCAATACAGGTGATGTGACAGCGTTGTACCGCGTGACGGGCGATTCTGTTTCGGCGCGTAAGTTTCATCTGCTGTCGTGGCAGTGGAATATCTACCGCAGGGTAGAGAAATTGGGAATCCTCAGCTCTGTGTATTATTATATCAATTATGCAATCAGGGGAGTAATAAAGAGCTTTGTATAATAGATAAGAATAAGGATAAATATCGGACAGCCTTTGTCCGATATTTTTTTATTGGTGTCCGATAAAAGTTTCCAGACAATCTGAAATCACTTCCATATGGAATATAGGCTCAATAGAAATTTAACGTGTACAATATTTAGTCTACATTTATTCAAACATATATTTAGACCTTTATACTTTGTTGCAATTTTCTACCGCCTATTGTTTTTTTACGTACTTTTCGTGCCGACGAAAAGTACTCAAAAGGCTCTGCGCACAGAAAATCTTAACGTAAAATGCCTACGCCGTTTTTTGGGTGCTGCGGAACTCGCTATGCTCAAACAGTCCTCGC
>JAFYSC010000070.1 GCA_017546635.1 Bacteroidaceae bacterium | reverse complement strand
TATCTTGAGTACGTGTGAAAGACCATACTCCATACAGAAGTAAGCTACAGAAGCACGCTCTGCGTTGGGCTTAACGTCCATATAGGCACGGAACTGTGCATATACCTCATCGAGTTTTTTAAGTACATTCTTGTCCTTTGCAAGCTCATCGAGCTTCTCTACGCCCAATTTCTCGAGCAAAAGAACGGGGTTTTCTACACACTCCTCGTAGAGTTTCGCATCGAGCATACGGAACAGGTCCTTAGCATCGTGGTTCCACTCCCACCAAAGGTTGTGTGCCAATTCATCGAGCTTCACAAGAGGCTCGGGGATGTAAGATTTTACATTAATCGCTTTCCAAGCGGGTTGATTTGAGTTACTAATTGCAATCATATTTTTAATATATGGTTATTGTTTTTCTTTAATTTTACACAAAACCACATTCACCCTACCGTCGATTGTAAAACCGGAGCAGGATGAAGTGTTGAGTTTTTTCGGTTTATCATTTCCTTAGGGCAGCCGCCTTCAAAGCACAGTCGTATGCAGTCAAGTAGTTGTTTATAAAGTGCTTCCAAAGAGCCTTCTCGGCCAGTTGAGAGACTTTCTTTCTACGTTCGGCAACCTCTTTGTCGGAAATTTGTGCAAAGTTACAAATAATTTTTGTAATTACATCGGATGCATCGAAATAGTTGCTGTCATTTCTTTCAACAACCTCTACTCCATCGCTAAGAGTACCTCTGCGGCCGAGTACCGAATTTACCCACAGACCGAAGCCTGCAAGGTTGGTTGTTATTGTAGGAATATGGAATGCAGCACTCTCGAGCGGAGTATATCCCCAGGGCTCGTAGTACGAGGGGTATATGTTAAGGTCGTTACCTATGAGTATATCGTAGTAGTCCTTGTCGAATATACCGTCGTTGCCCTTTAGATAACAGGGAACATAAATAACCTTTACCTTACCCTTGCCATCGTAGTTTGCAAGACCCATACGGCGGATAGAGCCCGCTATCGCATCGTCGTTGAAGTTGCACAGATGGTGTGTGAGATAGGGGTCGGCAAGAGGTGTGTTCCACTCCTGCTCGTTTGTCGCAAGACGCTTCTGGAGGTCGCCACGGCCATAATCGGACCAAGCAGGTACGTCGATGAATGCAATCACGTCGCGGGTCAGCTCCTCGCACGCATTGAGGCGCGCCATTGTCTCGAGGAACATATCGATACCCTTGTTGCGCATCTCCATACGTCCGCCGATACCTATAAGAAGAGCGTCGTCGGAGATTGTGCTGCCTGTGAGGGCGCGTGCTACACGCAGACGCAATGCGCGCGCCTCGGCTCTGCGCTTGTCGAACTCCTTTCCTGTGGGAACAAAGTTCTCCTCGAATCCGTTCTCAAGAATAACATCAATATCGCGCTCAATGAGCTGCTTGCACTCCATTGCTGTGAGCTCGCTCACTGTGGTGAAGCAGTCGACATTATGTGCCGATTGTTTCTCAATTGAGTGCTTCGACTGTACATTGAGCTCGTCGGCCATCTGGTCGCCGTTGTAGCCCTCGAAGAAGTCGTACAAAGGCTTTCCGTTTGATGCGATAGAACGGCCTATGCTTGTTGCGTGGGTTGTAAAGATTGTTCCTACTGCAGGAAGGTTCTTCTTGAGATAGAGCGCTGCGCTACCGCTCTGCCACTCGTGTGCCTGAACAACCACATTGTCCTTCTCGCTGAGGTGGAACTTGTAGAAGCTCTCTATCACGCGTCCTACTGCGTATCCGAAGAGCACAGAGTCGTCGTAGTCGCCGTATGCGTGCAATGAGTCTACCTTGAAATTATCCCACAGCATATAGTAGAATTCTTCCTTCTCGCCGAAGAACTCGTCGAAATCGACAAGAATCACCTTGGGACGGCCGGGAATTTCCCAATGTCCGCAACGTACCTTGAACTTCTCATCAACAATGCTGTTACGCCACTTTTTCCACAAACGCTTATCCTCGGTAAATAGCGGATTCTCCTTTCCTTCCCAAAGGTCGGGACCAATGTAAACGGCATTTATACTCTCAATCTTGGAGAGCGTCTCTGCTTTTGTAGAGAGAACCGTATATATACCGCCCACCTTGTTACATACCTCCCAGCTAATCTCAAAAAGATAGTCGGGGAGCATCAAATCTTTTTTCATTTAGAAGCTATTAAACTTTCTGTATTTAATGTTGTTTTTCAATAATATCCACAAGCGGGGCATCATAGTTCACAACGATGCCCTCGCCTATATGCCTGTATCACCAGCAAATACCTGATATTACAGCAAATGTGCCTTGCGATTATGCTACTGCACCACCAATCATAAAGGTAGCAGCAAGCGCTACAATCGCGTAAAGTTCGGGGAACACAGCCAAAGTAAGTGTGATACCTGTTGCATTTACACCCTGACCTACCGAATTGATACCGTTGGCACAAACCTGTCCCTGACGTATAGCAGAGAAAAGACCTACAAGGCCAAGAGCCAATCCTGCGCCAAACACGGCAGCAGCCTGGATTGCTGTAATCTCGGGAGTGAGCAATCCTGCAACCAGGAAGTATCCTGCAAAACCATAAAGACCCTGTGTACCGGGAAGAGCTGTCAACATCACGTATGTACCGAATGCCGCACTGTTCTTTTTGTAAGCACCAATTGCCGCATTACCTGCAATGGTAACACCGTATGCACTACCGATACCTGCAAGAGCAAGCATAAATGCTACACCAATGTAAGCAAGCAATAAATTCATTGAAATCATAATAGTTGTTTTTTAAAGTTATTATTTAGTTTATATTTTCTCTTATTTGAAAGGCTTGTAAGCTGTACCGCCACCCTCGTATCCTGCATTCTTAAAGAACTCCACGAATGTCAATCGAATGGGGTGTACGAATGCTCCAAGCGTATTCATAAATATATTCAAACTGTGACCGAATAGGAATATCAATATTGTAACTATCGCACCAAATACAGGTTGTTCGGGACTCATCTGCACTGCAATATTGTTGAACACTGTTGCAAGCACTCCACCCGAAAGACCCAATGCGAACAGACGGATATACGAGAGCATATCACCCAATAGTCCGGTTGCCATATTATAAGCGTCCCACAGTCCGAGACCTATATTTAGGAACACATTCTTTCCGGGAGAGTTATAGAGCAATGCGGCAGCTCCACCAACACCAAAGAGAGCATATATTACATTCTTGGGTATCGAGGGCAAGAACATCATTGCTACTGCTGCCAGAATTATGATGAGCCAGCCAATTGTAGCAACGGCATACTTGAATCCCAACTGTATAATCTGGTTTGCAATCTTGAGGCACATAGCATATACTATCTGTACGCCTCCCAGTATCAATGCCAGATTGAAGAGCATATCATTGGGGTCGTTCAGCTTGCCTGTCTCAGGATTCATATATGCAAACGACACATTGTCGCGCCACCAATCGAGCAACGGGATATTCCACTCATATAAGTTGAATCCAAAGAAAGTACCTGTGAGCGAACCGCAAAGCACGGTAGATAGTCCCAGCGTGAGTCCCAGGCGAGCATATCCTATCATACCGTTGCCCTTTTTCATAAACAGCAGCATTATTGCCGTTGCAATAGATATCACTAGTCCATAGCCCATATCTCCAAGACAGAGTCCGAAGAATATCATATAGAAGGGGGCAAAGAATGGAGTAAGGTCGAGCTCGTTGTATTTGGGCAACATATAAAGCTCGCATATGGGCTCAAAGAGGCTGAAGAATGCATTGTTCTTGAAGCGCACAGGCACATCGTCGCCCGGCTGAGGTGCTGTAATCTCATAGAATACAGGCTCATTGTCGAGCATAGACTGCAGGCTGTCCTTCTCTTCCTCGGGTACCCATCCCTGCAAAAGCACCAGTTTCTCCTCGCCCAGTCTCTCGCCGCCAAGCACAACGCGCTTGAACTCAATATTCTGCTGGAGCTCGTGCATAGCTGCGCGCAACAACGGGAGTTTCTCCATTGCAAAAGAGGCAATCTGTTCCTCGAGCAATTTAATCTCTACACCCAGGCGCTCCTCCTCGGCTGTGAGTGCCGACAGCGACTGTGAGGGCAGCCTGACAGGCTCTGCATCGAGGAGCGACGTATCGCAACCGTTTGCCACAGTCACGAAATAGACCTTCGACGACTTTTGGGCAATTATCACCGCATTGTACTTCTGCTCCCACTGGGGGTCGAACGCGCGCACCGATGTCTGATAGAAGTCGATGGCATAGCCCTCGCCACGCAAACGCTCCACGAGCGCCGTGTCGAACTCGCCCCACACCTGCATTGTGGCAACGTCCTTTTCCACTGCCGCAAGCGCCTGCTTCATACGCTCGAGCCTTGCGTACATCTCTTCGATGCGCGCAGCAGCATCGGCTGCTCCGTTGGAGCTTGCTGCAGTATCCTTGCAGTCGGCAACTCTCTCAAGACTCTTAACCAACCGCATATAACGGTTGTAGTCGGCAAGCATCTGCTGCAATTCGGAAGAATCGGCAGCACCGCTCTTGCGTTGCTCTATATGTACCACTCCGGCCTTGCGCAGGTCGCCGAGGAATGCCTCGTACTCCTTGTGATAGACAAGTGCGGTAACCTTATACATTTTGCTTATCATACTGTCACCTCCTCTCTTTGCTCCAAGAGCGATTTTAGAATCTTCTGCGACGACTTTGAGAGGTTCTCCTCATCTTCCATAAAGCGCTTGATTTTTCTTATGGCGTCCTGATAGCCAGGTATCTGCACCTTCTCGAAAAGGTTCACCTTTTGTGTTGTCTTCTTTCGTGCAACCTCGAGCAGACGCAGCTTGCGGTTCAGAAGGTCGCGGCTGATGGCTGTCATTGCCATTTTCTTGAGCAACTCAATTCCGTCGGCATACCATTTGGGCGAGCCGAAGAGACTGTAGGGCGCAACCACGAACTCGGCATCTTCGAGCACGGGCACCATTACTCCTGCCACCTTCTTGCGTCCTATGGAGAGCTTGCCCGTCTTCACGAGCGAGGGGTTGAACTCGTTCCACAGCACAAAAAGGTCGCGGTACTGCTCAAGCAGACGTGCATACTCCTCGTCGTGCAGTTCCATCTCGTCCTTGCACTTTTTCACTTCGACGCGCAGGGCACTCTCCTTGCTTTTTATGATGGGGAGCGTCCTTTGTCGCATCTTCAGCTGCTTTTCGAGGTGCTGGAGCGATGTCTTATTATATTGGAATGCAATCATTCTGCTGATATATTATTTTTTCCAGTAGGTTTCTATAAGTTCCTGACGGATGTTCACCTCCTCGGGCACAAAGTACTTGGAGAAGAGACCCCAGGTTACATCGAGCATCTCGGTTGTATTGAGGTTGACATCAATCGCAAGAAGTTTGTCGGAGTACTCCTTTGCAAAGTCGAGAGTACGTCTGTCGTAGGGAGTAAGGTCGAAACCGTTCTCGAGTTTTGTCTTTGCGTTTGCAGCATCGGCATAGAGACGCACCGCCGCGTTCATCACCTGCGGGTGGTCCTTACGTGTCTTCTTGCCTGCAACGAGCTGCTTAAGACGCGAGAGTGAACGGAAGGGGTCGACAATTACCTTACCGATATCGCTGTCACGACGCAAGAAGAGCTGTCCCTCGGTGATGTATCCGGTGTTGTCGGGCACAGCGTGTGTAATGTCGCCACCCGAAAGTGTTGTCACGGCAATGATGGTTATTGAACCGCCCGAGGGGAACTGCACTGCCTTCTCGTAGATTTTCGCAAGGTCGGAGTACAATGAACCGGGCATAGAGTCCTTTGAGGGAATCTGGTCCATACGGTTCGACACGATAGAGAGCGCATCGGCATAC
>JAFYSC010000069.1 GCA_017546635.1 Bacteroidaceae bacterium | reverse complement strand
GCGAGGACTGTTTGAGCATAGCGAGTTCCGCAGCACCCAAAAAACGGCGTAGGCATTTTACGTTAAGATTTTCTGTGCGCAGAGCCTTTTGAGTACTTTTCGTCGGCACGAAAAGTACGTAAAAAAACAATAGGCGGTAGATAATTGCAACAAGGTATAAAGGTGTAAATATATGTTCGATTAAATGTAAACTAAATATTGTACACATTAAATTTCTATTGAGTCTATATTCCATATGAAGGTGATTTCAGATTGTCTGGAAACTTTTATCGGACACCAATATAAATTTATATATACAAGAATTCCGTACCGCTCAATTATTCATCTTGAGACCTACAAAGAATGTGCGCGGCGATGTAGGCCCGTAGAAATAGCCCGAGTCGCGGAACTCACCCTTGTCGAGGTCCTTCTGGAAGCTGTTGAAGATATTCTGCACACCTGCACTCAACTGCAGTTTCAAGTGGTCGCGCAGAACAAAGGTATAATCACATTTTATACCAAAGTCGAAGAAATCGGGAGTATTCTCCATACAGTCATTATCGATGTATCCAGCATAGTGGGGAACAATCATACTGCCGGTGTAAGTACCCGAAAGGGCAATATTGAAATTTGTGAGAGGCTCTGTAGAGAGAGTGAAATATCCATAGAAATCGGGGGTACGGGGCATACGTCGTGTGGTGAGTTCCACTCCATCGACCTCGGTCCACACCTCGGGCTTCTTATACTGGCTGCGCTGTGCTGTAACACCCATCTGCAGCGATACGTCCTTTCCGTGAGCGAATTTAGTCTCTACATTCACACCGAAGACATCTGCTCCACTGCCGTTGCGGCGCTCCTTCATCATAAAGCCGTCGCTGTTGTGGCCAATATCCTCGAGCACAAAGACATTATCGAGCGAGGTGTAGAATCCTTCGACAAGCACATTGCTTTGCCAATGCCCAATGAGCGTGCTCCAGTCTATTGAACCGCTGAAGCTGTTGGAGCGCTCCTCCTCGAGATTGTCGGCAAGCTGTATCTGCACACCCTCGCCGCCGACAGCCGTCACGTGCAGGTCCTCGTCGTAGGCTTGCGGCGCACGGAAGCCCGTAGAGTATGTGAGGCGTGCCTGAAGGTTGTCGAGCGGCTTGTACAGGAAGTTCACGCGGGGGCTCACTATGGGATTGTCTATAAGGTTGTGCTTGTCGATGCGTGCTCCCACCAGCAGAGAGAAAAGACGCGCATTCCACTCATTCTGTACAAAGGCACTGGCAATGCGCACATTCTGCTTCATATCCCTGTTGTATCCTGTCATAATGTCGTGCAGACGGTTCTCCTGATACTCCACCCCACCCACAAATGTAGCGGGTGCAAAAAGCATCTTGCCCATCATAACCGTATATGTAGCTCCCGTCACCCAAGTGAGGTCATCGGTCTTTCCGTAGGCATTGGGGTCGCGCTGTGCACCATAGTAGCTGTTGCGGTCGGTGTGCTGCACCGATGCATAGAGCGACACCTTGTTACGGAACTCGTTCCACGAGAGATCGTACGACACCCCACCGCTGTTTATTATATGCTTGGTCTGTTCGGTAATATCGGCCTCGTGGGGCTGAAAGTCGAAGCGGTTGCCACCGCGGCGCGTCTCGTTCGTAGTGTGGTACTCCACATTTATGCGGCTGCCCGTGGTGGGACGATAGTATGTGCGCAGGCCAAAAGTATTAATGTTCACCTTTCCAATCTCCGAAAAGCCGTCGCCGTCGTGGTCGTAAGGGTTGCGGTTGCGATAGCTCTCATATACAGCAATGCCGTACGAGTTGTCCTTGGCCACCAAAGATGTGTTTGCACCCATATACTGCTCCCAGCTCTTTCCGCCGTAGCTGTTGAAATTGCTTGATACCTGGAAAGAGTTGCTCACAGGGTCTTTTGTTATTATGTTTATTGTTCCGCCAACTGCATTTGCACCAAAGAGTGCCGAACCTCCGCCGCGTACTACCTCTACCCTCTCAATCATATTCACAGGAATCTGCTCAAGGCCATAGACACCGCTCAGGGCGCTTATAATGGGACGGCTGTTGATGAGCACCTGCGAATAAGGTCCTTCGAGTCCGTTTATCCTCACCTGCGGAAAGCCGCAATTCTGACAGTTGTTCTCAACCCGCAGGCCAGGCACATAATTGAGGCTCTTTGCAAGGTCGGTGGAGTTTACCTGCTCAAAGAGTACAGGGCTTATCACATTCACAACCACAGGCGCGTCCTGACGGCGCACCTCGTTGCGGTTGGCCGACACGACAACCTCGTTTATGACAAGCGCCTCTTCCTTCATCTTGAAGTGTACCACCGCAACATACTCCTTGCTCACCGTAACCTCTTTTGTCTGGGTAACATAGCCCATAGCAGACACTCGCAGGGTGTATTTTCCTGGCTTGAGCTTGCGGAACTCGAAACGTCCCTCCTCGTTGCTGCTCGTACCCTCGCCAGTCTCAAGAATAAGGATATTGGCATAGGGGATATTGTCCTCGGTACCGGCCTCAATAACGTGTCCCGAAATCATATTGCCTTCTTTAACGTGCGAGCCCACATTCTCGCCTCTTCCAACAAACGCAATTAGCGTAAGAACAAGTGTTGTTAAAATCAATCTCATATTCTTTATATCCATTTTTTATTCTAATGATTCCGATTGCAAAGTTCCTTATAAATCCCCTCCTGTACAATCACAATTTTTAGTTAAATTAATAGTTACAATAATCATAACTGATTATACAAAAAGAATGGTGTACTATATATTACAACAAAAAAGGAGGATAATCCTTAATAAATGCAACATACGTAACAACATAAAATAAGGGGATGACTAAAAAGGCTCTTTTGTTGTTACGCTTGTCTCAAAAATCCTCATTTACCATAAGTAAACTGCGGTTTTTGAGCCTTCGCAAGCCTAAAAATAGCTCTTTTTATTCAAACCCCAATACAATGAG
>JAFYSC010000068.1 GCA_017546635.1 Bacteroidaceae bacterium | reverse complement strand
GTCGCATAAAATGTTGTAACTTTGCAAGTTACAGCGTAAAAACGTGTTTAATGGAATGTTTTATAGTAAATATCTAAATTGATGAGCAAAAAGACACAAAAAACTATGTTATTCGGCAAGATGCTATTATGCTCGCTTATGATGCTGGTAGCGTTGCCTGCGGCTACTATGGCCAATGACAACTATGCAGAGGATGTTGTGCGTGCTGATGAAAGTGAAGCAACGGTTGTTTTTGGTTATGTATTGGATAAGCAGACCCGTGAGCCGCTTATTGGTGCCTCTGTTGCAATATGGAAGGACGGTAAGCTGCTGACTGGTACTTCTACAAACCTCGAGGGTGATTTCCGTATAATTTCTCCCGTAAAGGATTTTGAGGTCGAAGTTACTTTTGTGGGTTATAAGCCCATTAGATTCCGCTCTAAGGACAAGAAACTCGAGGATATGATAATTGAGCTCGAAGAGGATGCCAATACTTTGGGCGATGTTGTCATTACCGGTTTTGTTACAAAGAACAAGCAGACATTTACCGGTTCGGCAACCGAAATTTCGGGCGTGGAGCTCAAGCAGGTATCGAGCACGAACATACTCAACGCAATTGCTGCGCTTACTCCCGGTATGTCGATGGTGCAGAACAACTCGCAGGGTTCTAACCCTAACCATATGCCCGAGCTCGTGTTGCGCGGTATGAGCTCTTTCTCCAATGAGGGACAGCAGGTGAACCAGCCTACCATTATCCTTGACGGTTCCGAAATTACAATGCAGGACCTCTACGACCTCGACATAAACGAGGTTGACAAGATTACTGTACTCAAGGACGCATCGGCAACAGCGCTGTACGGTTCAAAGGCGGCAAACGGTGTCATTGTGATTACCCGCAAGCCTATCCTCGAGAGCAAGCTGCGTGTGCAGTATAACTTTACAGGTAACCTGCAGTTCCCTATGCTCGACGACTATAATGTGCTCAATGCTTCGGAGAAACTCGAGTATGAGCGTCTGGCAGGACTCTATGATGCAAAGGGTGCAATGAACAGCACTACAGGAATGCCCTTGCAGTACGACTACGACAAACTGTACAACCAGCGTTATATGGCTATCAAGGCAGGGCAGAATACCGATTGGCTCTCTCAGCCTGCGCGTACAGCCTTCTCGCACGACCACTCGTTGCGTGTATACGGCGGTGCACAGGATCTCCGCTTTGAGCTTACCGGCCGCTTTGGCGATACGCGCGGTGTTATGAAGGACGACTACCGTAAGCGTTACAGCATCGGATTCAAGATTGACTATTTTATGGAGAACGGCCTGCAGATATCTAACCGCACCACATATCAGGAGCTGGATATCCAGAATACTCCCTATGGCTCATTCTCGCAGTATGTGCAGATGAATCCCTACGATGCAATATACAATGCCGACGGAACACTCAACAACAATCTTGCGTGGGATCTCGACAATCCTCTCTACGAGGCTACCATCGGCAGCTTCTCTACAAGCGGCGAGCGTACATTCAGCAATATCACAGACTTGCGTTGGGATATAAACAAGATGTTCCTTGTGACAGGACACTTCAATGTGACAAGCAGTGCGGGCGAGAGCGATATTTTCACTTCGCCAAAATCACGTGTATACAAGGATATTACCGATATCTCAAAGAAGGGACAATATACAAAGAGCAACGACCGCGGAACAAGCTACAACGGTAACCTTGTGGGTACTTTCAACAAGATGTTCAAGGACGAGTCGCTCATAAGCCTTTCTGCGGGTTGGGAAATCAACCATTCGCAGAACACTGGCGAGACTATACAGACAATAGGATACTTCAACGACCACCTCTCGTCGGTCGGAAATGCTGTTGGCTATCCCAATGACGGCAGACCTTATGGCTCTGTTTCGGAGACAGCCGATGTGGGTTTCTTTACAACTGGTAACTTCTCTTTCCGTAACCGCTATTTTGCCGATGCTACCTGGCGTACGACAGGTTCTTCGCAGTTCGGCGAGAACAACCGCTTCGGACACTTCTGGTCGGGTGGTCTTGGCTGGAATGTGATGAACGAGGAGTTTATGAAGGACATCAAGAAGAACTTCGATGTATTCAAGGTGCGTTCGAGCGTAGGTTACACCGGAAAGGTTAGTTTCAGCCCCTTCCAGGCGATGACAATGTACCAGTATATGAACAGCTACGAGTATAAGAACGGTGTGGGTGCAATTCCTGTTACAATCGGTAACGTCGACCTTGCTTGGGAGCGTACAATGAACTATAACGTGGGTATCGACCTGAGTATGTTCAGCCGTCGTCTGAACTTTACCCTCGATGCGTATATCCGCAATACAACCGACCTTCTGCTCGACAAGTCGAAGGCTCCTTCGACAGGTGTAACAACTGCAAAGTCGAACTTGGGCGAGATGCAGAACAAGGGTATCGAGTTCCAGCTCGACGGATATGTATATCGCACCAATGACTTCTACTGGCGACTGGCTACTACCGGTTATATGAACCGCAACAAGATAACTAAGATAAACAAGGCGCTCGAGGAGATCAACAAGGAGAACCAGGAGAATGCCGGTTATTATCTTACTCCTCTGCCGCAGTATGCCGAGGGCGAGAGTGTGACCGCGCTCAAGCTCGTGCGCTCGGGAGGTATTGATCCCGCGACAGGAAAGGAAATCTACATCAAGCGCAACGGCGAGCGTACATTTGTATACGACCCTGCCGACAAGGTGCTTATCGGTGATACCGAGCCTGCATACAACGGTACATTCAGTACCAACCTCTATTGGAAGGGCTTCAGCCTCTATGCGTTGTTCAACTTCCGCCTGGGTGCGTGGGTGTATAACACAACCCGCGTGACAAAGGTCGAGGGTTCCGATCCTGTATACAATGCCGACAGCCGAGTGTTCCAGAGCCGTTGGAAGAAGCCGGGTGACGTTGCTCTCTACAAGAATATAGCCGACAGCTCACGTCCCGAGCAGACCGACCGATTTGCCGAGGAGGAGAATACGCTTACATTGGGCTCGCTTAACTTGAGCTATGAGTTCAGTGATGACTTCTGCAAGAAGATGCATTTGCGTAATATGCGTGCGGGATTGAACTTTACCGACATCCTGCGCTTCTCGACGGTGAAGATTGAGCGCGGAACCGATTATCTTTACAGTCAGGGCTTTGAATTCTATTTGAACTTAACACTTTAATTGGACCGATGATTATGAAGAAGATGAAATATATTGTATTGTGCTTGTTTGCATTGACGTTTGTAACAACATCGTGTGACGATTTTCTGGATATTACTCCTGACGGGCAGGTGAAGCGCGACCCGCTGCTCTCTACTGCCGAGGGTATTGAGGATGCTATGTACGGTGTCTATTCGCAGATGCGCTCTACATCGCTCTATGGCCAGGAACTCTATTTCTCGGCGCTCGAGATTCTTGCGCAGAATATGCATTGCGACGGTAATGTCACGGTTACTCCGTTGAGTGCATACGACTATACCAACACAAATGTGAAGAGTCTCTTCGACAATGTGTGGACTCAGATGTACAAGAATATATCTAATGTGAACAGTGTGCTCGATGCTCCTCTTGTGGCAAACGCGTCGGAGTTTCCTTATACCATCTATCGTGGCGAGGCGTTGGGACTGAGAGCCTTTATGCACTTCGACCTTGTACGAATATTCTCTCCGCAGTATACGCTTGACACTACTGTCGAGGGTATCCCTTATGCTACGGACTTCTCGCTCAATACTCCCGACTTCGAGTCGCTCGAGAAGAACTATGAGCATATCCTTGCCGATCTTCACGAGGCCGAGCTCCTGCTTGCCGACGAGGACGACTACGAGGGCGCGGGCAACTTTATGCTCGACCGTCAGATACACTTCAACAAGTATGCAGTGTGGGCAACACTTGCACGTGTCTACCTCACAATGGGCAACAAGGAAAAGGCTAAGGAATATGCTCTAAAGACAATCGGTGGCAAATATTCTCTGAAGGAGAAAACCGAGATTGAGAACGACCTTGCCGGTGTGCTCTCAAAGAAGGAGTGCCTCTTTGGTATCTACAGCTCTACTTTCTATGAGCAGGTATATGCAAAATTGCACCTCACTACAACCCGCTACTCCCTTAACCTGCGTAACGACTATATGGCTATATACGAGAAGGACAATTCGGGACTCGATTACCGTGTCGATGCATACTTTGTTCCCGTTACACAGGGTGACGAGAAGGTATACCGTCTGAAGAAACTCACCGAGTATTATGAACTCAACAATATGGCGGCCAACCGTCCCGGCGACCTCATACTTGGAATAAATATGATAAGACTGCCCGAGATGTACTACATCATTGCCGAGGCGTTGCTCGAGGAGAACCCTGCTGAGGCGCTCAGCTACTACAACGAGGTACGTGTGAACCGCGGATTGGAACCTCTCACCGGTACAGCGCTCGACGAGAATACCGGCGAGATTGTGGAGCGTCCCCTTACAGTGGAACACATCAACGAGGAGCGTTACAAGGAGTTCTTTGGCGAGGGACAGTACTTCTTCAACAAGAAGCGCCTGAACCTTCCTATCCTCTCGTACGACGGTGCAACGGAGTACAAGGCGAGCAATGCAATGTACGTTGTTCCCATTCCCGATGCAGAGCGCGAGAACCGTTACTGATTTTATTGTTGAACAGAATATTATAGATATATGAAAAAAGCATTCAATATGGTACTGCGAGTGGTGCCGGTTGCAGTTGTCCTTCTTTTTGCTGCCTGCGAAGAGACCGATTACCTGAAATTCGATACATCGCATTCGGGAATATATTTCACAAAAGATACGCTGCGCTATTCGTTCAGTGTAACTCCCGTGGAGATAAAGAGCCACCAGTTCAATATCCCGGTGAGGGTGAT
Source organism: Bacteroidaceae bacterium (assembly GCA_017546635.1). Taxonomy (GTDB): domain Bacteria; phylum Bacteroidota; class Bacteroidia; order Bacteroidales; family Bacteroidaceae; genus HGM04593. Next base: position 2,427 of record JAFYSC010000068.1, on the reverse strand, counting down.
GGGTGGCATAAGCGACAAGGAACGCGAGGTGGAATTCGCTGTAAAAGCCGACTCTACGACAGCCGAGGAGGGTGTACACTATACAATAGGTAAGGCTGTCATTATGCCCGACTCAATCGACGGATATATCCCTGTGACAATCCTGCGCGATAATCTCGAGGGTAATTACACCGATGGATACAAGAAATACCGTCTCTGTATCGAATTGCGCCAGAACAAGAACTTTGTTCCCACGCTCGATTCGCTCAGCCAGGTGCGTATGCTCTATTTCGACAATGCGATTGACACTCCCGAGTGGTTCGACTATAAGAACGACAAGATATGGTGCGAGGGTGCACCTCACCCCGAGCTTGGCTCTTGGCATCCCTATACATTCATAAAGTTGGTAGAGCAGTTCCACACAATAGCCGATGTGTTGCCCGAGACATATGCCAAGATGGTAGCATACTATGGCGGCGAGAACCTCGAGAAGGTGCCTTACGCATCGTTCTACCCCTATCTGCCCATTATGCAGAAGTATGTGCTTGCACCTCTGTACGAGTACTTCAGCAACCCTGACAATCGCGAGGACATATTGGCAATGTACCCCGATTATCCTTTCGATTTCCCCAACCCCTATGCTAACGATTAAGATTCATAAACAATAGAATATCAACAGTATTATGAGAATTGCAAAATATATTCTTCCGCTGTTCCTGGCGCTGGTGACAGTATCTTGTTTCGAGGATGAGACAACAAGTGCCACACGCCCGCTCTCCGAAATAACCATCGATGCGCAGAGCGTGTCGAGCGAGTATAATGTAAACAAGAACGAGGTGTTGGAGATTGCTCCTGTCGTGACCCAGGCAAACAAGCAACTGCCCTTGTCGTATAGCTGGGAGATTGACCAGAAGGTTGTATCGAACGATGAGGTCTTTGTGTACAAGGCAACAACGCTCGGTGTCTTTGACGGCCGACTCATCGTAGAGAATGAGGACGGAAAGGCATTCCACCCGTTCAAACTCTATGTGAACTCACCGTATGAGGAGGGTATAACAGTCCTGAGCAAGGATGCCGACGGAAAATCAATGCTCTCTTTTATGCAGAAGGCCACATCGCCCGACGAGGAGCAGAAGTTCTACGAGGGTGATTGCTTCTCGATAAACAACGAGGGGCTCTTCTTTGCGTCGAATGCATCGGATATAATACAGACAAGCGGTTCGGTGATTATCGCGTGCCTGGGTAGTGATGCCTCGCCCGAGGATGAGGCTACTATCTACTTCCTCAACGAAAAGACATTCGTGATGGAGAATATTGTAAGAGGAGGCGAGTATCCCACCTTCAAGCCTACAAAGTTGTTGACACCCGGCGAGAGTGCCGAGGGTGTGTCGTATCCTGTACTGTCGGCCGACGGAAAGGTGTATGCGCTTCCCACATACAACGCTTTGTTGCAGCCTTCGCCCAAACTCCTGTCAACTTACGCACAGACAGCGTTTGTGGCAGGCGAGAGTGCAAGCTACTACGATGTAATCCTTTGGGACAAGGAGGTGAACGACATCACCCTTGTGTACAACGGCTACGGTCCTTACTATTGCGGCTCCAAGTATTTGCTGATGCGTAACGACTCGGCTTTTTCTTCGGACGAGTATTATGTCAAGAACTTCAGCAAGCTCAAGGGTGTACGTACACTCACATATGTTCACCGTACAAAAGAGCAGATGCAGACTGCCCGTCGCGAGCTCATCGCCATTGTTGAGGCTCCGCTTATGCTGCAGAAAGTTGTGCTTGCCACATTCTTCTGGGAACCTGTGGCTGGAAAGACAGGCGAGTACACAGTGCTCGACAACAATGGATTCAAGAAGGCTGCCTCTCGAACATATTCGCTGATAAACGAGAATACCCCTTGTATTGCTAATGCTACATTCAAGACAATGCTTTTCGGCAACGGCAACAAGGTTATGAAATGGTTCTATACAAAAGAGGAGAAAGAGGGTGGCAAGCAGTATCTTCTGGAGGATGCCGAAGTGCTCCTGAATGTGGGCAGCAACGACGCTGTCATTACCTCATTCGAGATAAGTGCCGACCACAAGAAGACCTACGTTGCATTCTATGAACCCAATCAGGAGGGCCTGAACGGCTCTGTATGGGTGTTTGACACCGATAATGGAACTGTACTCGAGAAGTACGAGAATGTATGCTATCAGCCCGTAAAGATGTTCTATAAGAAAAAATAAATTATTGGCTTTTATATGCTATGAGGGTGGCCCATTTTTATTTTGGGCCACCCTCATTTTTGTTGTGGATTGAATGGGAAGAGTCTTATTCTCAACTATTGGTGTCCGATAAAAGTTTCCAGACAATCTGAAATCACTTCCATATGGAATATAGGCACAATAGAAATTTAATGTGTACAATATTTAGTTTACATTTAATCGAACATATATTTAC
>JAFYSC010000010.1 GCA_017546635.1 Bacteroidaceae bacterium | reverse complement strand
TGCTCAATCTCGCCTGTCTTGCGGTGTAGCACCATCATACGTGCCTCGTCGCGGCAAGCTGCCGGGTAAAGGGCAATCTTTTCATCGGGTAGCTTGTACCTGAACTGTGAAAGTTTCATCTGATGAAAATTTGTGTAGAAGTTCGTGTCTATCATCATATGTTATTGCTGTTATTTGTGGCTTTTTCGAGCCATTGTTGAAAATCTTCGGGGTTTATACACTCTTCGATGCGCACGTCGCCTATGCGTGTACGCTCCAGGCGGGTAAGGTAGGCTCCGCTGCCCATCGCTTCGCCAATGTCGCGTGCCAATGAGCGTATGTATGTGCCTTTGCCGCATACTACCCGTATGGTAATCTTGGGGAGCTCATAGGCGAGCAGTTCAATCTCGTCTATCTGTACCTTTTTGGGTGCAAGCTGCATATCGCTGCCGTCGCGTGCGAGCTTGTAGGCGCGCTTGCCGTCGACCTTGCAGGCCGAGAATAGCGGCGGACGCTGGTCTATTGTGCCTATGAACTGTTTCAGTGTCTCGAGCAGCGCTTCGCGTGTTATATGCTCGTAGGGGTATGTGGCATCTACGGGATGCTCCATATCGAACGAGGGTGTGGTTGCTCCCAGCATAAGGTCGGCCACATACTCTTTAGTGTGGCTCTGAAGCTCCTCGATGCGCTTGGTGGCCTTTCCCGTGCACAGCAGCAATACTCCTGTTGCAAGGGGGTCGAGCGTACCTGCGTGTCCCACCTTGAAGCGTTTCACATTATGGTGTCGCGACAAAAAATATCGTACCTTGCTCACTATCTGGAACGATGTCCATCCGTAGGGCTTGTATAGTGGCAATACCTCTCCTGTTATGAAATCCATTATGCAATAGTTAAGTTATGTCCTGTAAAAAGCATTACAAGGATAATGCCTCCAACAATAATCCTGTACCATCCGAATGCCTTGAAACCGTATCTTGTGACAAAGCTGATGAAGAACTTTATAGCCAGCATAGCCACAATGAAGGCTACTACGTTGCCAATGATGAGCGTGCCCAGGTTATCCTTGAGTATCTGCATACCCTGGGGCTCCAGGAATATCTTCAGCATCTTGAACAGTGTCGCTGCAAACATTGTGGGTACGGCAAGGAAGAACGAGAACTCGGCAGCAGCCTTGCGTGTGAGTTTCTGTGCCATACCTCCGACTATTGTTGCCATTGAGCGCGATACTCCGGGTATCATGGATATGCATTGGAACATACCTATCCAGAAAGCTCTCTTCTCGGTGAGCTTGGTCTCTTCGCTGCCCTTGTTGAATATCTTGTCGCAGAAGAGCATAAAGACACCTCCCAGGATAAGTGTAACGGCAACCACAGTCACACTCTCGAGCATCTCGTCGATAAGGTCGTTGAACAACAGTCCAAGCACGGCTGCGGGGATGAATGCAACGAGCAGCTTCCAGTAAAAGTCGTACTTGTGCAGGAAGCGCTTGAGATCCGATGCGCCCTCGGGTGCAGGTGTGTTGTTCAGCTGGAAGAAGCGCTTCCAGTAAAGCACTACAACCGACAGGATGGCGCCGAACTGTATTATGAATGTGAAGGCTTTTACAAACTCGGTACTCTCTACACCCAGAATGTTCTGTGTGATAATCATATGTCCGGTGGACGATACGGGGAGAAACTCGGTGAGTCCCTCTACTATTGCGATGATTATGGTCTCTAATGTGCTCATTTTACAGTATTTGAATTTTTAGGCACCTTTTCTGCTCTTGTGTATTATGGCGTATATCACAAAAATGAACCCGAAGAAGCATACGGCGGGTGCCAGCTTTATTCTGCGGAAACTGAATATGTCGGGCTCAAAATGGGTCATAGTGGAGCCCGGACCTGTCATAAGCAGAAATCCTATGACAATAATTGCCACTCCTACAAGCAGCAGGATGTAATTGCTTTTCTGAAATGCAAATCTTTTCTTGTCCATATAATCGTATTGTTTGTTCTTTTAGATGAAGTAGAGGTCGTTGCCGCGCATAGAAAGGAATCTGTTCACCGATATGTATGCGCAGAGTACCGTTATTGTTATGCCGAAGAGCATCACTCCCGATGCGACGGCTGCTATGCTTGCTGGGCTGAGCAATGCTGTAATTGCAGGTTCCTTCTGTGCAAGCATATACAGTGCTGTACCCAAGAAGGCATTTGCAAGAACTCCTGACACGAGGCCGGTCTTCAGGTTGCGCAGCAAGAACGGACGGCGTATGAAGCCCCACGTTGCCCCTACCAGCTTCATCGTGTGCAGCAGGAAGCGCTGTGAGTATATCGACATCCTCACCATATTGCCGATGAGAGACCACGATATGACGGTGAGCAGCACCAATAGTACCGACAGTGCCGTGCTTATCTTGTTTATATTGCTGTTTATGGCTCCTATGAGCTCTTTCTGGTATACCACCTTGTTCACTCCCTTGTCGGCAAGCAGCAGCTTTTCTATTCTTGCAAGGCTGTCGTTGTTGGCATATTCGGCCTTCATCGACAGCTCTATCGATGCCTCATAGGGGTTGTATCCCAGAAATTCAACGGGGTCGGCACCAAGTGCGGCTCTCTCTTCCTCGAGTACCTGCTCCTTTGAGATGTACTTGCCCGACTCTACATATTTGCGTTTCCTGAGACTCTGGAGGTACTTCTCGGCCTCCTTGTTGTCGACGCTGTTGTCCATTACAACCGATACGGCTATATTCTTGCGTACGCTTGTCGATAGCGACGAGGCTGTAGCCATAAGCAGTCCCATTGTTCCCAAAAGTATAAGCACTAGAGTGGTGCTCATATACACACTCAGTGTCTGTATGCTGAATTTCCTGTTGCTCATCTTCTTTTTCTGAATACGTAAATAATGGAACTGCTTGCGCCGCATTTGTCAAACGAGGCTATCCAGCCCAGGAAGCCGTTCCACAGTCCGCGTAGCGTGGCCAGCTTGCGTCCTTTGTACCGCTCGCTGAGCATAGATATGTAGAACCCGTCAAAAGGCATAGGGTAGCGGCGCTCCAGAATGAAATTGTGCTTGTCGGCTATCTTGGCCATTGTGGAGCTTGTGAAATGCCACAAGTGGCGGGGTGTGTCGTATGCAGCCCAATGTTCGCCGTAGAATTCGGCGTCGTACGATGCGCAGTTGGGTACTGCCACTATGGCAATTCCGCTGTCGTCGAGTATGCGGTACAGATGTTGCCAGAAATTGTCGAGCTGCTGTATATGTTCCATCACGTGCCACAGGGTCACTACGTTGTATTTGCCGTCGGGTTGTGCGGCAAGCGCCTCCTCGGGCAGCAGCTCAATGCCGAACAGTTCCTTTGCCTGCTCCCTTGCTGCGCTGCTTTTCTCGATGGCCGTAACCCTCCAGCCTGCTCTCTGCATACTGTCGGCAAAGTATCCTGTGCCTGCACCGTAGTCAAGGAGCTTGCCGTTACGCAACAGTGTCAGCTTCTTTACAAGCGATACTTTGCGGCGTAGCATTATGCTGCGTACAAGGTGGAACAGCTTGTTGAGCATTCCTTTGTCTGTATTGCTGTGCGATACATAGTCGGGCGACTCATAGTATCGGCCAATTTCTGCTTCGTCGGGTACTCCTTGTGTGAATACAAAGCCACATCCGTTGCATTCGTATATATCGAACGTCTCGCCGCTTGCAAAATGGTCTTTGCAGGCGAAGCGCTTCTTTGTCGATGTACTGTTGCACAATGGACACTCCTTGTGGATTATTCTGTTCATAATATACTGCGTGATTATGAAAAAAGGTCGTAATAAGGCACAATGTACCGAAAATGTTTACAAAAATACATCTTTTGGTGCTAATTCTGCCCTATTTTTCAACGAAATGGAAATAAATTTCAATATTTTACATAATTTAACACAGGGTGAGCCCGTTTGTTCGTTTTTTTGAGGTAAACCTCCAAGATACTTCCGTTCGTTTTGAAAAATACTGAAGCAAGCTTCGTTTTTCTCACTCACTTATTCATATCTTTGATAAAATCGAAGATAATCTGCACCCGCTGTGAAAAATATTCAAGCAAGCTTGATGTTTCTCGCTCGTTTGTTATTATCTTTGATAAAATCGAAGATAATCTGCACTCGCTGTGAAAAATATTCAAGCAAGCTTGATATTTCTCGCTCGTTTGTTATTATCTTTACCAAAAATTTTTAATATATAAACCAATTGACAATTGATATTCACTATGGGAAAATTGTATCGTTCGAGTGATAGAAAGATTGCCGGTGTATGTGCCGGTCTTGCCGAGTGTTTCGGACTTAGTACAGGTTTGGTACGCCTTGTAATGCTTATTCTTCTTTTTGTGGGTCCCGGTCTCATCGCGTATCTTATACTGTGGGTCATTATGCCTCAGAATAGTGCAGGCAAGAGCTACGCAGAGCGTATGAAGAAGAAACTCGAGGAAAGATAAGTACTCGACCGGACTATATG
>JAFYSC010000067.1 GCA_017546635.1 Bacteroidaceae bacterium | reverse complement strand
TTTCCATATAACCGACGACAGCATATATTTCCACTACGACAGCTACGAGATTGCCCCCTACGCATTGGGCAGCATCACCCTGGCGCTGGGACTGGACGAAGTTAAGGATATAATGAAATAAAAAAACATACTGAAAAAATGGAGACAATAAACAGATATTTCCCCAACCTGAGCGACAGGCAGAAAGAGCAGTTCGCAGCGCTCTACGACCTGTACTACGACTGGAACAACAAGATTAACGTAATATCGCGCAAGGACATCGAGAACCTGTACCTGCACCACGTGCTGCACTCATTGGCAATAGCAAAGGTAATAACCCTGCGCCCCGGAACAAAGGTTATGGACTTTGGTTGCGGCGGAGGCTTTCCCGGCATTCCCCTTGCCATAATGTTCCCCGAGGTTGAGTTCCACCTTGTAGACAGCATAGGCAAAAAGGTACGCGTAGCGACGGAGATAGCATCGGCAATTGGCCTTACAAATGTGAGAGGCACACACAGCCGCGTGCAGGACATAAAGGAGAAGTACAATTTTGTGGTGAGCCGTGCCGTGATGCAGCTTCCCGAGCTAATAAAGATATGCCGCAAGAATATCTCAAAAGAGCAGTTGAACGCACTGCCCAACGGTGTAATATGCCTAAAGGGGGGAGACATTCAGGCCGAAATACAGCCATACAGGAACTTTACCGAGGTAACCGAAATTGGCAGCATCTTTGACGAGGAGTTCTTCAAGGACAAGAAGGTTGTATACGTACCCATTGGATAAGACCGCATTATGGAGATAAAGACATTCACATTCAGTCCCATAGAGGTAAACAGCTACCTGCTGTGGGACGAGACGAAAGAGGCTGTGCTAATCGACTGCGGATGCTTCAGGGAAGAGGAAGAGAAGAAACTCTCTAACTTTATCGAGAAGAACGGACTCATCCTCAAGCACTATCTGAATACCCATCTTCACTTCGACCATATATTCGGCAACCCGTTCATTATGAAAAAATTCGGCATAAGCGCCGAGGCCAGCGACGGCGACTGGCACTGGGCCGAGAACATTGCACAGCGCGTAGCACGCTTCGGCATAATATACGACCAGAAGATTCCTGCACTCGCACGCGTGCTCAAACACAACGACGAGGTGACATTCGGCAACGGCTGCACAATAAAGGCCATAGCTGTTCCGGGACACTCACCCGGAAGCCTTGCATATTACGTGGAGGAGAAGGGGTGGCTATTCTCGGGCGATGCACTGTTCCGATGCAGCATAGGACGCACCGACTTTCCCGACTCCGACCACTCGGCACTTATCAACAATATAAAGGAGAGGCTCTTCACCCTACCCGACGACACAGTCGTTTATCCAGGACACGACCGCACTACCACAATAGGCTACGAGAAAAAATTCAATATGTTTGTATAATTCACATATACAAACCATAACTGTTCGCAAACTCGGCTACAAAGTCACACTGTCCCTTCGTCTCGGGAGCTGACATCCAAGCCGAGCGGCCGTGGTACGCATAACGGCGACGCATCTCGGCAATAGCCTCATCGGCAGGCAGCCCCTTGAAATAGACAAAATAGCAGGCAACGACAGTACCTGTGCGCCCTACCCCTCCCTTGCAGTGGATATAAATTCTCTTCCCGCTATTTCCGGAGAGCATTTCATCCATCCGCTTGAATTCATCGACCAGGCACCTGACACTTGCCGGAACGCATCCGTTCGGTATCGGCATAGTGTATCTCTTGGCATTCACAGGCAAGAAACACTCATATTGCGGCATCTCTCCCTTTTCGGTCAAATCGAAAAAACAGTCTATGCCAAAATCGAGGAACATATCCAGTTCTTTCTTGCCTGCGACACTGTCATACTCCCACACTGGATACTCACCAGCCCACACCCTCTCGTCGACGCGGTAAGCATAACCGGTCGGCTTAAAACTCAATTCGTCAATCATCCTTGCATATTTATAAATAGGTTTACACTATCGATGCCATATGAAGCACAGGCAAGAAAAGCAAGCCCAAGTACACCCGCTCCTTATTGGCAAAGGAGAGTATCCTGCTGTATGGCATTACCATTTTCACACCCAACAGTAATCCGTCATCTACTCGGTAACAGCCTGCATACAACAAGCAATATCTTCTTTATTGACTATATATATCCTGCTAAATCTATCATCCTGAGAACATTTGCAATGCCTTGTTGCAAGACACCCCGTCATTAATGGAACAGAGCATCGCATATACGAATTTAATATTTTTAATTGTTTATTTTACACTATTTTTCGGCAAAAAAACTAAATTTGCTTTTTAAATGGACAAGCATTAAACAACGGAAAAGTAACACAATGAAGAAGTTCATACTTATAACATTGATTATCATCTTATTGCCTTCGGTACTGACAGCACAGAAAGTAGGACTAGTGATGAGTGGAGGCGGAGCACGCGGCCTTGCCCACGTTGGAGTCATAAAGGCACTCGAGGAGAACAACATACCAATAGACTATGTTGCCGGAACATCTATGGGTGCAATAGTGGCAGCAATGTATGCTATGGGATACTCCCCCGACGATATGATGGAACTTCTTGCTTCAAAAGAGTTCACACAGTGGTACACCGGTACTATGGACACCGACTATATGTTCTACTTCCGCCGCAACAACGAAGTCCCCGAGCTCATAGGAATAAATTTCGACATAAAAGATTCGCTGCATATATACAAGCCCAGCATCAACCTGATTAATCCCAACCCTATGAGTCTGGGAATTATGAACACCTTCTCGCAATATACAACTGCTTGCGGAGGGAACTTCGACAATCTGTTTGTTCCGTTCCGCTGCGTCGCGGCAGACATCTACCATAAGAAACAGGTAGTATTCAAGGAAGGCGACCTGGGCGATGCCGTGCGTGCAAGTATGAGCTACCCGTTTGTCTTCAAACCGATAAAAGTAGACAGCGTACTGATGTATGACGGAGGCATATACAACAACTTCCCTGCAGACGTGATGGAGAAGGAGTTCAAGCCCGACATTATGATTGGCAGTATGGTGACGAAGAACGTGCCTATGCCCGACCCCCGCGATATGATGAGCCAGATTATAAACCTTGTCACATCGCGTAGTGCCTATGACTTTACCCCTGAGAAAGGCATACTGCTCAACACAGTGCTCGACAAGATTACACTGCTGGAATTTGACAAGCTGGATACCGTTGCAGGCCACGGTTATCTAAAGACAATTGAACAGATGGACGTGATAAAGGAGCGTATACACAGGCGCAGCAATAAGGAAGAGCTTGCAGCCCGGCGTGCACAGTTCAGACAGCGTCTGCCTGAGCTGCGCTTCAAGGATATAAAAATCACCGGTGTCGAGCCGCATCAGAAACAATACATCAAAAAGGAATTCCACCGCGACAACGACCAGATATTCAGTATGCAGGATTGCAAGAAGGCATATTTCCGTCTACTGTCGGGAAATGTCATATCAAGCATAGTACCCCGTGCCGAATACAATCCGAAGGACAGCACCTACACGTTACATCTTGACATAGAAATGAACCCGCCGTTCTCCATAAAGATGGGAGGTGCCATTTCGACAAACAACTCCAACCAGATATATTTCGGTACGCACTACCGCAGCCTCAAGAACCAGTCAAAGGAATTCATACTCGACGGACAGTTGGGTAAGGTCTACAACAACGTCCAATTAAGCTCCAGGGCAGACTTTGCGGCCAATGTTCCTGTATCGCTCAAGTTCATAGGCTCGTTTTCGACAATAGACTACTACAATATGAAATATCTGTTTGCAAAGGAGAACCCCATTGCACTCAACCATACACGCGAATACTTTGTCAAGATGAAGTTGGTCCTTCCGTTCCTTATGGATAAAAAGGCCGAGTTCGGCATTGGCTTCGGCAACATAAAGGATGAATACCTGCCATCGAACATAATCAATCTGGACCTTCCTCAATTCGACACCAACCGCAGTTCCCTTTTTGGAGGTTCAATAAAATTCGAAGGCAACACACTCGACAGCAAGGTATATGCAACAAGCGGAACATACGAATCGCTCATAGCACAATTCTTTGCAGGAAAGGAGCAATTCCACAGTTACCAGAAAGAAGAGAGAGAGAAATCGCGACTGTCGTGGCTGCAGATGAGCTATAAGCGCAACGACTACTTTGAGCTTGGCAAATATTTCACTCTCGGTACCGACCTGCACCTATACTACTCGACACGTGGTCTCTCCCCGTCGTACCAGGCAACAATAATGCACGCAGGAGCATATACGCCGACCATGAACAGTATGTTCAACTACGACCCGGCATTCCGCGCCAACCAGTTCCTGGCAGGCGGTGTGCAACCCATTTACAAACTCAACACATTCGTTCAAATACGGGGAGGAATATATGGATTCGTACCTTACCGCAAGATAACCGAGGACAGTAACGGAAAAGCATACTTCAGCAAAAAGCGGTTCAACGACTTCGGCTTCATAGCCGAAGCTGCTGCAACAGCAAAATTCTCGTCGATAAACGTTGCTGCATATATCGACTATTACAGTTCACACAACAAAGGTGTCAACGTTGGAGTCACATTAGGCTGGTTTATGTTCAATGAACGGTTCATAGAGTAGAAAAACAGCCATTACAACTTTATCCGACAGCGGGCCATAGATAACACAAATACGTCGCATTTGCATTTTTCATAAATTCATACTACATTTGTAGTTAATGCAACTGCAAGATTGAATATCGGATGCACAGGCCAACGGCAACTATTTTTTCATTGTAACGATTGGAACAATAAGCACAAAGCGCAGGTATGCACTTCATTGACCAATCAATGAACAGAACTACACAAGCACAAATGCATAAGGGGTACGGCACAGCATTATTTTTAATGGTACTGTTCATCGCTCTAATATTGAGTGGTGACAGGATTTTTGTTGTTGCACCCCAGCCCGTAGAACCAGAGATAACAGTAGAAAAGCAATATGTCTCGCCTTATGTAAGCATTTCGCCATACGACAGCATTTTCAGGAAAGCAGCAGACAGCATATTCCATTGTGACTGGAAGCTGTTGGCGGCGATTGCATTCACCGAGTCGCGTTTCGACAGTACAGCACGTTCCGACGTAGGAGCAAGCGGTTTGATGCAGGTTATGCCACGTACGCTACGGGGAATGGGTGTACCCGACTCGCTGCATATGGACACTCACACCAACATAATGGCAGCAGCGACACTTTTGAAAGATCTCAACCGCATATTCAGGCGCATAAAGGAGAGCGACGAACGG
>JAFYSC010000066.1 GCA_017546635.1 Bacteroidaceae bacterium | reverse complement strand
CAACGGTCGCCGCCCGTAGGGGCTAAAGGCAATGTATCTCTAAAAAAGATGTGTTATGAGATCCTTCCGCCGCTGCGCTCTGTCAGGATGACACTTCCTCGTAAATTAAACGATTTATGGGTCAACTGCTATATTATTACCATGTTTTATGGGAAGCATAATAGGCAGGTATGGTTTCTTTCATTTTCATATGTAAAGATATGGCCATATGTTTTCTTTCCATATATTCTTGTCTAGGTCGCACATCTCGCGGCCGCCGAGTTCCAGCATCTTGTCATAGAAATCCTTGCCGTGGCCGTTGACAAAGCTATGGGTGAGTTCGTGGATGCAGAGCGCCTATGAAGAATATCTATCTGAACTGTTGCATCGCTGCGAGACGCTATGTGACGCTTAATGATGTGTACCATCCCGAATGTGGTACATATTCTTTCAACTGTGATAAACGTTTGGAACTTGACGATATCTGTTCGCTTATAGCCCGTCTCCCTCCCAATGTGGCTATTCCGATACAAATGTATGCTTCTGGCTATAAATATTGCGAGATAGCCGATGCTCTTGATATTCCAATAAGCTGTGTCAGGAGGCGTGTACGTGCGGCAAGGATGTATTTGAAACGGATGCTCGATGAGTGATTTTATTTTGTGTGTCACTTGTTCCAGATGCCGGGAAGCTGATGTTTGCCCGTCGGAATGTTCTACGGATATGGCAGATAGGTGGGAGAAGTTAAGTTGTTCCGGATATTTGCTTCAGCGGGCCAGCTCTGCCTAAAAATGAGGGTGACCGCGTGGGCCACCCTCGTATTATAATGTCTCTATTTTACTCCTCAACAACAATCTCTTCTACCTGTTGTTCCTTTATGGGCAGCATCTTTCCTGTAATGTACAGTTTAATCATTTCGTTCTGCGAGTTATTGTGTATCGTAACGCTTTTACGCATCTTGCCAGGTGCCTTGCGTCGTCCGTCGTATCTTATAGTTATGGTGTCGCTTGCTCCTGGTTTTATTGCGCCCTCGGGTGTCTGTACGGCAGTGCATCCGCACGATGCGAATGCCTGGTGTATGTAGAGGTCGGCATTACCGGTGTTGGTGAATACGAAATGGCAAATCTTTATTGCCTCCTCGGCAGGGAATGTGCCCAGGTTGATTGTTGTGCGCTCGAATGTTATTTCGGGTTGTGCCTTTTGGGCTATTGATGGCAGCATTGCTATTGCTGCAATTAGTGTCAGGATGTATTTCTTCATTTGTAGTCTCTTTTGTCCGTTGTTTATATACGTGTCACTTGTTTCACTCCTTTTATGGCTTCAATCTTGGCCATCAGCTTCTTCAGTCTGGAATTTTCGCTCACCATCAGTGTCAGTGTGCCCGAGAAGAGTGTGTCGTGCGACTCGATGTTGATGCCGCGCATAGTAACGTCCTTCTCTTGTGTAATGAGCGATGTAATGTTGTTTACAATGCCGATGTCGTCGTGTCCCACGATGCGCAGTGTAACCTCATACATTCCTTTTGCCGTTACGGTGTCGCTCCAGCGTGCGTCTATCACACGGTAGGGGTAGCGCTCACGCAGCTGGTGTGCGTTGCAGCAGTCCTTGCGGTGGATGGATATTCCGCCGTTTATGGTTATGAAGCCGAATATCTCGTCGCCGAAGATGGGGGCGCAGCATTTGGCGAGCTTGTAGTCTATGCCTTTGAGGTTGCGCTCGATGACAAGCACGTCGCTGCCGCCGAAGCGCTCCTTGTCGGTCACAAGGGTGAAGTCCTGGGCGCTGTGCGTACTCTCGCTGCTCTCGGGGTTGATAATGCTGTTGTAGCGCTTGAATATCTCGGCTACATCTATAGCTCCCTCGGCTACGCGTTGGTAGAAGTCGCTCAGCCTCTTGTAGCCCATCTTGCGTATGAGCTGGTCCATAATGGCCTCGTCATACTCCATCTTGTGGTTCTTGAACTTGCGTATGAGCATCTCGCGGGCAATGTCGGCCTGGCGTGCGGTGAGGTCCTTGAGTGCCTGGCGTATCTTGCTGCGTGCGCGTCCTGTCTGTGCAATGTTGAGCCACGCCTGTTTGGGTGTCTGGCTGTTCGAGGTGATAATCTCAACCTGGTCGCCGTTGTTCAGCGTGTGGCGTATCGGTACATTGCGTCCGTTGACAAGGGCACCGGTGCACTTGCAGCCGAGGCCGGTGTGTATGCAAAAGGCAAAATCGAGTATGGTGGCTCCTTTGGCAAGGCGGTAAAGGTCGCCCTTGGGTGTAAAGACAAAAATCTCGTCTTTGTAGAGCTCCATCTTGAACTTGTTCTCGCTCACCTCCTCTTCGCTCAGGTTTTCTATGGTGTCGCGTATTGATGCCAGCAGGTTGTCGAGTCCCTTCTCGCTCTTTATGCCCTTGTAGCGCCAATGTGCGGCAAGTCCGTGTTCGGCTATCGCATCCATTCGCTCAGTACGTATCTGTACCTCTACCCATCGTCCCTCGGGACCTATTACTGTCGTGTGCAACGACTCGTAACCGTTGCTCTTGGGAACGGATAGCCAGTCGCGCAGACGGTTGGGGTTGGGTGTGTACATATCCGTCACAATGGAGTATACTTGCCAGCATAGGCTCTTCTCCTCGTGCGGTGGGCAGTCTATGATTATGCGTATGGCAAAAAGGTCGTATATCTTCTCGAACGGCAGACGTTGCTTCTTCATCTTCTGCCATATTGAGTTTATCGATTTTGTGCGACCCTTTATGTGGTATTTTATATGCGGATTGCGGCGCAGTGCTGTCTCTATGGGGTGTATGAATGACTTCATATAATCCTCGCGCGATGCCGTTGTCTCCTCCAGCTTCTGGCTGAGTGTGGCGTGTATGTCGCTCTCGGTATAGCGCAGGGCAAGGTCCTCCATCTCCGATTTAAGCTTGTAGAATCCAAGCTTGTGCGCCAACGGAATGTAGAGCTTCGATACCTCTATGGCCACACGTTTGCGCCCTTCGGTGTCTGTGGAGTCGAAGAGGCGTCTGAGCAGTACCAGACGGCTCGCAATCATTATGAGTATTATGCGCATATCGTTGGCAAACGACAACAGCAGATTGCGGAAATTCTCACTCTCGATGGTAGAATTCTTTGCGTACAGCGAGTTTATCTGGTTCAGGTTACCCAGCATCTTCGCTACGCTCTCGCCCAGATTCTCCTTGACATCGTTGATGGATATGATGCCCTGCTGTATGCAGCGGTTGAGCATTATGCTCAGTATCACATCGCGGTGCAGTCCAATCTCCTTGCCAACTATATATGCGGTCTGCATATCCAGTATTACGGGGAAGAAACCGAAGCTGTCGCGTCCAGCACCGCCTGCTTCAACTGTTCTTGATATGCAGTCCTTGACAAAGCGATAGTCTCCTGATGGTAGACGTCCGTCGATATTCTTTCTAAGCATCTTGTTGTAGGATAGGAGTTCCTCCCTCTCCTGTATGCTCAATTGTATATTGTCGTGTTCCATAATTCTCGTTGACATAAATCTGCAATGCGAAGATAATTCATAAATTCTTACTTTTTTTTCTTTTTTCGATTATTTTAGAAAATTATTCTTATTTTTGATAAAATCGAAGATACTTTCGCTCGCGGTGAAAAATATTCAAGCAAGCTTGATATTTCTCGCTCGCTTATTCGTATTTTTGTAATTAATACAGTAAATTCGCAACTGTATATATACCTATCTCTATTATAGAAATATTTAACTAACCCTAAACTATACCGAAATGATTATTAGCAAAGCCGACCAGGCATTACTTGCCAAGAAAGGAATCTCGGAAGAGCAACTCTCCGAGCAGTTAAGAACGTTCAAGACAGGTTTCCCCTATCTGAAGCTTGATGCTGCAGCTACCCCCGAAAGAGGTGTACTTTGTCCATCGGACGAGGAGGTAGAGGCATATATCGGCAAGTGGGCCGATTTTTGCAGCGGAAAGCAGAGTGTGCTGAAATTTGTCCCTGCATCGGGTGCTGCCAGCCGTATGTTCAAGGACCTCTTCTCGTTCCTGAGTGCCGAGTATGGTGTTCCTACAACCGATTTCGAAAAGAAATTCTTTGAGAATATCGAGAAGTTCGCCTTCTTTGGCGACCTCGATGCAATGTGCAAAAAGAACCACTCGGCATCTATCAAGGAACTTGTCGGGGCCGGTAAGTACAAGGAGGTCGTGTTCAACCTGCTCGACTTTACAGGAATGAACTATGGCGCTCTTCCCAAGGGACTGCTCAAATTCCACAACTATGGCGAGGATGCACGCACTGCACTCGAGGAGCATCTTGTAGAGGGCGCTCTCTATGCTGCTGCCGACGGAAAGGTGAGACTGCACTTTACCGTTTCTACCGACCACCGCGAACTGTTCGAGGCTCTTGTTGCCGAGTGCAAGCCTGCCTATGAGGCAAAATACAATGTTCAGTACGACATTACATTCTCGGAGCAGAAACCCAGCACCGATACGGTTGCTGCCGACGCCGACAATGAGCCCTTCCGCGAGAATGGTGCGCTTGTATTCCGTCCCGGCGGTCACGGTGCGCTCATTGAGAATCTCAATGACATCGATGCCGATGTTATCTTTATAAAGAATATCGACAACGTGGTGCCCGACAGACTGAAAGGCGATACTGTAACCTATAAGAAACTACTTGCCGGAATTCTTGTCGACCTTCAGGCAAAGGCATTCGAGTATATGCAGCTCATCGAGAGCGGAAAGTATACCCACGAGCAGGTAGAGGAGATGATTCGCTTTGTACAGCAGAAACTGCAGTGCCGCCACGAGGATATCAAACATATGGAGGATTGTGAGCTGGTGCTCTATCTGCGCAAGAAACTCAACCGTCCCATCCGCGTGTGCGGTATGGTGAAGAATGTCGGTGAGCCCGGTGGTGGCCCGTTCTTCGCATATAACCCCGACGGTTCGGTATCGTTGCAGATTCTGGAGAGCTCGCAGATTGATATGGGCGACGAGCGTGCCAAGGCTATGTTCGAGAACGGTACACACTTCAATCCTGTCGACCTTGTTTGCGCAGTCAAGGACTACAAGGGCGAGAAGTTCAACCTTCCCCTGTTTGTCGACAAGAATACAGGATTCATCTCGCACAAGTCCAAGAATGGCCGCGAGCTCAAGGCTATGGAGCTTCCCGGATTGTGGAACGGTGCAATGAGCGACTGGAGCACAGTGTTTGTCGAGGTTCCTCTCATTACATTCAACCCTGTTAAGACTGTGAACGACCTTTTGCGCGATGTTCACCAATAAGGCGGATATATAAGAACAAAAATAGGATGACTAAAAAAGCTATTTTGTGGTTACGCTTCTCCTGAAAAATCTCATTCGTGCTTGGTAAATGCCGGCTTTCAGGATTGAGCAAACCTAAAAAACAGTTCTTTTTAATCAGCCTGCAACAAAATGGGGGTGGTCCAAGACCACCCCCATTTTCATATTATGCAGTAATTGGTTATTCTAGTCCGTAACCCTTCTTTGCATCCTCTTTCTTGAGCATCAGTGTAATTATTATTGCAATGACGCCGAAGGCTGCAAAGATGAGCATAGGGACAGTATAGTCATACTGTGTAACAGTTGCACCGTCTGCTGTAATTCTCTCGCCCGCGATGCAGAATTTGTTGAGAACCCAGCCGATGCCCAGAGGTACAAAGCCGAGGCCGATGTTCTGTACCCAGAAGATAAGGGCATAGGCCGAACCGAGCTGCTTCTCGGGGATGATTCGGGGAACCGAGGGCCACATTGCCGAGGGTACAAGCGAGAAGGCGATGCCCAACAAAATCATAATGAAGATTGCGAACCACCACTCGTTGAGCAGGGGCATTGCAAAGAGAAGGTGAACGGCTGTAAGGAGTACCGAGCCGATGAGCATAAGTGTCACACCCTTGCCGTGCTTGTCGTAGATGTTGCCGAAGAGAGGGGTCATAATGATATTTCCAAAGGGAAGAAGCGCGGGGATAAGGCCTGCCAAATATCCGCTCACCATATATTTGTTCTCCATCAGCGATGTTGCATACTTGAGGAAGGGGAATACTCCCGAGTAGAACATAAGGCAAAGGATGGCAATGAGCCAGAAGCCCTTGTTCGAAACGATGAGCTTGAGGTCTGATACCTTGAATGTGTCCTCCTTCTCATCCTCGGCACCCTGCTCGTCGAATTTCTTGTCAATAACGCAGAATGCCAGATATGCCAAAAGACCTACTCCCAAAAGTACCAATGCAAGCAGAAGGGGAGCCGACATACTGAACTCCTTTACAATAAGGGGCGATACGACAAGTGCAAGAGCTGTACCCAAACGTGCTACTGCCACCTGCATACCCATAGCGAGTGCAACCTCTTTGCCCTTGAACCATTTTGCAATAACCTTGGTTACTGTGATACCGCAAATCTCGGTTCCCATTGCGAAGATTGCATATCCGAGACTTGCTACGAACACCTGTGTGCGCAGGCCGAATATTGTACCTGCCTCGGGCAGGGGTGATATGTGTGTTACGGCATAATACTTTATTCCTGCACCTATGATCATAAGCGCGCAGGTTGCTATTCCGGTAAAGCGTACACCCAGCTTGTCGAGTATGATACCGCCGAAGATAAGTACAAAAAGGAATACGTTGAACCAGCAGTATGCCCAGTTGAAGATACCGAAGTCGGAGCTGGTCCAGTTCATCTCCTCTTCGAGCATTGTCATAAGGGGAGACATCGCGTCGGTGAGGAAGTATCCCCACATCACGGTGAACGACACAATGAACAATACGCTCCAGCGCATCATTTTAGAGTCGTTCAGCTTCTTTTGAATTAGTTGTGTTGCTGTCATTTTTTTGTTTTGTCGTTATATTGTTTAGTTATGATTATTTTACCCATTTCTCGAGCCAAGCGAAGAATGTGCGCTGCCACAATACTCCGTTCTGGGGCTTGAGTACCCAGTGGTTCTCGTCGGGGAAGAGGAGCAACTGTGCGGGAACGCCCTTGAGACGTGCTGCATTGAAGGCCGCCATAGACTGTGACGAGAGGATACGGTAGTCGCGGTCGCCGTGGATAAGGAGGATGGGGGTATCCCATTTGTCAACGAACTT
>JAFYSC010000065.1 GCA_017546635.1 Bacteroidaceae bacterium | reverse complement strand
GCGGTAGATAATTGCAACAAGGTATAAAGGTGTAAATATATGTTCGATTAAATGTAAACTAAATATTGTACACATTAAATTCCTATTGAGACTATATTCCATATGGAAGTGATTTCAGATTGTCTGGAAACTTTTATCGGACACCAATAGTCTGTAATATATGGCCACTGAAGAAGCACAAAGGAGTACAACAGCTACACGACCTGTTCAATCTCCTTAAAGGCATAGCGCGACAATGCGCCGTCGGCCCTTCGCACAAGAAGATGTCCCGTAGGTTCAACACCCTCTATAGTACCCTCGAAAGTTCCATCTGTATCGGTATATGTACGTTGTTCGCCCAGCCCCAACAGCCGTTCCCTGTAAGCAGAGTGAATGGCATCATACTCGCCCGATGCAAGAAGATTATAATATACGATGCAAGAATCGAGAAGGTGCGACAGCAGCCTTTCACGGTCAACCTCGATACCCAGAAGCATTTTCATTGAAACGGGGAGCTTATCCATAGCAGGGAAATCGGTCTGATTCACATTGAGGCCAATACCTATTATAGCCTGCTCTACACTACTGCCGGAATAATCTATTTCTACAAGCACGCCGGCCAGCTTGCACCTTCCTGCATAGATATCGTTGGGCCACTTGAGGAGAGCGTCTATACCATACTGCAAAAGGGTACGGTGAAGGGCAAGGGCAACTGCCTCGGAGAGCAGGAACTGCTGTGCTGCTGCAAGAAATGCAGGGCGCACCATTATACTGAAGAGCAGATTGACTCCCTGACGGGAATGCCACACATTGCCACGCTGTCCGCGTCCTGCCGTCTGCCGCTCGCTTACCACTGCCACGGCCTGTGAATGAGGAGAAATACCCCATAGGCGCGAAGCCTCATCGCGTATATAGCGGTTGGTGGAGTCAACCTCGCGCAAATGCTCTATATATATATTATCGGCCATACTTTACTCTAATTTTCTTGGGAAACTTTTTTATAACCTCGTCGTATGAGTGGTCGATGCACTGCATCACAAGTTCATCGGGCAAATGCTCTATGTCGAGCTGGTTCCAATACTTCTTGTTCCAATGCCAGGCGGGAGCAATATACTGCCACTCCTCGCGCAAGAGGAGCGCGCGCTCGGGGTCGCACTTTACACAGAACCACGAAGTATCGAGCAGACTGACACAGGCAAATATCTTGCCTTCGATACGGAAGACAAGCGTAGTCTCGTCGAAAGGGAAATCCTCGGTGGCATTCTCCTTAGAGAGACAATAGAGACGGGCATCCTCTATATTCATCTGAGTTCGGGATAAAAGGCGTCGCGTATATGTTCTATTTTATGGCTATCGCCGTCACCTGTTATCGCTACTATATCGAAGCGCACCTGCAGGTCAATCTGCTTGGCCCTGATATATGCATCGGCAGCAAAGGTAATGTTGCGCATCTTGGCGGGCGTAACAGCATACTGCGCATCGCCATACTCATTGCTGCTGCGTGTCTTGACCTCGACAAACACAATAACGTCGCGTTCCTTTGCCACAAGGTCTATTTCCTTGTGCCCAGAACGCCAATTATATTCGAGTATGGCAAAGCCCTGCTCCATAAGATAACGGGCTGCAAGAAGTTCGCCCTTGTTGCCGAGTAGATTGTGTTGAGCCATAAAAAAGTTGATAAACTGCGCTAAGATAACGCTTATTGCATCAAAAGACAACAAAAAGTTTGTTTTTGGCTCAACTAAAACTTATTTTTGCACAAAGTAATGCAAGCTATTAGAAGCTGTTTTAATTTATATCGTTAAGTTTTTATAAATCAAAATTAGAATGTTTTATTATTTTTCGAGGGCGCGTGGTGGGCTACGTAACCGAGAAAAAGAAGTAAACAGGCAATTCTGAACATAAAAAAACAACGAAATGACAGCTTCCAATATAATAAAGTTTTTTTAGAAATTCAAACAGCTTCTTAGAAGATGGCAAAGAAGAACAGTACACCAAAAGCAACAACGACACCCAAGAAAACCGTCCGCAGCAAGCGCATAGTGTGCCTTGTGAGCGACGAGGAGGACCGTATAATTGAGGAGTACCTGAAAAAGTACAAGATTGAGAACAAAAGCAGCTGGATGCGCGAGACAATCCTTGCCTTTATATACAAGAATCTGGACGAGGACTACCCCACACTGTTCAATGAACACGATATGAGACGATAAGGAGACTGGAATATGAATGACGAATACTATATGAAACAAGCGCTCCAGGAGGCACAAAGGGCATATGACCTGGGCGAAGTACCAGTAGGAGCTGTAGTGGTGTGCCAGGAGAGGATTGTGGCACGTTGCCATAACCTGACAGAGACGCTGAACGATGTCACTGCACACGCCGAGATGCAGGCCATAACGGCTGCCGCATCGAACATAGGCGGCAAATATCTCAACGACTGTACATTGTATGTGACAGTGGAGCCCTGCCCTATGTGTGCAGGTGCAATAGGCTGGGCACAGCTGGGAAGGCTTGTCTATGGAGCCGAGGACGAGAAACGCGGCTACAGACGTTTTGCACCCGACGTGCTGCATCCCAAGACGAAGGTCACTCAGGGAATATGCGCCGAGGAAGCATCGGAGTTGATGAAGAAGTTCTTCAGGGAAAAAAGATAACAGTCAAGGAGTGCGCAAAGCACTCCTTGACTGTTATCAGGGCATATCATTTAATTTCCTCAAAGTCGACATACTCGCCTTCGTCCGAGGAGATAATCTTCTTGCGTTTCCTGCGTTTATGGGCCTCTTCGGGGGAGTAGTGCCATTGTCCGTCATCACCCGACGAAGATTGGGCACTTTCATTGCACCCTTCGCCCGTACTACCTCTGCGCTGTGTGCTTGAGGTATCATAATGCCCACCACTACGTCTGGTACTGCTTATACCGATGCCAAGCAACGAGAGCACCCACCTGATTATAGAAAAGACTATGGATGAGGCAAAAAACAGCAGGAACAGAACTATTATAATAAAAAAGAAAAATATTCCCATACTAAAAATTATAAGGTTACACACAATCAGGTACAAAAAGTGTGCCTACGCATAAAAAACAGTCTGCTGCACCTTTTGGTTTGTAAATATAACGCCCAAAACTGCAGCAGACAAATTTATTTGTACAAAAAGTCCTAAATCACTTCTTCATAACGAACAGATAGACTGACAAAATGACATACCAGGCAATGATGGGCACAGCAGCCACAATTCCAAGCGAGAGCATAGGCAATGCAACGACAAGGAATATATAACGTCGTCTGTTGGCTCTCCAGGCAATTCTCTTGAACTTGAGCGAGAACATCCTTATTTCGCTTACAAGCAGATAAGACATCAGCGCAATGAGTCCCAGCACCAGGAACCAGCCGTAGTTGAGCCCCTTGAGCCATTCGCCTCCACCAGCTATGAGCGATGCCCAGAAGAGAGCATTTGCAGGGGTGGGAAGACCGATGAAAGAGGTAGTCTGCCTTGTATCGATATTGAACTTTGCCAATCGCAATGCCGAGAAAACAGCAATGAAGAATGCCGTATAGGGCAGATACGATGCAACGGGCTCAAGATAAGCGGGGAGCGGCAACTGCTTAAAGAAACTGAATATCATCAGCGCGGGTGCAAAGCCGAATGTCACATCATCGGCAAGAGAATCCATTTCGACACCCATAGGTGAGCTCACCCGTAGCAAGCGGGCTGCCATTCCGTCAAAGAAATCAAATACTGCGCCCAGAACTATAAAGGCAAGCGCCCACACAAATTCACCTTCGACAGCCATTGTACAAGAGATACAACCCGAAAAAAGGTTGCAACAGGTAATGGCATTGGGTATATGTTTCTTTATAGACATATCCTCTATTCTTTAATTCAATTACAAAGATAGTTAACTATCGGTATAACAACCATAAATCACAAAGGACCTGTGGTATGTCCGTATTATTTCAGTTTTGCGATTACAGTCTCGTTTCCTACAGTCTTCTGCTCGAGATTAACCAATATCTCGGCATCGAGCGGCAGATACACGTCTACTCGCGAACCGAACTTGATGAATCCCATATGCTCGTCGATGAAGCACTCCTCGCCGACCTTTGCGTATGTCACAATGCGTCTTGCCATTGCACCTGCTACCTGACGTACCAGAATCTCGGTTCCGTTCAAGGCCTTAAGGACTACCAATGAACGTTCGTTCTCGGTGCTGGCCTTGGGCAACCACGCCTTATGGAAGCAGCCGCTCTGATGCTCGACACGCATCACCTGGCCCTCAACGGGATACCAGTTGGCGTGCACATTCATAGGACTCATAAAGATAGAGACCATAATGCGCTCATCCTTGAAGTGGTCGGGCTCATATACCTTTTCGGCAACAACAATCCTGCCGTCGGCCGGAGCTATTACAAGATTTTCAATATCACCTTCGAAGTGCCGCTTGGGACTTCTGAAGAAATTCACCATCAACAGGTAAAGAAAAACCGAAAATGCAGTCAGTATGACATTACAGATATACAGCGGCACAAAATACCAGCTTACAAGGTTTACTGACAACAGTATTGCCAAAGAGGACAGCAGAACACCTGTACCCTCTCTGTGGATACGCATCTTTTTAAGTTTTTTAATATTTCTAATTCTCTTTTTCATTGTGCCTACATTAGGTTATTATCCACAAAAATAATCACAATTTATTAAACATCAAACAAAAAAGCATAAAAACAATGCAGGATAATAGCTATGCCGCACATATCCTATTACAAGACAACATATTAACGAATAAAAAAAACTTAAAAGAAGTCCTGCGCAAAGGCAATTATAATAAAAGTTGACAACTTTTTATAGAAAGGATTATGCAATATGGGCAACAGCTGTTATCTTTGAACTAAAGTCCGAAGATACTTGCACTCGCTATGAAAAATAATGAAGCAAGCTTGATATTTCTCGCTCGTTTGTTCGTATCTTTGAGGTAAACCTCGAAGTTACTTGCACTCGCTGTGAAAAATATTCGAGCAAGCTTGACATTTCTCGCTCGTTTGTTAGTATCTTTGATAAAATCGAAGATAATCTGCACTCGCTGTGAAAAATATTCAAGCAAGCTTGATATTTCTCGCTCGTTTGTTATTATCTTTGAAGCAACAAACCAAAACAGACAACTCCCAATGTTAGATTTTGTCCATCTGCACGTACATACACAATACTCTATCCTGGACGGCCAGGCTTCTGTAAAGAAGCTGGTCGACAAGGCCATTGCCGACGGAATGAAAGGCATCGCCGTCACCGACCACGGCAATATGATGGCCATAAAGGAATTCTACAACTATGTAAACAAAGTCAACAAGGGAAAGAGTGGCGACGAACGTTTCAAGCCAATCATAGGCTGCGAGGTATATGTAGCCGAGCGCCGACTGTTCAACCGTGAACAGAAGGAGGATATGCGCGGACACCACCTTGTGCTGCTTGCAAAGAACCTGAAAGGATATCATAACCTTATTAAAATAGTATCGAAGGCGTGGACCGAGGGATACTACTACACACCGCGAACCGACAAGGTGGAGTTGGAGAAATACCGCGAGGGACTGATAGTCTGCTCGGCCTGTCTGGGAGGCGAGATTCCGCAACTCATCAGGGAAGGCAAGATGGCCGAGGCCGAAGAGGCGGTAAACTGGTACAAGAGCATCTTTGGCGAGGACTATTATCTTGAGTTGCAGCTGCACAAAGCCACTGTAGAGCGCGCCAACCACGAGGTATATGAAATTCAGCAGGAAGTAAACAGGCACATCGTTGAGCTGAGCAAGAAGTGCGGAGTGAAGCTCGTATGTACAAACGACGTGCATTTTGTCGACGAGGAGAATGCCGAGGCACACGACCGTCTCATATGCCTGAGCACGGGCAAGGACCTTGACGACCCTAAGCGTATGCTCTACTCCAAGCAGGAGTGGATGAAGACACGCGAGGAGATGGAGGCCATCTTCGGAGATATACCCGAGAGCCTTACCAACACCGTGGAGATATGTGACAAGGTGGAATTCTATAGCATAGACAACGCCCCCATTATGCCCAACTTCGCAATACCCGAAGAGTTCGGTACCGAGGAGACATATCGCGAGAAATTCAGCCACGAAGACCTGTTCAACGAGTTCACCCGCGACGAGAAAGGCAACGTGGTGCTGAGCCAGGAGGAGGCCGAGAAGAAAATAAAGAAGCTGGGCGGATACGAGAAACTCTACCGCATTAAGCTCGAGGGCGACTACCTGCGTAAAATAACATACGACGGAGCAAGGAAATGCTATCCCGAGCCTTTCTCGCAGGAACTGATAGAGCGCATTGACTTTGAGTTGCACATAATGAAGACAATGGGTTTCCCCGGTTACTTCCTTATTGTGCAGGACTTCATACGTGCCGCCCGCGAGCAGCTGGGCGTGGCAGTGGGCCCGGGACGTGGTTCGGCAGCCGGAAGCGTTGTTGCATACTGCCTCGAGATTACCCGTGTCGACCCTATCAAATACGACCTTCTGTTCGAGCGTTTCCTAAACCCCGACCGTATATCGCTCCCCGATATTGACGTTGACTTTGACGACGACGGACGCGGCGAGGTACTCAAATGGGTTACCGAGAAATATGGACAGGAGAAGGTAGCACACATCATCACATACGGCACAATGGCAACGAAGCTTGCCATCAAGGATGTTGCCCGTGTACAGAAAGTGCCCCTTGAAACATCGAACAGGCTGTGCAAGGCAATACCCGACCGCCTGCCCGACGGAAAGAAGATGAACCTTCCTAACGCAATAGCGGCGGTACCCGAACTGCGCGAAGCTGAGGCATCGCCCGACCCGCTGTTGCGCGACACCATAAAATTTGCAAAGATGCTCGAGGGCAACGTGCGCAACACCGGCGTACACGCCTGCGGTACCATCATCTGCCGCGACGACATAACCGACCACGTGCCTGTGAGCATTGCCGAGGATAAGGAGACGGGCGAGAAACTGCTCGTAACACAATATGAGGGAAGCGTCATTGAGGAGACAGGACTTATAAAAATGGACTTCCTGGGACTCAAGACTCTCTCTGTCATAAACGAGGCACTCATAAACATTAAACAGAGCTTAGGAATAGAGATAGACATTGACCACATCCCTATTGACGACGAGCTTACATACGCCCTCTACTGCAAGGGCAGCACCATTGGTACATTCCAGTTCGAGTCGCCGGGAATGCAGAAATATCTGCGCGAACTTCAGCCGAGTACATTCGAGGACCTCATAGCGATGAACGCCCTTTACCGTCCCGGTCCTATGGACTATATCCCCGACTTCATCGAGCGCAAGCATAACCCCTCGCTGGTACAGTACGACCTTCCGTGTATGGAGAAATACCTGAAGGATACATACGGAATTACGGTATACCAGGAGCAGGTGATGCTTCTGTCGCGTCTGCTGGCGAACTTCACGCGAGGCGAGAGCGACTCGCTGCGTAAGGCAATGGGCAAGAAACTGAAGGAGAAGCTCGACGAGCTAAAGCCCAAGTTCATAAATGGCGGACAGGCTAACGGACACCCCGCAGAAGTGTTGGAAAAGATATGGGCCGACTGGGAGAAGTTCGCATCGTATGCATTCAACAAATCGCACGCCACCTGCTACTCGTGGGTAGCCTACCAGACAGCATACCTCAAGGCTCACTACCCCTCGCAATATATGGCGGGCGCACTGAGCCGCAACCTGTCGAACATTACCGAAATCACCAAGCTGATGCAGGAGTGTACGGCAATGGGCATAAAGGTACTTGGCCCCGACGTAAACGAGTCGCGCCGCAAGTTCAGCGTAAACAAGAAAGGACACATACGCTTTGGACTGTGTGCCATAAAGGGTGTTGGCGAGAATGCCGTGCAATGTATAATTGAGGAGCGCGAAGCAAACGGTCCCTTCACAGACATATTTGATTTTGTAGAGAGAGTGAAGCTGACAGCCTGCAACCGCAAGAACCTCGAATGCCTTGCACTGTCGGGCGCATTCGACGAGCTCGGAGGAGAAATCACACGCGAGCAATACTTGGGAACGAACAGCAAGGGCGAGCAGTTCCTCGAAGTGCTTGTGAGATACGGAAACCGCTATCAGATGGACAAGTCGATGGCACAGGCATCACTCTTCGGCGACGAGGAGGGAGCGGCAATTCCACACCCCGAAGTACCGCAAGGCGGCAACTGGAGTACACTGGAGCGACTTAACCGCGAGCGCGAGCTGGTGGGAATTTACCTGTCGGCACACCCGTTGGACGAGTATGCATTGGTGCTCAACGAGTTCTGCAACACCAAGGCCGAGGAGTTCTCGAACCTGGAGAACCTGAGGAACCGCAAGGTGACATTCGGCGGCATTGTGAGCGAGGCACCGCGTGTGGGACAGACAAAACGCGGCAATCCGTTCGGAATTGTAAAGATTGAGGACTTCAGCGGAACAGCCGAACTGCCATTCTTCGGCGACGACTGGATACAGAAATCGTCCTACTTCACCCCCGGAACATTCCTGTACATAACAGGAAGCTGCCAGCCCAAGCGCTGGGACCAGAACTCCTTGGAATTCTCGGTCAGCAGCATACAGCTGTTGCCCGACGTGAAGGAGACTATTGTAAAGAGCCTTACTATAACATTCGAAGTAATGAGCTTTACCCAGGAACTGTACGAATACCTGCTGGAATATGCCGAGAGGCATCCAGGAAACTGCAAGTTACTGTTCTGCATAAAGGATGCCGAGAATGAATTCTCGCTTGAGCTTGTATCGAAGAGACACAGCATCACCGTGGAGCAGGAGCTCATAGACTACATAAAGACATTACCTAACATTGAATATAAACTGAATTAATAACCCTTAAAAACAACAATTATGGAAGTAATCGTAAACGACAACAACGCAAAGGAATTCCTTGCAACAGAATTACCTATCGTATTGGACTTCAGCGCAACTTGGTGCGGTCCCTGCCGTCAGTTGGCACCCATCATCGAGGAGCTCGCAAAAGAGTATGACGGCCGCGTGGCAGTAGGCAAGTGCGACATCGAGGAGGCTGCCGACCTTACCGACGAGTACAACATCCGCAATGTACCCACCGTCATCTTCATCAAGAACGGAGAGGTAGTAAGCAAGTTCGTCGGTTCAAAGTCAAAAGGCGAAGTACAGAAAATGTTCGAGGAACTTCTTGCAAAGTAATCCATTATGCAGAACGACGAATTCGCAATGGAAGACCTTGACGACGAGAAGACCATTGCATACATACGCGAGCACCTGCCTCAAGAGCTGAAGGACAAGTTCAGCGACAACGATTTCTACTATATCCTCGACACCACATACGACTACTACGACAAGAGTGGTATCCTCGACAGCAACGACGAGTATATAGACATTGACATCAACAAGATTGCCGAGTACGTGGCAAAGGAGGCAAAGAAAGACGGTATTGGAGAATACGACCCCGAGGAGCTCTTCTTTGTAATTGAAGGCGAGCTTGCCTACAACGGCATTCTCGAGGAGTAAGAAGACTGTGCGGCATAACTGTTTCTGAACGTGCACAGTCTATCAATCAGAGCAACGGCGTAACCATCG
>JAFYSC010000064.1 GCA_017546635.1 Bacteroidaceae bacterium | reverse complement strand
GTAAGGAGTTGTCTGCAGATATGTCCGATTATACATCTGTAAATCTATTTGACAGGATGCTGTCCGATATAGGCAATTCATATGCCGGAGGTATGCAATGCGAGATATTGGAAGCGCTTGCCGAATATCTGGTAGGGCGTTATCTCGACGGTGAGGCGGCCGACAGTATTCCTGTTGAGCAGATAAAGGTCGCAAAGGATGACAGTTCGGATCCTCTCCATACCCTCTCGACGAGAATGTACAACAGCAACGGTATTACGATAGCGTATGCTGAACTGTTGAATAAGGCCGAACGCCCGATGCTGCGGGAGACAGAAAAGGGAATTGGTGCCGAAAAGGTGCTGTATGTGCAGTTTGTGTATGAGCGTTTTCTGGAGTTTATGATGGGACGTGCCCTTGTAAGGCGTATGCGCGCGGATATTGATGATGTTGGCCGACCTGTCCCGGCCGAAAGGTATGTTTCCTTTTTGGAAGCAGCCGAGCAGGATGTCCTTTTTATGTCGGCAATGCGCAATGCCCTGCTCATCGATACTCTTGCGACAAACAATTATGGTGGGATTGTTGAACTCGAAAGCTGTTGGGGCGAACATTATAGTGTAATGTCGCTTTTGACCGATACCGTCAATACTCTTATACGCGAGAATTACGAGGAGCAACTTTTTGCTCTTATGTACGAATTGTTGGATGTGCAGCCCGAACAGGGTGTAGAGCGTATCGCGGAGTTTAACGACGTTATAAGGCGGATTGAGACAAGCAATGCCGATGAAACTGTCATAGCGCGGTATAAGGAACTCAATGCCTTGCTGGCGCCTGTAAAACGGTTGCGCAAACTGGCATCGGTGAGTATTGTAAACGGTATGCTTCTTACCGAGTATTTCAACGAAGGACTTTATCTGCACGACGCAAAAGAACTTTTGTGGAAACTTATGTGTGACCCGATACTCGAGGTGAGGAACGATGCCTGCGTGTATGTCTACTATCTATCAAACAAGCGTTATACGCTTGAACATAACCTGCTGCAAGGGAACTTGGCGCTGAAAATTGTCAAGGAGATGTATGCCATAATAAAATCGCATTCCTTGTTGGGTAATGTGGTCAGGAAAAGTCGCCGCGACAGGCTTATGGTGTTCCTGGAGACTGCTACACGCTTGTCCGTATTGCTCATTATAGATAAATTGCTGTCGCAAAGCAAGGATTCTGATGTCGTTGTCGGAGAACTCTTCGACGAGATACGTTCTATCTTCAGGTACTTTACCTGTGATTTCAGGCTAATCCGTCTTTTTATGCCGTTTTTCCAGCTGGTTATGCGCAAGCAGGTTACATTCCAGTCCTCTTATGTGAATAACGTAATGGAGTACCAGACATTCTGGGAAAGAGCCTCCTTTGGCAATGACTTGCTGTGGAAGCGTGAGGGCGTAACGGTTGCAATGACTTTCCTGAAGCACTACCAGCGTTTTGTGCTGTGCAATGAAGATGGCTGTGAGGGCGAAGAAGAACGGTTCAGGGATTTTTATCCGCATATATTGTCGGCATATACAACAGGTGACAGCTTCAGCTATTTTATCCTGGAGCGCATACTTGTAATTATGGGAGTATCGCGATGGGAAAATATAGCTCCCGTGGTCGAGGAGTTCTTTGGTGAGAGGTACCGAAACAACGAGTGGTTCGACTATTCCCAAATGTCGATGCTGTACGTGCTGTTGCAGGTGGGGGTGAACTCAACTGTAGGCAACGGCAGGCTGTTGGAGATATTTACCCGCGAGTGTGAGGATTGGACTTGTCGTAACAGGGGATATTTCCGTGGTCGCAGGAGCGCAAGTGCAAACCCTTTGGGGCTGTACAAGAGAAATGTGATGTCCTGGTATGCGCATGTCTATTGTGTGCATTCGGGCGACAATGTCCCGCATAGCGGCGATGAGCGTGCTGTTCCTTTGTTCTATGCCTTGATAGACAAGGCTATAGCCGACAATGACAAGGAACTGCTGTATCATCTTGTAGAGAATATTTCGGAGCTTATAACCGATTTTTCGTATATCGAGACAGGATTACATCTGGTAAAGCATATACTCGTGCGCTTCGATACGCAGGAGAAGGTTGACAGGCTCGATGCTGTCAAACTTGCGAGGGAGGGTATATATGGCTACACGCTTGTCCGCCTTGTCGGCAATCTGTTCAGTACTGCGAAAAATTATTTTCCAGCAAAGGTCGATGCCTTTATACAGAAGGATATTGTGGGTCTTACATTCCCTGGTATCCCCACTTATCGCGATGAGATATTGAATTATCATCCGAGCGGTGAGACGCTTAGCGATCTTTTGACCCATAAGTTCGGAAAATTCCTTATATGGGCATTGCTCAATAAGGAGGTTGTCGATACCTTTGCAATTGAGGCTGTCGATGCATCCATAGATGCCGGGGACAGTTTTGCCTGGTTCGAGAAAGTTGTCAGGATTCTTGTAAAACATATGTTTGACGTAAAACTATAAAAATGAAAATGTGGTATTTTGTTATTGCTTTGTTTGTGCTGCTTGTTGTGGCAATTGTGTATATGGCATTTGATGCTCTCTTCGGAAAGAAGGGCTACGGGCAGCAGCGCATCGGCGAACTTGTCGTGGTGGCACACCGTGGAGGTGCAGGTATGGCCCCCGAGAACTCCTTGACCTGTATAAGAAAAGGTTTGGAGAGTGGAGCCGATATGATAGAGATTGACATTCATCTTACTAAAGATGGCGAGATTGTGGTTTGTCACGATAAGGAGATTGACCGTACGACAAACGGAAAAGGCCGCATTGCCGATATGACGCTCGAGGAGTTGCGTGAGTTCAGGATAGTGGGCAATGACGGAAATGCGACCGACGATGTGCTGCCTACTCTCGGAGAGGTTCTTGACGTTGTGGACGGACGTGCCGGATTACTTGTGGAGATAAAACGTGGAAGTGATGCCGAGCAGATAGCAAAGGCTTTCATAAACGAGGTTGCTCTTTATCAGGCTGCGTCGTGGGTGGTAGCCCAGTCGTTCGATGATGCAATTCTTGAGCATCTGCACCGCTTGGGGCATCCTTTCCCTATTGAGAAACTTCTTATATGCAAAATTCCTTTCTTGCCAATTGCTTTTGACGGGAAATTTGTAGGTTACAGCTACTCGAAGTACGATTATATAAATTCCTTTAATTTTTATTATGGACTGCTGCCTGTTGCTCTGGTTGAGGATGTACATTCGCACGGAAAAAAAGTGAAGGTGTGGACCCTGGATGCTCCCGATAGTGCGCCACAGCTTCCTGTAGACGGTGTTATTACCGACCGTCCCGACTTGTGGATGAGAAGCAGATGACAAGTAGCTCTTTGGGTTGGAAAGTTACGGCAGATAAACATAAATGTCCTGTTCTTTGTTAGTGAGGAACAGGATGTTTTTTTTAGCTAAAAATATCTTGTATTTGTCTGTTTTGTCGGAAATTCTCTTTTCGGTGTTTCCGGCCAGTTTCTAATCATTATAAATTGTGCTATTATGAAGAGTATCAAAGGTTCGGTTACCGAACAGAATTTGCTTAAGGCTTTTGCCGGTGAGAGTCAGGCGCGTACCCGCTACACGTTTTTCTCGTCTGTTGCAAGAAAGGAGGGTTATGAACAGGTGGCTGCTGTCTTTCTCGAGACAGCCGAACAGGAGAAGGAGCACGCAAAGCGCTTCTTTAAGTTTCTCGAGGGTGGTGAAGTGGAAATACTTGCCACTTACCCGTCGGGTAAAATAGGCTCGACAAAGGAAAATCTTTTGGCTGCTGCAAACGGTGAGCGTGAAGAGTGGGATATACTGTACCGCGATTTTGCCAAGATTGCACAGGATGAGGGCTTTCCGGCTGTGGTTGCGGCTTTCAATGCTGTTGCTTCTGTGGAGGCTGAGCACGAGCGCCGCTATTTGAAACTTCTGGAACGTATTTCTGATGGGAATTTCTTTCACCGTGACGGTAAGATATGGTGGCAATGCCGAAATTGCGGATTTGTTGTAGAGGCTCAGGATGCACCCGATATCTGTCCTGCCTGTCTCCATAAGCAAGCGTTCTTTGAGCCTATGAAGAATAATTATTAGGATGCCCGTGCAGTCTGGAAGTTATATGGGCTCGGTAGAAAAAAGGTGGTTGAAAGAATTGTTATCCACACCTTTTTTCTACAGATCCATTATATGGCCTGTATGATTTTTGTGCGGATATAAAAAAAAGATGGTGACTAAAATTTGATAGTCACCATCTTGTATTTCTCTTTCCTGAAAGATTACTTCTTCATTGTCTTAGCGTAACGGCTCATGAACTTGTCTACGCGACCAGCTGTATCCACGAGCTTAGCCTTACCTGTATAGAAAGGGTGAGAAGTGTTAGAAATCTCAAGCTTGATAAGGGGGTATGTCTCGCCCTCAAACTCAATTGTATCCTTTGTGTTGCAGCAAGACTGCGAAAGGAAGCAGTCACCGTTTGACATATCTTTGAAAACAACGGGACGGTATCCTGCGGGATGGATGTCTTTTTTCATTATCGTATATTTTTTTAGTTTAATTCTTTTACTTTGCTGGTAACAAAATGTAGTGTAATGGCTTTCGAGGTGCAAAGATAGCTATAATCTTTTATCTGGCAAAATATTTTTGGAAAAATATCTCGATAAGAATTCTGAATAGAGCCGATAGTTGCATTATTCAACATAGAGCACCAATCCTTTCAGGTACTCGCCCTCGGGGTGGTAGATGTTCACAGGGTGGTCGGCCGGCTGTGTCAACTGGTGCAGGATGCGCACCTTGCGCTTTGCGATGGCTGCAGCCGTGAACACTGCTGTGCGGAAATTCTCCTTGCTCACTACCTGCGAACAAGAGAAGGTGAAGAGTATTCCGCCAGGCTGAATCTTCTCTATTGCCTTTGCATTCAGGCGGCGGTAGCCTATGAGCGCGTTGCGCAGGCTGTCGCGGTGCTTGGCAAATGCGGGAGGGTCGAGTATTATGAGGTCGTAGTTGTTGCCCATTCGCTCAAGGTAGTCGAATGCATCCTCGGCATATGCCGCGTGGCGGGTGTCGTCGGGGAAGTTGATCGCTACATTTGCGTTTGTCAGGTCAATGGCCTTTGCCGAGCTGTCTACCGAGTGCACGAGCTCTGCTCCTCCGCGCAGTGCGTATATAGAGAATCCTCCCGTGTAACAGAACATATTCAGCAACTTGCGGCCTTTGGCATATTTCTCGAGCAGTGAGCGGTTCTCGCGCTGGTCGACAAAGAAACCTGTCTTTTGTCCGCGCAACCAGTCGATGTGGAATTTAAGCCCATACTCAGTCGATACGTTGCCTGCGTTTCCGCCGTACAGATAGCCGTTGTCCTTGTTTATGTCGGCCTTGTAGGGCAGTGTGGTGTCCGATTTATAGTAGATATTCTTGAGTCCCTCGCCCAATGTCTCCTTTACGGCCTTTGCTATTATATGGCGGTTGACGTGCATTCCCACGCTGTGTGCCTGCATCACCGCTGTGTCGCCGTATATGTCAATGACAAGTCCGGGGAGGTTGTCGCCTTCGCCGTGTACAAGGCGGTAGGTGTCGTTGGTGGGTGTGCCTGCTATTCCTATGCTCGTACGCAGATGGTATGCTGTTGCAATGCGCTTGTACCAGAATTCGTCGGTTATAGGCTCGTCGTCGAATGTGAGCACGCGAACAGCTATGCTGCCCACCTGTACGTGACCGCGTGCAATGAATTTGCGCTCTGCCGTATATACGGTTACGACATCGCCCTCTTCGGGTTTACCCTCAATGTGGTGTATTGCTCCCGAGAATATCCACGGGTGGAAGCGTTGGAGCGATTCCTCCTTGCCTCTCTTCAGTATTACCGATTTTTCAGTCATTAGTCTCTAGGTTTTTCAAATGGTGATATATTCTTAGGCAGGCCCACGCGTCGGTGGCTGCGTATAGTTTCTGTTTGTCGGTCAGCACGTCTGCATCCCAGTTGGTGAGCTGCTGGCTCTTTGATATGCGCTCCCCGAATACAATGGCATACATCTTCTGGAGTCCCTTCTCCTCGATGCCGAAGCGTGTGACATATTTCTGCAGGTCGAGGAAATTCGCGGGGGTAAATCTCTTTCTTTTGTTCAGTGCCTGGTAGTCGTCGTGCAACGACAGTCCCACTTTGGTTATCCCGTTGTTCTCCAACAGTTCTATCAGGGGGTTCGGGATTCCTATGCGGTTCAGGCGAAAGAGAAAGCAGGTCTCCAGGGTGCTTATCTGCAATAGCGATACATTGTAGTGCACGCCTTTACGGAATGAGGGGCGTGTCTCTGTGTCTATTCCCACGATGCTCTCCCGTGATAAGGCAAGGACGGCCTTCTCGGCATCGTCGGGGGTGTCTATCGTTATAATGCGCCCACTGAAGAGTGTGTTCGGCATCTGTGCAACCTCGCTCTTCTCGATGTTTGCTCTAAATTTCTTCATCCTGATAGTATCCCTCCTCTTCTTCTTCGTCGTCGTTGCAGTTGTATTCAATTTCGTGCAGTGCCCTCAGTGTGTTCACGAGTGTCTGTCCCCAATAGCTCTTGAAGTGGTTGTTGCACTCTACGATGGCATCGTGCATTGTCTCGTTTATTCCCAGTTGGAAAAGGCATACGAAATTCTTTATATCCTGGTAGATGTCGGCAATGTCCTCGGATATGAATTTTGTGACAGGTGTGTCGCTGTACTTCATTTCGGCCACAAAGACGTCGAGATATGCGTCGTTTTCGGCAAGAAGCTCCGATAGGGTAATTCTTAGAACCTCGTAGCTGTCCTCGGTTACAAAATCCTCAAGCTCATCCTCGCTCACTCTCTCCTCCCACGGAAGCATCTGTGCTTTAATGTAGAGCAGTGGCAATATCTTGAGCATTGTACCCACAAACTCCTTGCGCTTTATTTCGTTTGCACGTTCTACGTAGGCGCAAAATTCTGCGGCTACTGTTACAAACTCAATTGTATTGCGCGAAAAAACTATGTCCTCTTTGTTGTTCATCGTGATAATGTTGCTTTGTGTGCAAATTTGCCGCGAAGTTACAAAAAAATAGCGTAGTAAGGCTGTATTGATATTTATTTTTTTGCTACCTTCGCATTTGCTAAATTGGATATTTATGGTCGGTTTGTTTGTGTGTTGTTGCTATATCCCTGTGTCTTAGCAATTTAAGGAGTGTGTTTTGTGTTGTAGAACTAAAATTAGTATGGTAAAGAAAGCAACTGTAAAGAAAGTGGGCCTGTTTGCCCGTATGGCGGAATTTTTCAAGAATAATACAACGATATTCGTTATCGGTCTATTGCTTGCCTCCTTTTCGGTCTATCTTTTTATATCCTTCTGTTCGTTCTTTACATCGGGCGGAGCCGATCAGGATATAATCGACCCGGTGAGCACAGCCGTGGAAGGTGTGAAGAACAGCGGTGGATTGGGTGGTGCAAAAATAGCGAATTTCCTGGTTAACGATTGCTTCGGATGGGCGTCGGTACTTGTGGTGCCGTTGCTTATGCTGGTTGCATTGCGCATTATGAATCTGTACGGTTCGAATATTCTGAAATGGTTCATTAGCTTGACATTCGGTATGATATGGGGCTCGATGTTCTTCGCGTTCCTGCTGAACGACCTGTATGTAGGCTTTGCGTCGCCCGGCGGTGCGCACGGAGTACTTATTGTACAGTGGCTGGGGCTGCACATCGGAACAGGTGGGCTGTTCCTGTTGCTCTTGATATCGTTCCTGCTGTTTATGGTGTATCTTACGCGTTCTACGATAGAGTGGCTGCGTAAGGTGCTGTCGTTCGAATATGTGAGAAGGTGGATGAAGTCTCGTTCTGTGGATAAAAAAGATGGTGTTGCCGACGAGGTGTCTCCTGCAGATGATGCTAATGACGAAGAAGAGGAGGAGGCCGAAGGCGATGATAATGAAGATGAGGATGATGAAGAAGAGGAGGCCGAAGAGGCTGCGAATGAGATAGACCTCGATATTGACAGCAATGGAGATGATGACGGCGAGGATAAAGGCGATGAGATGGAAATTGAAATTGCCGATGATGACGAGGAACTGGCAAGGAAGTTCGATGAGATTACAGGTGCCAAAAAACCCGAAGATGTTGTACTTGACGTAGAATCGGGCGCAAAGGATGATACAGGTGGAAATATGAACCGTCCTATTAATCCGCGCGATGAACTGAGCTATTATAAGCCTCCCACTGTCGACCTTCTCGACAAGTACGAGAGCGGTGCTGCCCGTTCCATAGATATGGTAGAGCAGAATGTGAAGAAAGACGAGATTGTACGTGTGCTTCGCGATTTTGACATTGAGATAAGCTCAATAAAGGCAACGGTAGGTCCTACAATTACTCTCTACGAGATTACTCCCGCACCCGGTGTGCGCATCTTGAAAATACGTAACCTCGAGGACGATATTGCTATGTCGCTTTCGGCTCTCTGTATCCGTATCATAGCGCCTATCCCCGGAAAGGGTACGATAGGTATCGAGGTCCCCAATGCCAACAAGCAGATTGTGCCTATGTCGTCGCTGCTCAACAGCCGCAAGTTCAAGGAGACGGATATGGCGCTTCCCCTTGCCCTTGGAAAGACAATCTCAAACGAGGTGTTTATGGTGGATATGGCAAAGATGCCCCACTTGCTTGTTGCCGGTGCTACGGGAATGGGTAAGTCGGTAGGTCTCAATGCTATAATAACATCGTTGCTCTACAAGATGCACCCTGCATACCTCAAGTTTGTGATGGTCGACCCCAAGATGGTGGAGCTCAGTCTTTATAGTGTCATTGAGAAGCACTTCCTTGCGAAGCTCGAGGGTGAGGATGAACCTATCATCACCGACGTGACAAAGGTGGTGCGTACGCTGAAATCACTTTGCACCGAGATGGATAACCGCTACCGCCTGTTGCAGGCTGCAATGGTACGTTCGGTAAAGGAGTATAACGAGAAATTCCTCAATAAGGAGCTGTTGCCCACAAAGGGGCACCGCTTTATGCCCTACATTGTGGTTATCATCGACGAGTATGGCGACCTTATGATGACTGCGGGAAAAGAGGTTGAGCTTCCCATTGCACGTATTGCCCAGAAGGCGCGTGCCGTTGGTATACATATGATAATCGCTACACAGCGACCCACAACAAATATCATCACGGGTACCATTAAGGCGAATTTCCCCGCACGTATGGCATTCCGCGTAATTTCGCCCATCGACTCACGTACAATCCTTGAGCGTAAGGGAGCCAACCAGCTGCAGGGTAGGGGTGATATGCTCTTCCTAGCCGGCAACGATCCTGTGCGTGTACAGTGTGCCCTTGTCGAGACAAAGGAGGTGGAGAGGGTGTGTGCGCATATTGCCAAGCAGCAGGGATACGCCTCGGCATATATATTGCCCGAGCCCGATGAGGCCGGCAGTGAGGGTGGTGCAGTCTCCTCTATGCGCGGCGATGCACAGTCTGTCGGCAAGCTCGACGAACTTTTTGTTGAGGCTGCGCGTACGGTGGTGATGCATCAGCAGGGCTCTACATCGTTGTTGCAGCGTAAGTTCAATATCGGTTTCAACCGTGCGGGACGTATTATGGACCAGTTGTGCCGGACGGGTATTGTTGGTGAACAGGACGGCAGCAAGCCGCGTCAGGTGCTGTGCAGTGACGAAGCCGACCTTGAATTCCGTCTGAAAACAATTCTGCAAAAGGATTAAATTTATGGATAATAATATAAATAGGAATAATATAGCCTCTTTTCTGTTGTTTGTACTGCTGTTGTCGCCGGCTGTGCTTGTTGCCGACAATGGCAATGACGTTGCTGTCTCCCTGCTCGATAAGGCTGTCAAGGTTATGAGGGCCGATGCGGGCGTAAGGATGGATTTTTCCTATGCTGTAAGCGATGCAGATGGTGAGGCGTTGTTCAGCGACAAGGGGTACTTCTGTTTGGGCAGGGGTGCCGATGTACAGGCTGCCGAGCGCTATACGCTGCAGATGCAGCAGGTGCGTATCTGGTGTAACGGTGAGCGCCAGTGGAATTTTATGGAGCAGACAAATGAAATATATATAACAGCAGCCGACAGCGATGAGGCGCAGGGGCTTTCGCCGCTCCATCTTATGCAGCTGTATAAAAGCGGAGAGTATGAGTGCTCGGTTGAGGCTGTTGCTGCAGATAATGTGGTAACCCTCGCTTCAAAGGCCGGGGCTTCGGAGTTCAACAGGATAAAGGTGTGGCTCTCTGCCTGTAATTCGCGTCTTGTGAAATTGCAGATGTTTACATCCGACGGCAATGTTGCCGAGATTGTGATTGATGCCTATAAGCCCCATTGCTCGTTTGACAGCTCGCTCTTTGAGTGTCCGTTAAGCGAATACCCCGATGCCGAGGTTGTGGATATGTTTTGAATATAAGGAATGAACATCAATAAATATAAACTACAAAGATTATGGAAAGAACAAAATGTTTGGTGATTGGCTCAGGCCCCGCAGGTTATACCGCTGCCATTTATGCATCACGTGCTAATCTTGCACCTGTGCTCATCGAGGGTATGCAGCCCGGTGGACAGCTCACGACAACTACTGTCATTGAGAACTTCCCCGGTTTCCCCAATGGGATTACAGGCCCTGAACTGATGGAGAATATGCGTCAGCAGGCTGTGAATGTAGGTGCCGATGTGCGCTCCGGCAGTGTTGTAGAGGTCGATTTTGAGGAGGTTCCCTACAAGGTGACTCTCGACGACGGCAAGCAGATTGAGGCCGATACTGTTATTATTGCGACAGGTACTGCTGCAAAGTATCTCGGTCTGTCCGATGAAATCAAATATCAGGGAATGGGTGTCAGTGCCTGCGCTACTTGCGACGGCTTCTTCTACCGCAAGAAGATAGTAGCTGTTGTGGGTGGTGGTGACACTGCTTGTGAAGAGGCGAACTATCTTGCATCGCTTGCTGCAAAGGTTTATCTCATTGTCCGCAAGCCCTACCTCCGTGCTTCAAAGGCAATGCAGGACCGTACGCTCAACAACCCCAAGATCGAGGTGCTCTTTGAGCATAATACCGAGGGCCTCTTTGGTGAGGATGGCGTAGAGGGTGCACATCTTGTATCGCGTAAAGGCGAGCCCGACGAGAAGCACTATGATATTGCTATCGACGGTTTCTTCCTTGCAATAGGTCACAAACCCAACAGCGATATCTTCAAGAAGTATCTCAAGACCGACGGGACAGGCTACTTTGTACCTGCCGACGAGAGTGGAGTGAAGACCGTAGTTCCCGGTGTGTTCGTTGCCGGTGATGTTGCCGACCCTCACTACCGCCAGGCGATAAACGCTGCTGCAAGCGGCTGCCGCGCAGCTCTTGAGGCCGAGCGCTATCTGTCGCACAAATAATGTGTATGTTCTGATATCATACCGGTAGCGGCTCTTGATAATGCAGGCCTGTGTTGCATCCTTGCGGGTGCCGTAGGCCTGTATTTTTTTTGTTTGGCGAGATTATTGCATAAATGGTTGCATAAAGTGGCGATGATGAAGAAAAAAAGTGATAAAGTTGGGCGAAAAATTTTTTAGATTGAAAAAATAAAGCTATCTTTGCGGCCGATTTAGTCCGTTGGGGTTAGAGAAGACAG
>JAFYSC010000063.1 GCA_017546635.1 Bacteroidaceae bacterium | reverse complement strand
GTCGCTCGGTATCGCGCACGAAGAAAATCTTTTCGTTCAGAAACTCTGCCGAAAGTGTTGTGCTGAACTCGAATTTGTCCCATCTGCCCGACAGTGAACCCTCTACATTGTGGGTGTTTGCAAAATATGTCTCATTCTTTGAGTTTTCAAGGTCCTTTGCCAACAGCAAGGAGTCGGCTGTAGAAGGATGCCACCCCAACGGATAGTCGGGTGAGGCAAGCCTGTCGAGCCTATAAAGGATATGATTGTTGTTGTCCTGTTTATGGGTATAGGTATATGAAACACCATAATTCAGATGCTTGCCGATTGGTGCAGTAAAGTCGCCCGCCAGTTCATATCTGTCATTGCTTCCCGGAGAATAGGTGTAGTCGTTTCTTGTTACATCAGGCTCTTGTGAATTGAAGTAGCGATAGTGCAGCTTGTCGTAGCTTTTTGTACGGTTTCTGCTGCCGCGGTATATTCCTCGTATGGTGAGCGCTCCATCGACGCCTGTCAACCGGCGCACATAGTTGGTATATATATGGTAAGTATCGTAACAATAGATGTTTCTGCCAATACCCCTAAGCGAGTTTATACCTGCGCTCTCAATATCCTTATCAATATCGTCTTGGGTGAGAGTCTTGTATGCATCGCTCCACGAGGCCTCGCTGCTGTATGTCGATGTGTAGGCGGTGTTGTCGCTCCCGTTGTTGTATGAATCGTAATACATCTGCATTCTCAACCTGTTGAGAGTGTCGATGTTCCAAGTGAATCCAGCATTTATGCTTGGCGATGTTGCGCTTGTGTAGCCGTTGCCCCGCGAATAGCTGTAGTGTGCAGCGTTTGCGCCCATCAACTGCTCCTGCTTTGCAGTAGTGAGGCTCATTGTGTTATTATGCGCGTATGTCACCTCGGCGTTAGAATCGAAATATCCCGTCTCGGTGTTCTTCTTTCCGTTGTTCCACGACAATATTCCACCCACCGTGCGATAGGTGCGCATTGCACCGGGAAGGCTGTAGTAGCGCCAGTTGCCATTCTCGTCGGCACTTTGCCATTGACTAAGGTTATTCGCCTGTGCATATACTGCTGCACGGTATTTGTCGCTGAAGTTCGATGCGAACAGTTTGCCCGTGAAACGCTCGCTTGTTCCTCCCGCAGCGGTGAGGTTTACGCTCCACGATGACATATACTCCTTTTTTATCTTAAGGTCAATAACCGTCTGTTTATTGTTGTCGTGCAATCCAGTGAACTCTTTCTCCTCATCGGTCTTTTCATACACTTTCACATCTTCCACTGCTGCGCTCGACATATTTGCCATTGCAGTGTTCGCATCGCCGAAGAATGGCTTTCCGTTTACAAGAATGCTTCCCACTGCCTTACCCTGAAAAGTGAGATTGCCCTCGCTGTCCATCTGCAGGCCAGGCAACTGTTTGATGAGCGCTGCCAGCGATGCTCCCTCGGGCACACGGAATGCGTTGCTGTGATACACGAATGTGTCGGCTTTTATTGTCAGTTCCTGAGCGAGCCCCGTCACCTGTACCTCGCGCAGCAGTTTGCTGTCGGGGTTCATCTGTAGCTGTCCCATCTTTTTATGCGGTGTCTTTTCGCTCAGTTTCACTTTCTTCCACAAAGGTTCATAGCCTATGAATGTAACCGACAAAAGATATTCTCCGCCATTCTTCGGTTGCAGCCTGAAATATCCGTCGTTGTCCGATACTGTTGCGGTTACCTTTACCGTATCTTTTGTGAACACGGCAACCTGCGCAAGAGGCAACCCCTCACCCTTGTTGTCGGCGTCCACCACCCTGCCCGTTACGGCAAACTCCTGTGCAAATGCTGTAATTGAACACAGCGTCAGCATTGTTGCAAAATAAAATTTTTTCATTTGTGTGTTGTGTTTAATTCTCTTACAGGAGCAAAGATAAGTAATCGATGGATTTTACCCCCCATACAGTTAATTTATGTTAATTAAGTAATGTTTGTCAGTTTAGATTGCATAAAGCAAACCTCTCTTTCATTATACACGAATAAGCTCCCTAAAAGTAACAAAATACATATTAAAATTAACAAACTTTAAGTGTTGTTTGTGCTGCCGTCATTCATTTGTATAGATACAAAAAATGTGCCAGTTGTTTATTATGTTGTTTGTTAGGGATTTACAAGACTGTTTGCCTGAAACAATATGTGCGAATATGCACATAGAGTGTGCGTATTCGCACAGGCGCACATTAAAATATCAATAACACAAGCATAAAAACCGATAGCAGAATGACAATGGAGGCAATTATAAAGATGCTGTTCTCCGGTACTTTGCGGGACGGGTGTTTGCGTTCGCAACGGCGTTGCATACGCGTCCACCGTGCAAAATTGCTC
This sequence comes from Bacteroidaceae bacterium, assembly GCA_017546635.1. GTDB lineage: Bacteria > Bacteroidota > Bacteroidia > Bacteroidales > Bacteroidaceae > HGM04593. The sequence goes on along the minus strand of JAFYSC010000063.1, from coordinate 2,651 downwards.
CACTCGCTCTCAACGTCGGGGGTGTTCCTGCAAGCATCGGGGTTTATCGTTTCAATGTCGGACAAGAGCGAAAATATCTCTTTTGTCCCTTCTCCCGTCATCATTCTGTCAAGTGCTTCATTGTCGAATCTGTCGGGCTCTTCCATTGCATCGAGCAGTAGCTGTATATCTTTCGTTTCCTCTCTTTTCATATTATGGGAGTGTTGTTGTCCTTGCGTGAATGTCATTTGTTCTCTTCCTTGTCTATGCGCTCCTTGAGTGTGAGCAGCAGCGTTGCGAATTTCCTTCGGGCTGTGGCGTAACTGCAATTGAGGACTGCCGCAGCCTCCTTGAAGCCTTTTTTCTCGAATACTACCGTTTGTACTATGATTCTCTCTTCATTGCCAAGTGTCTCTATTTCTTTGCGCAACATCTCAATGCGTCGCTCGTATGCAATGTCGGGGCCCGTTGCAATATCCTTGTCGGCAATAATCCTTTGTTTGAAGCGCTCCTTTACATTTTTGTGCCTTATGTGGCTTATGCATTTGTTGCGCAGAATGGTCTGCGCAAGTGCCGACGGCTCTTTTGTCCCGTCCCACACCTGCCACAGTTTCTTGAATGTCTCTGACACAATGTCGCGGCTCTCTTCATCATCGTGCACCGTTGAGAGTGCGATACGGTAAAGTTTAATATAGTTATTCTTGTAAAATTCCTCGAAGCTCATTTTCTTTTGTGAGGTTATTTTTGTCCAACTATAGTTTAGACGCGCAATGTTGAGGATTTAATCATAAAGGAAGTGATATTTTCAGGTGATTATATAAAAAACACTCAGCACCAAACGATGCTGAGTGTAATAAACATATAAGGTATAATACCTGTTGCGCAGTTTGAATTAAGAGTACATAAAGCGGCGGATACTCTGTTTGGGAGTCTTTTCGAAAGGCTCGTCACGCATCTCGCAGAATGATATCTGGCTGTATGCGGGCAATACCTTGTTCAGCTCCTTAACGTTCTGAGTGATAATCTCGTTGGCCTGCTCAACCGAGTGGCCGTCTTTCTTTGCTGCGTCGTAGTCGGCAACTACAAGTGCTACAAGAGCATTCTTGCGTCCGACAACGAGTGACTCTACAATATAAGGAAGATTGTTTATCTGGTCCTCAATCTCCTCGGGGTAGATGTTCTGTCCGCTTCCGGTAAGTATCATATTCTTGCAACGGCCCTTGATGAAGATATTGCCCTTGCGGTCGATAATACCCATATCACCGGTCTTCAACCAACCGTCTTTTGTGAATGTAGCCTTTGTTGCCTCCTCGTTCTGATAGTAACCTATCATCACTGCGTCGCCCTTACATTGAATCTCACCCAAGATGCGGTGGGGGTCCTTAGAGTCGATACGTACCTCCAGAGGCTCTGCTGTACGTCCGCAAGAATATTTTGCGAATGTCGAACGGTCGCTGTATGAGATAAGCGGACCGCACTCTGTCATTCCGTAGCCAACGCAATAGGGGAAGCCCATCTTCTTCATCACGTCCTCAACCTCCTTGTTGAGCGCTGCTCCACCGATGATAAGACCTACTGTGAGACCGCCACCGAATGCCTCGAGCAACTTCTTGCGGATAGCCTTGAGGATAATCTTGTTGATACCGGGGATAGCCAACAGTACTCGCATATGAGGCTTGCGAAGGATGGGGAATACCTTTGACTTGAAGATTTTCTCCACTACCAAGGGTACAGTGAGGAACATATAGGGTTTTACGGCTGCAAGACCTGCGAGCAGACGTGCGGGAACGGGCTCGCCGTTGAGGATTGTAACGTGGCAACCGCCCGAGAGGGGGAACAGATAGTCGAATGTCTGTCCGAACATATGCGCCATAGGAAGCACCGAGAAGATGGTATTACCCTCCTGCATAGGAATCTCGCGGCGTGCGAACTCAAGGTTTGCCGAGAGGCTGCGCGAAGGCAATACTACACCCTTTGATGTTGCGCTTGTTGTACCCGATGTAAAGCTGATTACTGCGATTGACTCCATATCGGTCTTGCTGTAGTCGATATCCTCGGCCTTTACACCGTTGGGATATTTTGCAGCGAATTTCTTGTCAACATCGGCAACCGCTGTCTCAATCTCTTTTGAAGCCGAAGCATAAATCGAGATGTTCTTTACATTAACGGTGCAGGTAAATCCGTCGATTGCATTCAACTGCTCCATAAGCTTGTCGCCATTCTTGAGCGCGTCGTAGGCCACATTGTCGCAAATCATCATACGACACTCCGAGAAACGGCTCAAGTCAACTACTGCGCTTGCCAAAAAGTCGGGAAGGAAAGGAACAATCACTGCATCGTAAGCGACAACTGCAAGGTAGGCAATACCCCACTCGGCCGAGTTACGTGCGTACAAAGCTATTTTATCTCCTTTCTTAATTCCACAAGCCTCAAAAAGAACGTGATATTTCTCGACACCCTCGGCAACCTGGCCATAGGTGTATGTTTCGCCACCAAAATTACTAAAAGCAGGAATATTCCAATGCTTTTTAATTGAATCGTTGATGTAAGTCAAATAGTGTTGCATAGTATATGTTTTAAAATGTATCTACTTTATATTGGTTTTTCTCTATTCCTAAGTTATCCCAAGTTATTGCAATTATAGCTAATTTTTCAAAATCCGTTGCAAATAT
>JAFYSC010000062.1 GCA_017546635.1 Bacteroidaceae bacterium | reverse complement strand
GTGCTTTGCAATAGTTCCTGTAATTCCTCTTTTGTTATCATTGTTCTATATCATCTTTTTCAGTTCAACAATTGCCTGCTGTATTTCGGTTTCCAAAGCCTCAATTCTCTCCATTATGACATCGGGAGCATCATAAACAACTACTTCACGCTCAATCTCCTTGTACTTGTTGATTGATAAGTCATATCCCTTTTCACGAATTTCATCAACGGGTACAAGGAACGATTTATCCTTTCTGGTTCTGTCAGCCTCTGCATCGAGGTTGTGGAAACGTGAAACAATATCCTCAATGTCATTATCGGCAATAGGGTTGCGTTTGTCATCGAGTGAGAAGCCGTCGGCAGTCATATCATAGAACCAAACCTTGTCTGTTCCTCCTGCATTTGTCTTGGTAAATACGAGGATTGCGGTTGATACTCCTGCGTATGGCTTGAACACGCCACTTGGCATTGAAATCACAGCCTGTAATCTCTGGTTATCTACAATCTCTTTACGTATTGCCAAATGTCCGGTACTTGTACCAAAGAGAACACCATCGGGAACAATAGAAGCACATCTACCGCCCAGTTGAAGCATTCTAACGAACAGAGCCATAAAGAGCAATTCCGTTTTCTTTGTCTTGGTAATGGCGAGCAGTGATTTACTTACTGCATCATAGTCAAGGCTTCCCGCAAATGGTGGGTTAGCCAAGCAAAGAGTATATTTGTTCTCATCGGTATTGTCGGTCGAAAGACTATCCTTATATTCCACATCGGGGTTATCCACTCCGTGTAGCATAAGGTTCATAGCGCCTATGCGAAGCATTGTGGAATCGGTGTCAAAGCCGTGCAAAAGACCGCTCTTGTAGTGCTTCATATTCTCCGGTTTCAGAAGCTCTTTCTTGTAATGCTCCTGGACATATTTTGCACTCTCCACAATGAATCCTGCCGAACCCATTGCGGGGTCGCACACGCTGTCCTGCAATGTGGGTTGCATCATATCAACCATCATTTTGATAATATGTCGCGGAGTGCGGAACTGTCCGTTGTTGCCACTTGCAGCCATCTTGCCAAGAACATACTCATAGACATCGCCCATTGTGTCACGGTTGTTCATATCAAGAGCATCAATGCCTTCGACAATCTTCACCAGAGTACGCGGGTTCTGGATGAGGAACGTTGCATTAGCCATAAACTTGCTGTAAGCCGATTCCTTGCCTGTGTTCAAGTTCTTGATGAAAGCAAAGGCATCACGGCTGATAATGCGGTACATTTCCTCGGCTTCCTTATTCTTGAATACGCTCCAACGTAAAGTGTTGTATTCAACATCCCTGTCGCTCTCCGGGTTGTGCCACATTCCTTCACCGAATGTAGGGTCTTTCACCGCTACACCCATAATGCTCGCATTCGCTTCCTTTGTCTTTTGGGCATCATCGAGCATCTTCATAAAGAACAGATATGTCATCTGCTCCAATATGGTGATTGAATTGGTTATACCGCCAGTCCAAAAGGCATCCCAAATAGTATCTATGCGGTTCTTTATTTCTCCGGTTATCATAGTCGTGTCTTGTTTTATGGTTGAATATAAATTTGCCGTTCCTTGGATGGCATTATTATAAGTCTTGCATTGTCATTTAGTTGCAATCTCTTCATATTCACGTTGCTGACGTGTGGTGTCAATTGAGCAGGAAACGCATTATAGAGCCCATAAGCTGTATGCGATGTTCTTCGCTGCCGATGGCCTCGAACGGGAAACTGGTGCATATTGTGCGGTACTTTCCGGCATAGGCGACACCGGCGCTCTCCTTGCAGTCGTTGTATACGAATGAGATGAATGCCTTGTCTACAGGTACAAGGATGTCGGGGCTGGGTACCGCGTAGCATCTCTCGTTCACGGTACGCTCTATCTGCATACGCATATTTGAGCCGAATATGACATTCTCGCTCACATCGTTCACTGTACCGCCGAAGTCCACCTTGAGGACGTTGCGGATAAAGTTGCGGTCGCTGTCGTTCTTTGCCATATCGCTTGCTATGTGCGCACCGCTGATGAAGAGCTGTCCGCCGTTGTTGCAATAGTCGGTAAGGGCTGTCTGCAACTCCTTGGGAAAACTCTTGTATGCCCTGTTGTAACCCAAGAGCGAGCCCTTGCCGCCCTGCTTTTCCACACCCAGGATAAGGTCTATTGCCGAGTAGCCGTTGGGCGATATGCAACCGTTGATCAATGCCTCGCTGCTGCACGAGACAAAAGAGTATCCGTTGGCGGCCAATGCCTTGCCGTGGATGTAGGGGTAGTCGAAGCTGTTGCCGGCTATGAGCATTCCCTCAAAGTCGTTGCCGCTCAATCCCAGGCCATCCTCGTATCCTATGTTTACGCGCTCATAGTCGAGCTGACGGCCGCAGTATTCGGGGGTGGCCAGGTAGGGCACACCGGGGTCGGCGTCAATGTCAAATCCGGCCTTCGAGTGGGTGTTTATCACCTCGGGCCCTTCCAGGCGGTGGAATCCGTTTACAATCATCACTCGTTCCTTCCCTGTTGAGGATATATATGCTGTAAGCACCTCCGAGGGGAAACTCTCGCCACCCTCGTTGAGTGCCGCGACCTTGAAACTGTACTGCACGTCCTTCATCAAGGGAAGTTCTGTCGAACATCCCTCTACAATGCGTCCGTTGTCGAATCCTCCGTTGCCCACTCTTGTGTACAGTACATATTTTTTTGCTGTTGCTGTTGGTTCAAGAGGGTCGTCCACGGGGTGCCAGCTGAGCATTACGTTGCTCTCGCCCTCGAACTGAACCGAGAAGTCCTTTACGGGCAGGGGCTGTACGGCGTACTCCTCACCATTCACGAATGCAAGGTGCTTGAGCAGTGCCTTGTATACGGCGCGTGCAAATGTGAACTTGAATCCGGGGTCGTGTCCGTAGGCCATATCCATAAAATTCTGGTGCGACAGCGATTCCAGTATCATTGAGGGTACTACGGGCAGGCGCGACTCGCTGTAGCTCCTGTCCCACAGGCCCCGGCAGGTCCAGTCGATGCCGTACAGCGCTTCAATGTCATTGCGTATGCTCTCTATCACTGTGCCTGCCATATCCCTGGATATGTACCGCGAGATGCTGCTTGCCAGGATGTCGTCGCTGTATTCTGTAGTTACGATTCCCAGTGTACCTATAATCTCATCCTGGTCGGAATATCCGGCGTCGGAGTGGAAACCGAAGGAGATTTCGATGGGAACGCCGAGTCCTGTCGTGTCGGGGTTGTACACCGAGCCGCCCGACAGATGGTTGAGTGCGTGGGAGCGGCTGTTGATGTCGTCGGTGTAGTCCCTTCCTCCCTCGCTGGGCGAATATGCCTCATAGGGAAAACCGCTCCATTGGAGCGAATAGCGTGCTCCTTCCAGATATCGTGGCAGTCCGCTTGTTATGGGTGTGCTGTCGCCGCGTGCCACAATTCCCATTCCGCCGCCGAAGCGCACGGCATCGGCGCTGACGACTCCTTTGTGTGTGCTCGCGTTGTCGAGTACCACTCCCTGGTGCTCCATTGCTCCCGCGTTGAAGTCGAATGTGCCAAGGTACACCCAAGTACCGCCGCCAATCTGCTGGTTCACACGGAAATGTGTTACTCCTCCTGCGTGCAGCACGCTGTAATGGGCATCGGGTACCGATGTGTCGCAGCTCTTGTATGATACATATACGGCATAGCGCCCTGTCTCGGGAATCTCGGGCATCCATTTTGCGAGTGCGGTGGCCTTGTCGCTGCTGCTTGAACTTGTAAGGCGCGATGTGCCTTCGGCAAACGGGTTCTCGTGGTCGACGAAATATCCGTCACGGGGCATAAAGCCTCCCTGCACCTCTTGCCACGCTCCCTTGTTTGCCGGTCCTTCGAAGTATTGTGATGCGCCGGATACCAGATTGTTGTCCACTATTACGCTTTGCGGCTGCCAGTCCCTTTCGCGCGGGGTGTATATAAGGGCTCCCGAGTTCTCGAGCATAGGCATAAGGAAAGGTACCACGATGGATTGTGTGAACAGGTCCTCGGTGGTGCAATACAGCGCAGGGCGCTGCCATTGCCACATCTGCTTGTCGTTGGCAAATACCCTGCCGTGGCTCTGCCATAAAGCAAGGTGCCTGCCCTCAAGTCCTTTTGTCGGTGTGTAGGGGCGCGAAATGTTGGTTACCCACGCCGGGCCGTGGTGCTTTATCCTGTCGAGCATACGTGTGGCATCCGTTTTCTTGCGCTCTCTGTGCAGGTTCGGGACAAGCCACTCTATAGGCTTTCTGTGGGCAATGATTTCTATCTTGTATTTTCTGTATTCTTTGGGAAGCAGGTCCTTGATGTCGGAATATATCTTGTCGACCAGCTCGGGGGTGAATACCTGTATGGCAAAGTTCCTGTTTGCGTATATGGTGATTTTCTTTCTGCTTCTGTTGATGATAATGTTGTTGCGCTTCTTCTCCAGGCCGCAGTTCTTTATCTTGAATCCGTCGTGAGTGTACTCCGACAGATACTTCTCGACACTGCGTTTAACAACTTTGTCGGCATTTTGTGCCGACAAAGTTGAGAAGCATAGCATACATACCGTGAATGCCAATATTTCCCTTATGTGCATAGTATCAACTGCTTACTTTACATCTGACAATCTGTTGATGTTGTCGAATATGACCTTTGCCTCTTCGTTGAATGAAATACACAGTGTGTCGTAGTATTTTCTTGCGGGAAGTCCGGGCTCGGGATGACTTACGCGGCTTACGTAGTCCCTGTTCAGTGCGAATATTGCATTGAACACCTCTATCCACTCGGCAGCGTCTGCCTTAGACTCATACGATGCAAAGAAAGCCTGAGTAGCCAACTGGTCGGCTATATAGGTGATAACCTTCTTGAGATTTTTTCTGCTTGCCATAATATCAGATTTTATAAAATTAAATACAACGTAAAGGTAATTCCAAATTTGCAATTATGCAAGCCGTAAGCCGCTTCATCGAAGAAAAATATTTATTTTAACAACATAAGGCATAAAAAAACCGTTTATGCTTTTAATATTCACAAAAAAAAACGAAATTTGCAGTTAATAATTGATATTTTTAACCAAATCAATAATAATATTATGAAAATTAGCGCATTGCAAAAGGCAAGGGCTGCTTACGAGCCCAAGTTGCCCCAGGCACTTAAAGAGGTTGTAAAGGTTTGCGAGGGTGCAGCAACAGAGTCTGTAGCCGATCAGGAGGCTATCAAGTCTATGTTCCCCAATACCTATGGTCTTCCCATCATCACTTTCGAGAAGGGAGGCGAGGCTAAGGAGTATCCCGCAATCAACGTTGGTGTAATCCTTTCTGGCGGTCAGGCTCCTGGCGGCCACAACGTTATCGCAGGTCTCTTTGACGGTGTAAAGAAACTCAATCCCCAGAGCCGTCTCTATGGCTTCCTTATGGGTCCCGGCGGTCTTGTAGACCACAAATATATGGAGATTACAGCCGAGATTATGGATGCTTACCGTAACACCGGCGGTTTCGACATCATCGGTTCGGGCCGTACAAAGCTCGAGAAGACAGAGCAGTTCGACAAGGGTCTCGAGATTATCAAGGAACTCGACATCAAGGCTCTTGTAATCATCGGTGGTGACGACTCTAACACCAACGCTTGTGTGCTTGCCGAGTACTACGCAGCAAAGAACACAGGTGTTCAGGTAATCGGCTGTCCCAAGACTATCGACGGCGACCTCAAGAACGCTTACATCGAGACATCATTCGGTTTCGATACAGCTTGTAAGGTATACTCAGAGGTTATCGGTAACATACAGCGCGACTGTAACTCAGCTCAGAAATACTGGCACTTCATCAAGCTTATGGGACGTTCTGCATCGCACATCGCTCTTGAGTGCGCACTCCAGACACAGCCCAACTACTGTATCATCTCCGAGGAGGTTGAGAAGAAGGCCCTCTCACTCGATGATATCGTAACAGCTATCGCTCAGGCAGTTGCTAACCGCGCTGCAGCAGGCAACAACTTCGGTACAGTGCTTATCCCCGAGGGTCTCATCGAGTTCGTACCCGCTATGAAGGCTCTTATCGCCGAGCTCAACGACCTTCTTGCTCACAAGGGCGAGGAGTATGCTGCTGTTGCACCCGAGGAGCAGCGTCAGTACATCATCGACCAGCTCTCACAGGAGAACGCTGCCGTTTACGCAAGCCTTCCCGCAGGCGTGGCACGTCAGCTCACAATGGACCGCGACCCCCACGGCAACGTACAGGTATCACTCATCGAGACCGAGAAGCTCCTCTCTGAGATGGTAGCAGGCAAGCTCGCAGCTTGGAAGGCCGAGGGCAAGTATGTCGGCAAGTTCAACCCCCAGCACCACTTCTTCGGTTACGAGGGCCGTTGCGCAGCTCCCTCTAACTACGATGCAGACTACTGCTATGCACTCGGTTACAACGCATCGCAGCTCATCGCAGCAGGCAAGACAGGTTATATGTCATCTATCCGCAACACAACAGCTCCCGCTGCCGAATGGGTAGCAGGTGGTATACCCATCACTATGTTGATGAATATGGAGCGTCGTCACGGCGAGATGAAGCCCGTTATCCAGAAGGCTCTTGTTGACCTTGAGGGTGCACCCTTCAAGACATTTGCTGCCAACAGAGAGCAGTGGGCAAATGAGACCTGCTATGTTTATCCCGGTCCCATCCAGTACTTTGGTCCCAGCGAGGTTTGCGACCAGACTACTGTGACTCTCGCTCTTGAGCAGGGTAAATAAGAAACAGAGGATGGCAAACGCCAGAACCGATAAGAAAACAACCGGCGGACGGAAGCAGAAGGCTTCTGCCCGCCGTTCATCATTACCTCGAAAGAAAAGGGATAGTAAAAGGACAAAATGGATACATATAATGGTGGGAACACTCTTCTCCGTTGTTTTCATATCTGTTGCCTATTATCTCTTCTTCAGGCCATATCTTTACCTGCTTCGCCCCTGTAAGGGTGAACAGCACTATGACATCTGTATGCCGAAGGGATACTCGCTGTATGGAATTGACGTATCGAGGCATCAGGGCAGAATAAATTGGGAAAGACTCAAAGAGGGAGACGGAAAAAGCGCGCCGATAAGTTTCGTGTACGTGAAGGCTACCGAAGGAAGTGACTTTGCCGATGTTATGTTTGCCGAAAATTTTGCAAAAGCAAAAGAGAAAGGATTGATAAGAGGCGCCTACCACTATTTTGGAAAACATTCCAGCGGATTGGCACAGGCGCAATCGTTCATAAGTAGAGTGAAACTCGAGAAGGGCGACCTTCCTCCTGTCGTTGACGTGGAGGAGCGCCCCAAGGACAAGAGGATCTTTCTGCAGGAACTCAAGATTTTTATAGCGAAAATAGAAGAACACTATGGCGTAAAGCCTATTATATACTCTTACAAGAAATTCAAGGAACATTATTTGTCCGACCCGTTCTTCAGCAGATATCCATTGTGGATAGCACACTATTATGTACCCCGTCTCGAAGAGGGTACCGAATGGCTTATGTGGCAGTGCAGCGACAGGGGTAGAATAGAGGGTGTTGACGAGAATGTGGATATAAACATATTCAATGGAAACATCGAACAGCTGAGGAGTATACTAATAAAATAAAAAAAAAGAAAAATGACACATCTTGAAGCCTTGATATTGGCATTTGCACTTGCGATGGATTGCTTCGCCGTTTCCATTGCGAGCGGAATAATAATGAAACGTGTGAAGTGGCAACCTATGCTGCTTATGGCTACGCTCTTCGGCCTGTTCCAGGCTGTAAACCCTGTTGTAGGATGGGTTGGAACGGATTATTGCCATAACCTTATAGCGAACTTCGACCATTGGATAGCCTTTCTCATTCTCGCTTTCCTGGGCGGACGTATGGTTGTGGAGTCGTTCAAGAAAGAGGAGAAGAAGAATTTTAATCCCGAGTCGATAAAGGTGATATTCACAATGGCAATCGCCACCAGCATTGATGCCTTCGCGGTGGGCATATCATTCTCGTGTATGGGTATAAAGAGCTGGGGTGAGCTGCTCTTCCCGCTTGTTGCGATAGGAGCAGTGTCGTTCCTGTTGTCCATTGTTGGACTCTTCTTCGGAATAAAGTTCGGCGAGAGGTATGCACAGCGTCTGCGTGCCGAGTTGTGGGGGGGACTGATACTCATTGCTATAGGTGTAAAAGTGCTTGTAGAGCACACTCTGGGATAAAACGTATGTTGATATATGAAACGTCTGCTTAAATACATATCGTTCGGATTGTTGGGTGTCATATTGCCCATACTGATGCTGGCTACTGTAATAGAGAAGTTCATAGGATCGTCGGTGGTCATAAATTATATATACGGCTCGCCGTGGGTAATTGCATTGTGGGCTATGCTTGCAGTGGCTGCAATATGCTACCTTGTCGTGTGCCGTGTCTACCGCAAGGCGGCACTGTTTATCTTTCATCTCTCCTTCGTGCTTGTGTTAGTAGGTGCTTTTGTTACGCACGTCAGCGGTGTGCGCGGCTCGCTGCATCTGAGGACCGGCGATTTGCCCACGACGGTGTTCCAGACCGATGATGCCCGAATAGGGCGTTTCCCCTTTCAGATTTCCCTTGTCGACTTCAGGCTGCAGTTCTATAAAGGAACATCGGTGCCGATGGATTATGTGAGCAGCGTGCAGATAAACGACGAAGAGGGAGTGAGCAACGGTATAATATCGGTAAACAACATATATAAGTACAATGGATGGCGCTTCTACCAGTGGGGCTACGATGCCGATGGCAATGGGGCTACTTTTGCAGTCACCTACGACCCGTGGGGAATAGGTCTCACTTATGCCGGATATTGGGGTCTCTTCATTGCTATGATTGCTTTCCTTTTGGGCAGGGAGAGCAATTTCAGGACACTGCTGGCTAGTCCGCTGCTCAAGAAAGGCGGGCTGATGGTGCTCTTCCTGTTATGCTCTTCAGCGGCCGCAGTAGCCCGGTCGCCTCGCGTGCTGCCTGCTGAGGTTGCCAGAAACTTTGCCGATGTCTATGTGTTCTACAATAACCGGGTGGCACCCTTTGAGACACTTTCACACGATTTTACAGTAAAGCTGTACGGCGACGACAATTACAAGGGCTTGACATCGGAGCAGGTGCTTACGGGCTGGATATTCTTCTACGACAGTTGGAAGGAGGAACCTATGATAAGGGTGAAGGACAGGTATGTGCGTTTTATACTTGGTGTCGAGGATGAGTATGTTGCTCTGACCGACTTTACCGATGTCAACGGATACAAACTGACCGATATCCTCAAGGGTAATGTCAATGCACGCTTGCGCCGTGCGGCAACGCTTGCCAACGAAAAGTTCAATCTTGCGAGTATGGTGCATTCAGGCTCTTTGCTCCGTCTCTTCCCTCACAGCGACGGTGAGCCTGTCGCGTGGTATTCGCCAGCCGATACTCTGCACGCCAATGAGGGATGCGAGCAGTGGGACTTTGCAATGGGTATGCTGGAGCAGATAAAGGTGGCTGTTGCCGATGAGCGTTACCAGGATGTAGAGCGTCTGCTCAATGAGCTGCGTGTGTGGCAGCGCCGTGTGTCGGGCAGTACATTGCCTTCGGATGCGGTAATAACAGCCGAGAGGCTCTATAACCATATGGATTTCATCTTCCCGTTTGCGGTCCTGTCGGTGATATGCGGTCTTGGCTGTTTTGTGATATATTGCCGCAGGGTGCTCAGGGGCGAGGTGTGGCACACTAAATTCCATCCTGCGCTTATGGTGTTCATCCTGGCATTCTTTGCATATATCTCGGTGTTTATCTTTTTGCGCGGATATATCTCGGGACACTTCCCCCTGTCCAACGGATATGAGACAATGCTTTTTATGGCGTGGCTCTCGCTGTTGATGACAATGCTCTTCAACCGTAAATTCTATATGGCTCTGCCCTTTGGATTGACATTGTGCGGCCTTTCCCTTATGGTGGCTATGATTGGAGGCAGCGACCCGAAGATTACGCTTCTCACTCCCGTGCTCCAGTCGCCGTTGCTCAGCATTCACGTTGCAGTCATTATGATTGCCTATTCGCTCTTTGCATTTATGATGATGAACGGTGTTACTGCTCTCTGTCTTGTTCGTGGCGGAAATGAGCAGCGTATTGAGTATCTTGCAGTGGTAAGCCGACTGATGCTTTATCCTGCTCTCTTCCTGCTTGTAACGGGAATTTTCGTTGGTGCAGTATGGGCCAATGTGTCGTGGGGCAGATATTGGGGATGGGACCCCAAGGAAGTGTGGGCGCTTATCACAATGCTGGTATATTCGCTTGCTATGCATTCGCGTTCAATGATGCCTTTCCGCAATGCTGTGTTCTTCCACATATTCACTGTGGTGGCTTTCTTGACGGTGCTTTTCACTTATTTTGGTGTGAATTTTGTGCTTGGCGGCTTGCACAGCTACGTCTGAGAAGAGTTCTCTTCGTCGAAAATCCTGTCGAGCGCTTTGCTTAACAACTCATTGTCCTGCATAAGTTCCTGAAACTTGTGCAGGCGTTGTGCATTGTCCGACTGGGGTATCCATAATTTGAGATATCCGTTTCTTGAATATTTCTCGTTCAGATGCAGACGGGCACGCTCAATGTGTTCCTCTTTGCCAAGTGCGGGGTAGTGGTTGAGGCCGTATTGTATCGTGCGTCGCATTATTGTCTCGCTGTCTATAATCCTGTCGGCCTCGGCAATAATCTTGCCGTATATAGTGCGTGGCTCCCTGCTGTTCGATGCGCGGTGGTCCTCTACAGCATCGGCTATAATCCCTATCTCCTGTGGGGTGAAGAACTCCTTCAGCCTGTCGTCGCTCCGTACTATGCGTGCCGACTCGGTGTGGTGATGCTCACGGCCTTTCACAAGCCCTAAATCGTGGTAGGCGGCAATTGTATATACCATAGCGATATTCACGTCGTAGTGCTGTGCCAATTTAAGGCTCTGTGATATTACGGTATGAACGTGAGTGCGGTTATGTGCCTTGTCGAATTTATCGTAGCAGGGTATTACCTGCTCCTCTATAAGGGTTGTCAGCTCTGTGGAAAGGTTGTTTGTTGGCATTATTGTCCTATATTAGAAAGCAACCGCGTGCCAATGGCACGCGGTTGCACTTATT
>JAFYSC010000009.1 GCA_017546635.1 Bacteroidaceae bacterium | reverse complement strand
CCTTTGCCGATACCTTGAGGATACCGTTCGCGTCGATGTCGAATGTTACCTCAATCTGGGGAACACCGCGGCGTGCGGGTGCAATGCCTGTGAGGTTGAACTGTCCGATGGTCTTGTTCTGCGCTGCCATAGGACGCTCGCCCTGGAGTACGTGGATTGTAACCTCTGTCTGGTTGTCGGCTGCTGTAGAGAAAATCTGGCTCTGCTTGCAGGGGATTGTGGTGTTTGCGTCGATGAGCTTTGTCATTACACCGCCCATTGTCTCGATACCCATTGAAAGGGGAGTAACGTCCAAGAGTACGATGTCGCTTACACCCTCCTCCTTGTTGAGGATAGCGCCCTGGATAGCTGCACCTACTGCTACAACCTCGTCGGGGTTTACACCCTTTGAAGGAGTCTTGCCGAAGTAATCCTCGACGAGTTTCTGTACAGCGGGGATGCGGCTTGAACCACCTACGAGGATAATCTCGTCAATCTCCGATGTGCTGAGGCCTGCGTCGCTCATTGCCTTCTTGCAGGGCTCGAGACAAGCCTGGATGAGTGAGTGCGCGAGTGACTCGAACTTGGCACGTGTAAGTGTCTTTACAAGGTGCTTGGGACCTGTAGCTGTTGCTGTGATGTAGGGGAGGTTAATCTCGGTAGATGTTGTAGAAGAGAGCTCGATCTTAGCCTTCTCTGCTGCCTCCTTGAGACGCTGCAATGCCATAGGGTCCTGCTTGAGGTCCATACCCTCCTCGGCCTTGAATTCCTCGGCAAGCCAGTCGATGATAACCTGGTCGAAGTCGTCGCCGCCAAGGTGTGTGTCACCGTTTGTGGAGAGTACCTCGAATACACCGCCGCCGAACTCAAGGATAGAGATATCGAATGTACCGCCACCAAGGTCGAACACAGCAATCTTCATATCCTTGTTAGCCTTGTCAATACCGTAGGCAAGAGCTGCTGCTGTGGGCTCGTTGACGATGCGCTTAACGTCGAGGCCTGCAATCATACCAGCCTCTTTTGTCGCCTGACGCTGGCTGTCGCTGAAGTATGCGGGTACTGTGATGACAGCCTCTGTTACCTCCTGGCCAAGATAATCCTCGGCTGTCTTCTTCATCTTCTGGAGAATCATAGCCGAAATCTCCTGGGGAGTGTAAAGGCGTCCGTCGATGTCAACGCGGGGCATTCCGTTCTCGTTTACGACAGTGTAGGGGACACGAGAAATCTCGCGCTGAACCTGTGCCCAGTTCTCACCCATAAAACGCTTGATTGAGAAGATTGTGCGCTTGGGGTTGGTGATAGCCTGGCGCTTTGCAGGATCGCCCACCTTACGCTCGCCGTTGTTGTCGAATGATACGATTGAAGGGGTTGTACGACGGCCCTCGCTGTTAGTGATGACAACGGGCTCGTTACCCTCGAATACTGCAACACAAGAGTTGGTTGTTCCTAAGTCAATTCCAATAATTTTTCCCATAATCTTTCTATTTTAATTCATTATTTATTCAACCTTAATCACAGCCTTTTTGTTCGCTGTGACAACCGTCCGTCCGTGCGGTCACCGATATAAGTACAAAGTCCGTGCCAATGCTGTTTTTGCGTGATCTTTTTTTCGAAACGGGCTTGTGTATGACACATTGTCGGACAAATTGTCATATTCGGAGCCTCCTTTGTGACATTTTTGTGCGGTGTATGTCACCTTTGTTCGTTGTGCCTTATGCAATATTTGTAAAATATACCTTATATAATTTGTAATTGAACATCTTTTATAGTAACTTCGCAAAGTATAATGGTAATTTGCGTCCAGTGCGCAGATTGTAAAGCAGCAAATTAAAAATAACCTTATAATATCTTAAAAGAAAATGGCAAGAGTATTAATCATTGGCGCAGGCGGTGTAGGCACTGTGGCAGCTTTTAAGGTCGCTCAGAACAGCGATGTGTTTACAGAGATTATGATTGCAAGCCGCACGCAGTCTAAGTGCGATGCAATAGTAAAGGCAATTGGTAACCCCGATATAAAGACTGCAGCGGTAGATGCCGACAGTGTAGAGGAACTTGTAAAGTTGTTCAACAGCTTCAAGCCCGAGATTGTAATCAACGTGGCGCTTCCCTATCAGGACCTCACAATTATGGAGGCTTGCTTGCAGTGTGGCGTTAACTACCTCGATACAGCAAACTACGAGCCCAAGGACGAGGCTCACTTCGAGTATAGCTGGCAGTGGGCTTACCACGAGCGTTTCAAGGAGGCTGGTCTTACAGCTATCCTCGGTTGCGGATTCGACCCGGGTGTGAGCGGTGTGTATACAGCATACGCTGCAAAGCACTATTTCGACGAGATTCACTATCTTGACATCGTGGACTGCAACGCCGGTAACCACCACAAGGCATTTGCCACAAACTTCAACCCCGAGATCAACATCCGCGAGATTACCCAAAAGGGACGTTACTACGAGGATGGCAAATGGATTGAGACAGGTGCGCTTGAGATTCACAAGCCCTTGACATATCCCAATATCGGTCCCCGCGAGTCTTACCTTCTCTTCCACGAGGAGCTTGAGTCTCTTACAAAGAACTTCCCCACAATCAAGCGTGCACGTTTCTGGATGACATTCGGCCAGGAGTACCTGACACACTTGCGCGTGATTCAGAACATAGGTATGGCCCGTATCGACGAGATTGACTACAACGGAATGAAGATTGTTCCCTTGCAGTTCCTCAAGGCGGTTCTTCCCAATCCTCAGGACCTTGGCGAGAACTACGAGGGTGAGACATCAATCGGTTGCCGCATCCGTGGTATCAAGGACGGCAAGGAGCGTACATACTATGTGTACAACAACTGCAGCCACCAGGAGGCATACAAGGAGACAGGTATGCAGGGCGTAAGCTACACAACAGGTGTTCCCGCAATGATCGGTGCTATGATGTTCGTCAAGGGATTGTGGCGTAAGCCCGGTGTATGGAACGTAGAGCAGTTCGATCCCGATCCCTTTATGGAGCAACTCAACAAGCAGGGTCTTCCCTGGCACGAGGAGTTCGACAACGACCTTGAGCTCTAATCGCTTCATTTGCACATATTAAACGATAAAGGTAAAAATGGCAAAGAAAACAGAATTGGAAAACGTTGCAGCCTCGGAGAAGCTTAAAGCTCTCCAGGCGGCAATGGACAAAATAGAGAAGAGCTTTGGAAAAGGCTCTATAATGAAGCTGGGCGACGATACCTTTGAAGAGGTGGATGTTATCCCCTCGGGTTCGGTTGGCCTCAATGCTGCGTTGGGCGTGGGCGGTTATCCCCGCGGACGTATAATTGAGATTTATGGCCCCGAATCATCGGGTAAGACAACTCTTGCGATACACGCGATTGCCGAGGCGCAGAGAATGGGCGGTATTGCTGCAATCATCGATGCCGAGCACGCGTTCGACCGTTTCTATGCCCAAAAGCTGGGTGTAGACATCGACAACCTTCTTATCTCGCAGCCCGACTGCGGTGAGCAGGCACTCGAAATTGCCGAGCAGTTGATTCGCTCATCGGCAATTGACATTATTGTCATCGACTCGGTGGCGGCGCTCACGCCCAAGGCCGAGATTGAGGGCGAGATGGGAGACAACAAGGTGGGCCTGCAGGCCCGTCTTATGTCACAGGCATTGCGTAAGCTCACTTCGGCTATAAGCAAGACAAAGACAACCTGTATCTTCATCAACCAGCTGCGCGAGAAGATTGGTGTGATGTTCGGTAACCCCGAGACTACAACCGGCGGTAATGCGCTCAAGTTCTACGCATCGGTACGACTCGACATCCGTCGTGTGAGCCAGTTGAAGGACGGCGAGGATGCAATCGGTAACTCGGTGCGTGTCAAGGTTGTAAAGAACAAGGTGGCTCCTCCCTTCCGTAAGGCCGAGTTCGACATTATGTTCGGCGAGGGTATCTCGCGCATAGGCGAGATTGTCGACCTTGGTGTTGCATACGGAGTGATAAAGAAGAGCGGTTCGTTCTTCAGCTACAACGAGACAAAGTTGGCACAGGGCCGTGACCGTACAAAGGCTCTCATTGCCGATAACCCCGAACTTGCCGAGGAGCTCGAGGCGAAGATTGCAGCTGCAATGAAGGGCGCGGAGTTCGAGGCTGAGCCCGAGGAGCAGAATGAAGATTAATAATTAATATAAACAATAAGAATCCTATGAAAAAAGCACTTTTATTGGCTGCGTTTGCATTTGCAGGCTTCAGCGCAGTGGCACAGGAGAATGCTACAGAATTTACAGTCGTTAAGGAGAATCCTATTACAAGCATCAAGAACCAGAACCAGGCAGGTACTTGCTGGTGCTACTCTTCACTTGCATTCATTGAGTCGGAGCTTCTCCGTATGGGCAAGGGCGAGTATGACTTCTCGGAGATGTTCATCGTTCACAACACCTATCTCGACCGTGCTGACAAGGCTGTCCGCACACACGGCGATGTATCTTTCTCACAGGGTGGTTCGTTCTACGATGTACTTTACGGTATGGAGAACTTCGGTCTCGTTCCCGAGGCTGAGATGCGTCCCGGTGTGATGTACGGCAAGGAACTCAGCGTGCACAACGAGCTTTCGGCAGTGAGCGACGCTGTTGTTGCTGCAATAGCAAAGGGTAAGCACCGCAGCTTGCAGGTAGGTCCCGACGGCCAGCCCCTTTGGAAGAAGGCTGTCGAGTCTGTTCACGACATCTACCTTGGCGAGCGTCCCGAGAAGTTCACATACAATGGCAAGGAGTACACTCCCAAGTCATTCTATGAGTCTCTTGGTCTCGATGCAAGCGACTATGTATCTTTGACATCTTACACTCATCATCCTTTCTACTCTTCATTTGTTCTTGAGATTCAGGACAACTGGCGTTGGGCACAGTCGTACAACCTTCCTATCGACGAGCTTATGGAGGTGTTCGACAATGCTATTATGAAGGGATATACCATTGCTTGGGGTAGCGACGTGAGCGAGTCTGGTTTCGGCCGTGACGGTAAGGCTGTTATGCCCGACAACTCTAAGAAGTCTGACCTTCAGGGTTCGGATATGGCAAAGTGGCTCAACCTTAGCGAGGAGGAGAAGAAGAACACTCCCAATCCCACCGAGAAATGGTGTACACAGGAGGAGCGCCAGATTGCTTACGACAACTGGGAGACAACCGATGACCACGGTATGCAGATTTTCGGTATTGCAAAGGACCAGAATGGCGTAGAGTATTATATGGTAAAGAATTCTTGGGGTGAGGCAGGTGCTTACAAGGGTATCTGGTATGCTTCTAAGGCCTTTACACGCTACAAGACTATGAACATTGTTGTTCACAAGGATGCTCTTCCCAAGCACATCGCAAAGAAGCTTGGCTTGAAGTAAAATGAAAATCGGGTCTGTCTGCTTGCCTGATGTGTGAAAGGTGGCAGCCCGAAATATTAAAATTCAAAAAAAATCGCCTCGTCTCTCAAAAATTTTGGGAAACGGGGCGGTTTTTTTGATGCTTTTCTTTAACTTTACAAATTGGTAAATGGTATATAATGCAGATAGTGTTGGCCGATGAAAGTGAGTGTAGCCTGTAATCTGCTGATAATTAAAGACAGGCATACGGCAATGCCAAAAAATATGACGTAAACCGCTTACCGTTAATGAGGCTGCCTGTCGGCCTCCCCGAGCAAAGCAAAAATAAAAAAATAAATATAAATGGGTCACAAATGGAAATATCAACCTCCGACATACAAACAGATAGAGGAAGCTGAAAGGCTTGCGGAAGAGTTGGACATAAGTCCCATTCTTTGCCGTTTGCTTGTGGCGCGAGGTATAACTTCGGTTGCCGATGCCAAGCAATTCTTCCGTCCGCGACTTAGCAACCTGCATAACCCGTTCCTGATGAACGATATGGATATTGCAGTAAAGCGCCTGAACAAGGCGCTGGGACGCAAGGAACGCATATTGGTGTATGGCGACTATGATGTCGATGGCACTACAGCTGTTGCATTGGTATATAAATTCCTGCAGCAGTATTCATCGAACATAGACTATTACATCCCCGACAGGAAGGAGGATGGTTACGGAATCTCGAGGCGTGGAGTCGATTACGCCCACTCTACAGGAGTGAAACTTGTTATAGTGCTCGACTGCGGAATAAAGGCTATAGATGAGATAGCCTATGCAAAGTCGTTGGGCATAGATTTCATTGTGTGCGACCACCACGTACCCGATGCGCAGCTGCCCGAGGCTGTGGCTATTCTTAACCCCAAGAGGGTCGATAATAAATATCCTTATCCTCACCTCTCTGGTTGTGGTGTTGGCTTTAAGTTTATGCAGGCGTTTGCAATGGACAACAGCATACCTGCCGAGCAGTTGTATTCATTGCTCGACCTGGTGGCTGTGAGTATCGCATCGGACCTTGTACCTATAATGGGCGAGAACCGCATACTCGCGTTCCACGGCCTCAAGCAGATTAATCACGCTGCAAGTACGGGACTCAAGGCCATTATACAGGTATGCGGCCTTCGCGACAAGGAGATAAGCATAAACGATATAATATTCAAGATAGGGCCAAGAATAAACGCTTCGGGACGCATAAGGCAGGGTAAGGTTGCTGTAGACCTTCTCATCGAGAATAATCTGCGTACAGCGCTTGCAATGAGCGAGCAGATAAACGAATTCAACGAGACCCGCAAGGACCTCGACAAGAGTATGACCGAGGAGGCCGGAAAGATTGTTGGGAGTCTCGAGAATTTCGACGAGAAACGTGCCATTGTGATATTCAACAAGGATTGGCACCGTGGAGTAATAGGCATTGTGGCGTCGCGTCTTACCGAGGTGTACCATCGTCCCGCAGTGGTCATAACCTGTACGGGTGACATCGCTACGGGTTCGGCACGTTCGGTGACAGGCTTCGACGTCTATAAGGCTATAGAGAATTGCCGCCACCTGCTCGATAATTTCGGAGGCCATACATACGCAGCCGGCTTCTCGCTCAGGGTCGAGAATATCGAGGAGTTCTCGCGTTGTTTCGAGGAATATGTCACACAGAATATCCTGCACGAGCAGACTGAGCCGATAATAGAGATTGAGTCGGAGCTTGGATTCAAGGATATTACCCGCAAATTCTTCCTCGACCTCAAGCGCTTCGCGCCCCACGGACCCGATAATCCCAAACCCATTTTCTGCACATATAATGTGTACGACTACGGAACGAGCAAGGTTGTGGGACGCAGGCAGGAACATATAAAGCTTGAACTTGTCGACAATAACTCAAGCGATGTGATAAACGGCATCGCTTTTGGACAGAGCGAGCAGGCGCGCTATATAAAATCGAAACAGTCATTCGACATCTGTTATACACTCGAGGACAATACGTACAAGTATGGCGAGGTGCAGTTGCAGATAGAGAGCATCAGGGTAAAGAAATAGTCATCTCTCCCTTTTGCTTTCGCAAATAACGTGATGCAATAGGCAACAACGTGAAGTACAGGGAAATACTGAAGAGATACTGGGGATACGATGATTTTCGTGGCATACAGCGCGAGATTATCGAGAGCATAGGGACCGGGCGTGATACGCTCGGTCTTATGCCTACAGGAGGTGGCAAGAGCATAACCTTCCAGGTGCCTACGCTTGCCCAGGAGGGACTGTGCATTGTCGTTACCCCTCTCATTGCGCTTATGAAAGACCAGGTGGCCAACCTGCGCAGCCGCGGAATAAAGGCGGCGGCAATCTACAGCGGAATGAGACACAGCGATGTTGTCGTTGCGCTCGAGAACTGTATCTTCGGCGACTATAAATTCCTGTATATATCGCCCGAGAGGATAGAATCGGAGATATTCATAAACAAGGTGCGCAAGATGCCCGTGTGTATGATAACCGTGGACGAGGCACACTGTATTTCGCAGTGGGGACACGATTTCCGTCCCGCCTACCGTCGCATCACCCAGTTGCGCGGAATGTTCCCGCAAGTGCCGGTACTTGCGCTCACTGCAACAGCTACCCCCGAGGTGGTAGAGGATATCCAAAGTCAGTTGGGTTTTGCCGAGCCGAACTGTTTCAGTATGAGCTTCGAGCGCAAGAATCTGGTCTATGTGGTGCGTCGCACCGAGAATAAGCAGCAGGAACTGCTTCACATACTGCGCCGTATTACCGGAACTGCCATAATATATACCCTCAACCGTAAAAAGACAAAGGAGGTGTGCGACTTTCTCCTGTCGAACGATATTACAGCCGAATATTACCACGCGGGGCTATCGCCCGAGAGCAAGGACCGTAAGGAGGAGCTGTGGAAGAGCGGGCAGTCGCGTGTGATGGTGGCGACAAATGCCTTTGGAATGGGAATAGACAAGCCCGACGTGCGTCTTGTGGTACACGTGGACCTTCCCAACTCCATAGAGTCCTATTTTCAGGAGGCAGGACGTGGAGGACGTGACGGCAACCGCTCGTATGCCGTTGTGCTCTACAGCAGGGGCGACCACTCTGTCGTCGCGCGCCGTGTAGCCGACAACTATCCCAAGCAGTCGTTCATACGCGAGGTCTACGACAACCTGTGCTACTTCTATTCTATGGCTCTGGGCGACGGGCTAAACTGTACATACGAATTTTCGTTGGTCGATTTTTGTCGAAAATATCATTTGCCCACTTTGCAGACCGACAGCGCCCTGCGCATTCTCACGCGAATGGGTTACATCGAGTATATCGAGGAGATGGAGTATGCGTCGCGCGTGCGTTTCATCATAGAGCGCGATGACTTGTATAAGATTCATAATCTGCCGGCCGAGTACGATAGTGTCATTACAGCATTGTTGCGTAACTACAGCGGGCTGTTTACCGATTATGCTTTTATCGATGAGCGCTTCCTGGCACGTATAACTAAACTCACACGTCACCGTTTGTACGAGATACTCGTCTCGCTCAACCAAAAGAGCATAATACAGTATGCTCCCTCCAAGAAGTGCCCCATTGTGACATTCTCCCGCCACAGGGTGCTGGGCGATGAGTTGCGCTTTGCACCCGAGGTGTATGAGGAGCGCCGTAAATCGTTCCAGGAGCGCATAGACTCCATTCTTAAGTATGCAATGAGCGACAGCAAATGCCGCAGCAGTATGCTGCTCTCTTATTTTGGCGAGAAGCGTACCGATGAGTGCGGAAACTGTGATGTCTGTGTGGCAAGGCGGGGGGCAGAGCCTTCGCCCGATGAACTGTCGGCCGATTGTGCGCGTATATTGAACTATCTGTCGGAGACTGGAGGGTGTGCGCCCGCGCAGTTGGATACATTGGCACTGACACGCAAGCGTCTCTCGGCAGCATTGCGCTGTCTGTGCGACGAGGAGAAAATCTCTGTATCCGACGGTAAAGTGCGTATAAACAAGGATTTTACAGCTTCTTGAAAGCGTGCTTGTTTTTCGCCATCATAATTGTAATAAGAAGAAAAACATTATTGTTCCAAGTATCGTATTCTTCTTTTTGAGGTTTTGTTACGATAGCCTTCCGGGTTCACGTCAATAATTCTGCGCTCTATCCAGTTGTTCTTATCGTCGTACTTGTATTCTATTTTTATATTTGTCCAGTTGCAAGAGTCCCACGGGAAATTTTCGCTTTCCTCTATGACATTTTCATTCCTGTCCCTTTTCCTTTTTGTGATTTCGTAAATGTCGCCAGTCACAGCCAAACGGCACTCCTCTGTTTCCGTTCCATCATCATTGTAGCTATAATAATATTTGTATGGCGGTATTCCATCGCAATGGAATTCATATGCATCGTTTAACCGATTGCTTCCGTTGTAAGATTTCTGAATCATATACAACAGGACCATTTTAGTTGTATCAGGATTTATATAGCCATAATCCCGTCGCATAGTTATATTTTTATTGTTATCAAATTCAATAATACTGTATGATGTTTCTTTTTGGTTATTGTCGTAGTAATGCAGGTCTGTTCTGTTGGAGCTGCTATAGACGTATTTACAGCAACCTTTTTCCTCGCCATCCGAGTAAAAAACAGTCTTTACAGGATGTTGTTTTTCATTGTACACAAATATGATTGAATCGTACCCTTGTTCATCGTCATAAACGATCGAGGAAACCTTTCCTTTTAAAAAGCCATTTCCATAGAAAACAACATCCTCTGATGGGCATACCGAAAATGTGTCTATCTTCTTGCTGCAGCAAGAAAACAAAATAAAAGCAAAGATGTAAAGTGGTGTGCAGGATACAAATGTTCTACTCATATACAGAAGTTGTTTAAGTTTCTAAAAAATATTTTTTTATACAAGTTAAGAAGCTGTTTAAAATTTATTTCGCGATTGTTTGAAAATTGTTTTTGCACAGATTTTAATACATTAAATGCAGGGAATAGCGGGCTATTTTCAAATTTAATGGAATAAAAGATAGTAAAAACAAACTCAAAACAAGCCTAAACTACGACTTTGGCAGCTTTGAAATATTTATATAAGAAATTTAAACAGTTTCTTAGACTATAAACAGTGCGCACTACAAAGCAAACGAGTGTCCCTCCAGTTCCTGCCAGCACCCGTTTGTAAAATCGGGGATTTCTACAGGTGCGCCACCCATTGCTGCCGACTTTTCTGTCAGTTCTACAAGGCTGCTCCACTCGGCTGCATCGTAAACGTCCATATCCAGCGGAAGGCCTTTGCGCAGGCAGTAGATGAGGCGGCTATCCATTGCATAATCTATCCAACGTCGCCCGCAGAGTGGCTCTCCAATGGGCTTGTATTGCTCTACAAAGGGGTGTGCGTATCTGTCGAGCAGTGCTGTAAGCTCCTCGTTTGCGATTGTTCTGTCGCCCTCGGGGTCGAGTGCCATAATGGGAACGGGGTATTTTTGTGCGTAGCCCTTAGTGCCGCTCAGCACGAATGAACGGCTGTAGGGGTGGGGTAGCGATATGCAGTGTTGTACAAGGAGTGTGTGTCCCTTTTCGGTGGTTATTATGGAGCTGTTCATAT
>JAFYSC010000061.1 GCA_017546635.1 Bacteroidaceae bacterium | reverse complement strand
CCGAGGGCTGCTCCTTCTTGTTTATGCATATGCTTTTATATAAGGTGGTGCTGTGGATTGTATTATGCCTTGCAGCACTTTATGAGTACCTTCTTCCCGTCGCGCAGTGTGGTGGCAAACAGATAGGTGTCGCCTCCCTCGGCAATCTTGAGGCGCTTGCGCAGTGTCTGTACGTTGTCGGGGAAGTTGCGTACTGTGATATTCGCCTGCCTAATTTCCTTCAACAACTCCTTTATGCCGTTCTTTGAAAAGTTCGTCCACTCCAATATGCGGAAACAGCGTCCGGGAAAATCCTTTATGCATTCCTCCGATGTAAAAAGGTGGCTGTTGGGGTGCAGTTTGCTGGCTGCGTACTTCTCCGACAGGGCGTTGTGGCAGTTGCCTTTCTGTATTGCAGCGTTGGGCTCGTAGAGATAGCACATAGGCTCATCGGCGTACCGTATCGCGTGGCTGTTCTCGAGTGTGGTGCTGAATATGTTTGTCTGTTCCTTATGTATGTTCGTGCAGTGCAGTGCAATGTGCTCTGTGTGCTCCTTGCGCAAGATTAGCAACAGCTCCTTGCATTCGTTGGCAACGGCTACAATGTGTACCTCGCGCACATAGCGCAGTTGTCGGCAGGCTGCTGCGATGTCGAGCATAGGCGAGCATTTTATCATTGCGTTGTCGCAATGTAGCATAATCTCCTCCTCGAGTGCGGGAATGTCGGGCTCGCAGTCGCTCAGGAATACCACTTTCCCTCCGCTGCTGCTGCGTCGTGCAGGGTCGGCGAATATCCAGCTGCAATGCGGCAGTGTCGGGATTGTCTCTTCACACTCATTATTTACGACTTCGATGTGGTTGAGTGCGAGCAGGGCAAAATTCCTCTCTGTTATATGGCACAGGTTGCTGTTGCGCTCTATGTATATTGCCTTGTCGAAATTCTGCGACATATAGCTGCAGTCGATGCCGAAGCCGCCTGTGAGGTCGGCAAGCAGGCTTCCCTTTGCAAGAGTGGCCTTGTATTGCGCGGTTGCCTCTGAAGAGCATTGCTCCATAGATATACGAGGAGGATACAGGAGTCCCTCTGTTGCTGCCCAACGGGGCAGTTTGTGCTGTGCGAGCTGCCATCCTTCTATCTGTGTGAGTGCGGCGGGCATATCTACTCCAGGGTAGCGCGATGCTTGCAGTGCGAGTGTGCGCACGTCGCTGTTGCGGTGCTGCTGTATGAATTTCTGTGTCTCCTCGTTAATCATAAATTGCAGTTGGTCTGAAAATTACCTGCTTAAACAGATAAAATTATATGGTGTTCCATTAATATACACAAATTGCCCACATCTTTTTTCTACTGAACCGTTGTTGTCTGGCACAGATACTGTGGTAAAAAAACAAGAGGCGCGATTCTTATCGAGCCTCTCGTGTGTTGTCCTACCAGGATTCGAACCTAGACAAACAGAACCAAAACCTGTTGTGCTACCATTACACCATAGGACAATCCTCATTTGCTTCAGCTTTTGACTGAAAGCGGTGCAAAGGTATGGCTTTCTTTTGAATTTTGCAAATTATTTTTGGCAAATTTGTGGGCGCGCGGCCTGCCGATTGTCAGTCGTTTAGGCTCTTGCGTCCCTTATTCTCCTGTGAATGAATTTACTGCTTTTACGATTCTCTCTATATCCTCATTGATTAGGCAGGGATGGCAGGGTAGGCTCAGTTCTTGGCGCGCGAGCTCTTCGGCTACAGGCAGGTGCAGATGCGAGTATGCCTGGTAGCACTGCTGCTTGTGCGGAGGGATGGGGTAGTGTATCTGTGTCTCTATGCCTGCTGCTGCAAGGTGCTGCTTGAGCTTGTCGCGCAGGGGAGTCATAAGCGGGAATATGTGAAAGACGTGCGAGTCGTAACCGGCAACGTGCGGTGTTGTCACAAGGGGGTTGTCTATCCCTGCTATGAGTGCCTTTGCAGCTGAGCGTCGCAGGTTGTTGTCCTTGTCGAGACTTTGCAGCTTTATGCGTAGCACTGCTGCCTGAAGCTCGTCGAGGCGGCTGTTCACTCCGCAATGTGTATGATGGTATTTCTCTTGGCTGCCGTAGTTGTGCAGGGTATATATCGCTTCGGCAAGCTCTGTGTCGTCGGTGGTTATTGCGCCTCCGTCGCCCATTGCTCCCAAGTTCTTTCCGGGGTAGAAGCTGTGTGCTGCTGCATTGCCCAACGAGCCTGTGCGTCGGCTGTTGTAGAGTGCTCCGTGTGCCTGTGCGTTGTCCTCGATGATTAATATACCTCTCTCCCTACATATCGAGGCGAGTGTGTCTCCAAATGAGTTCTGTCCGTACAGATGCACGAGCATTACAGCCTTTGTGTCATTTTCTATGGCTGCAAGCATCTCGCTTTCGCCTGCAAGATAACTGACAGGCGAGGGGTCGACAAAGACGGGCTGCAGGTTGTTGTGTGTTATTGCAAGCACCGAGGCTATGAATGTGTTTGCCGGTACAAGTACCTTGTCTCCGTCGGATAGCCTGCCCAACTGTTTGTATCCGTTGAGGATGAGCCACAGGGCATCGTATCCGTTGCCGCAGCCTATGCAGTGACGTGTGCCTGTGTATGCGGCATACTCCTTTTCGAAGGCTGCGCACTCCTCGCCCATAATGTACCACCCTCTCTCTGTCACACGGCGCAGTGCCTCGTCTGTTTCCGGTCGGTATTGTGCGTTTATCTCTTTCAGTGGCAGGTAGGGTATCATTCTTGCTGTTTGTATTTTAGGAATTCGTCAAAATTGCGTATGTAGTCCTCGGGGGTGTATGGTATAGAGGCGAGCACAAGGGCTACTGCTCCCGATGAGAAGTTGCGCAGCTCCTCCCACACTCCTGCGGGCAGCAGCAGTGCTTTTGATGGGTGGTTGAGCAAGAAGCTGCGTTCTTCTTTGCCGTCATTCACATAAACTTCGAAGCTGCCCGATGTTGCTACTATAAGCTCGCGCAGTGTCTTGTGCGAGTGTCCTCCGCGCGATACTCCTCCGGGAATGTCGTATATGAAAAACACCCGCTTGGTATCGAAATTCTCCACCTTGCCGTTGTCTACGACAGTGAGGTTGCCTGTGGCACCGTGATGCTTGCCCAACTCCACTATGCGGCAGTCGTCTATTGTAGTGTCTTTCATAGCTGGTTGTTCTTTTTTAGTTCCGTGAATTTTGAAAAGTCGCGTATGTAGTCGCGCGGCGAGTATGGTGTCGAGGCAATTACAAGAGCTGTGGAGTTTGTTGCGAAATTGCATATCCTGCGCCACGTTCCTGCGGGAACGTACAGTGCCCTGTCGCATCTGTCCAGGTGGTATATGCTCTCGTTCTCTCCGTCGTGCACCTGAATGTCGAAACTGCCCGAGAGGGCTATTATGAGCTCCTGACTCTTGTGGTAGGCGTGTCCGCCGCGGTGCTCTCCTCCAGGAACGTCGTATATCCAGTAGGTGCGTGCAATGTCGAAAGGCAGGTTTTTTCCAGCCTGTATCACCGAGAGATTGCCGCGTTTGTCACGTATCTTGCCCAGTGCTATGATGCGTGTCTTTTTACCTTTCCTCTTCGCCATTATGCTGTTTGTCTGTTTCTATGGCATACGTGTCGTACATCACGGCCCGTCCGCCGAGTCCCTCTTTCTGTGCTATGAGCCCGCTATTGAGGTAGTGCCCGCCCTGTTCCACCGATACTCCAAAATCGAGATAACCGTACTGCTTGAATCTCTCGTTTATAAGATAGTCGTACAGATGGTCCAGTACGCCAATGCGTCTGCCCTCGTCGGTTGTGCCGGTGTATTGCGTGTGGACTACTCTTCCTGCAATATACATTACAACGCCGCCCAATGTGATGCCGCTCCCGTCGGTCACCCTAAAGAGGAGTATGTTGTTGGGAAAGCGGTTGTGCAGCAGTTCTATCTCCTGCAGGCTGTGCACGGGTGCCACCCCGTATTTGTCTTTAAGGCGGCTGTCGAGCACCTCCCAGAAGGCTGCAAAATTGTTGTCTTCCACTATGTGCAGACGGCTCTTTGTGGCGGCAGTCAGCTTGCGTCTGCCTTTGAAGGGAAGCGGCTCGTCAAGCTTTATTGTGGTTGAAATCTTGCGTTCTGTCAGCTGTGCGTTGTTCCTGAAGAGTGCATAAAGGTCCTCTTCGCTGGGGTAGCGGTGATATATGTGCGGTACGGGGCGGTAGATGAGTCCCTTCACTCCCTTTGTTCCCAAATATTCCAAGAGTGCCGAGAAAATGTCGAGTACGCAGTCGGCTGTCGCATTGTCGCCCAGCAACAACCCGCCGTATGTGAGTCCGCCGTGCGAAACAAGGCTCTCTTCTTTTATGTTTGCGGGAAGGATGGCAGTCAGTTCGCCTTTGCTGTAGAACAAGAGCGAGTGGTCGGTAAAGCGGTCGCTGTGGTACTCCATATATTCCCGTAGATGCAGGAATGTTCCGTTGCGGCTCTCTGCAACGAATCTGTTCCACTCCTCTCGTCTGTCGGGGGTATAGGGTACTGTTGTGATCTCATTCCTCTTCATACTGCAAACATACAAAAATATATTATAATTGTATCGAATATCTGCAATAAGAATGGTTGTCGGTTGTCAATAAAACTCTTGTGCTGTGTCCCGAGGTGTTTCCGGAACGCAGCTTATGCGCGTTAATCCTATTTAATATCCTCGTTTCAGCAGGTTGCAGCCCAATGCGTTTGCCTTGATATGCTTGGCGAGTTCCTCGACGTTGCAGCCTCTTGCTGTTGCTATGCGGGCGTAGATGTCGAGCAACGGCATTGTGCTCTCGTCGCTCTCTATGAAGAGCCTCTCTGCGGGTATTATGGCTGCTGTATCTGCATTGAAATGCTCTCCTAATGAGATGTGCATCCCTGCCGACAGCAGCTGCTGTGCCTGCCGTGCTTTCCCGCGAAAGCCGTGTATTATCCACGCCTGTGTGTGGTGGAATTCCTTTGCGGCTTTCAGGAGTAGTTGCTGTCCTTTTACAAGGTGTATTATAAGGGGCTTTTGCAGGCTTTCGGAGAGCTTGGCGTGCAGCAGGAATATCCTGTATTGCTCTTCTTCGGTTGCAGGGGATTTGAGAAGATCGAATCCGCATTCGCCAATTGCAGCTACGCTCCCGTTTGCGGCAATCCCTGTAATCCTGTCGAAATCTCTCTTCCACCCTGCGGAAATTTTCCACGGGTGTATACCGACTGAGCATAGCGTGCTGTATATGACGTTTGTCCCGACGTCTGCAATGTGTATGTTCCCGTCGGTCTTTGCCGAGTGTGTGTGTATATCTATAAGTTGCATAGAGCTATGGAACAGGGTCGTAGCCCGAGCCGCCCCACGGATGACAGCGCAGTATGCGGCGCACTGCCAGCCACACTCCTTTCAGAGGGCCGTGCTTGCGTATGGCTTCGAGGGCATATTGTGAGCAGGTGGGAGTAAACCGGCAGGCTGGCGGTGTGAGCGGTGAGATGCACCGCTGGTAGAATATTATTGGAAGGGTAAGGAGTCTTATTATGAATTGGCGCATTCTTTTTTCTCCTTCTCTATTATTGCGGCCAGCAGTTTCGCCATCTTTCTTTTCAGATATTCGGTGCTGCTGTGCTTGTTGTCGATATACAGTATTGCCACTGCCATATTCTTGCCCATTGCGCCCAGCTCGTCGATGAACGGGGCCTTGTTCAGGCGGTATGCCTCGCGTATGCGGCGTTTGAGCAGGTTTCGGTCTACTGCGTGACGGAACCTCTTCTTTGCGACGTTGATGAGGATGGCTGCGGCCGGTTGCTTTTCTTGTGGTTCAAGGGAAATGAATACGGCACGTAGAGGGAACGATACCACCGATGCTCCATCCTTGTATAGACGGTCGATGATGAGCTTGCTTGTAAGGTGTTCTTCTTTAGGAAAGCCGAATTTCTTTTCCATAGTTTATGTTATATATATAAAGGGCGGTCTTTTGACCGCCCTTTGTGTGTATTGGTTTATTTGTTGATTCTTGTCAGGAATTCGTCGAGGGCGGCGGGCATCGATGGTGCTGTTGCCGTTGGAGCCTCAAGGTCGAGACGGAAACCCTCTTCGCGGATGGTGTTGGCAGTAGTGTTGCCAAAGCAGGCAAAGAGCTTGTCTCCCTGAACAAAATTGGGTACATTCTTCTTCAATGATGCAATACCGTGGGGGCTGAAGAATACCAGCATATCATAAGGTTCTATGAACTCGGGCTCAAAATCGTTGCTGACAGTGCGGTACATCTCGGCCTCGGAGTGTGCAATGCCATATTTGTCGAACATAGCGCAAATCTCGTCGTTGCTTATGTTTGACATAGGAGTGAAGTAGCGCTCACCTTTGTGCTTTACGAAAAGCGGCTCAAGATCGCTGATGTGGCCGTTGCCGAAGAATACTTTGCGCTTGCGGTACTGTACATACTTCTGTATGTAGAGCGAAATTGTCTCCGAAAGGCAGAAATACTTCATATCATCGGGGATTGTAACGCGAAGTTCCTTGCACAATGTGAAGAAGTGGTCAATTGCGTGACGCGATAAGAATACTATTGCTGTGTGTCCGGGTATAGATACCTTCTGCTGTCTGAATTCCTTTGATGTTACTGATTCTACTTTTATAAAGGAACGGAAATCAATCTGTACACCGTGCTTTGCGGCAATATCAAAATAGGGCGATTTTTCTGTAGCCGGGCGGGGCTGAGAAACCAAAATCTTGTTTACTTTCACTGTCCTAAAATTTTATCATTAAGAATAGGTTCGTTCTTTGCATTACTTGCCACAATGGAATGAGTGGCAGCAATTCAATCGCGCAAAGGTACAAAAAAATATCAAGAAAGTAAAAAGTTTTCGAGAAAATGATGTTAAAACAGCGCAAAGAGAGCACAATAAAG
The DNA here is from genome assembly GCA_017546635.1 of Bacteroidaceae bacterium. GTDB lineage: Bacteria > Bacteroidota > Bacteroidia > Bacteroidales > Bacteroidaceae > HGM04593. The sequence goes on along the minus strand of JAFYSC010000061.1, from coordinate 15,175 downwards.
AACATTATCCCAACAATTGCGAGGTATATCCTTACAAACGTGTCCGAAAGCGTCGGTAGTAATATTAGGGCCGAAGCCAGCGGCATAAGCAGTATGCTTGCTGTCTTGATTGTAAAGAAATATGATAATGACCACTCGTGTGCCTGCTTCGCCGAGAAGAGGGTCCTGTTGACTGTTTCGTATACAATGAACTTGATTGCCAGGAATATTATATACAGCAGGACGATGGCGGCAAACATTATAAGGTTGCCCCTGTCCTCGTTGGAGAGGGCCTTCTGCAGATATACAAAAGTTATTATCGTTGAATATAATATTGTATTTGCATATAGTGTGAAGCTGCCTGTCTTGCTTATTCCTGCACGGGTGTTGTAGGGTGTCGACTGGCCGCTGTAATATAGCATAAACTTTATGCGCTCCAATATGCTGCCGCCGTCGCGCATAAGGGTGTATGCACCCATAATGAGGCTCAGTACATACAGAACGAGTATGGTGTTGTCGTTGTATATCGAGTATGGTACGGGCTCTCCTGTCATAGTGCTGCGTATTTGCGTATGGAGGGGTCCCAGTCGGCTGTATTGCGTATTGCTTCCAGTGCCTCCTCGGGGGTGGCTGCAACGCTCCAGATGGTGCTGTGTATCTGTCCCATAAACTGTTCCTCTACAGCGTGGTCGAGCTGTGCTATCAGATGGTCGTAGTAGCCGTTTATGTTAAGGATTACTATGGGCTTGAGGTATAGCCCCAACTGCTTCCACGTTATTATCTCGCACAGCTCCTCCATTGTGCCGCAGCCGCCCGGAAGGGCAATCACAGCGTCGGACAACTGTGCCATCATTTGCTTGCGTGTGTGCATATCGGGAGTTATGTGCAGCTTGCTCAATCCAGTATGGTGCCACCCTTGCTCAACCATAAACTCGGGAATTACGCCTATGGCCTCGCCGCCGTTCTCAAGCACTCCGTCCTCGATACAGCGCATAAGGCCGATGGCGCCACCGCCTGTAACCAGGCGCAACCCCTCGCTTGCGAGGAGTGCACCCAGTTGCTTGGCTGTGTCGCTGTACACTGCATCGACGCGGTTGCTTGATGCGCAGTACACGCATATTGTCTGTGCTTCTGCCATTCTTTAGTAGCGATAAATATCCGATTTGTAAGGACCTGCTACGTCTACACCTATGTATGCAGCCTGCTTCTCGGTGAGGGTGGTGAGCTTCACGTTGAGACGCTCGAGGTGCAGGCGTGCAACCTCCTCGTCGAGATGCTTGGGCAGGCAGTATACTCCTGTAGCATATTCCTTTGTAAAGAGCTCAATCTGTGCGAGTGTCTGGTTGGTGAATGAGTTGCTCATCACAAATGAGGGGTGACCTGTTGCACAACCGAGGTTCACCAGACGGCCGTCGGCGAGCAGGATTATGCTGTGGCCGTCGGGGAAGAAGTAACGGTCTACCTGGGGCTTGATGTTCAGGCAGTTGATGCCCTTGTAGTTCTTGAGCGCCTCAACCTGTATCTCGTTGTCGAAGTGTCCGATGTTGCATACGATAGCCTGGTCGGGCATCTGCTCCATATGGTCGATGCGTACAATGTCGATGTTGCCTGTACAGGTAACGAAGATGTTGCCGTACTTGCAGGCCTCGTCCATTGTTACAACCTCAAAGCCCTCCATTGCAGCCTGCAGCGCGCAGATGGGGTCAATCTCGGTCACTACTACGCGTGCACCGTATGAACGCATACTGTGGGCGCAACCCTTGCCCACGTCGCCGTATCCGCAAACAACGGCAACCTTACCTGCTATCATCACGTCTGTAGCACGCTTTATGCCGTCGGCAAGTGACTCGCGGCAACCGTAGAGGTTGTCGAACTTGCTCTTTGTCACCGAGTCGTTGACGTTGAACGCGGGGAAGAGGAGCTCGTTGTTCTCCATCATCTGGTAGAGGCGGTGTACGCCGGTTGTTGTCTCTTCCGATACGCCCTTGATGCGTGCTGCAACCTTGTGCCAGTGCTGGGGGTCGGCCTCCAATACCCTCTGCAGGAGTTTCTTGAGCTCACGCTCGTCCTCGGGGTCGCTCTCCTTGTAGTTGAGTACCTCGGGGTTGCTCTCTGCTGCATAGCCCAGGTGTATCATAAGTGTAGCGTCGCCGCCATCGTCGACAATGGTGTCGGGGCCTGCGCCGCCCTCGAATGTGAGTGCCTGGAGTGTGCACCACCAGTAGTCGGCAAGGTTCTCGCCCTTCCACGCATAAACAGGAATGCCCGCCTGTGCGATGGCCGCGGCAGCGTGGTCTTGTGTTGAGTAGATGTTGCACGATACCCAGCGGATTTCTGCTCCGAGCTCAACGAGTGTCTCAATGAGCACCGCTGTCTGTATGGTCATATGCAGCGAACCCATTATGCGTGCGCCCTTAAGGGGCTTCTGCTCTCCGTACTTCTTGCGGAGTGCCATAAGGCCGGGCATCTCGTGCTGTGCCATCTCAATCTCTTTTCTGCCAAAGTCGGCAAGTGTAATGTCGGCAATCTTGTATGCTTCTTTTGTAAACAGTTCTCTTGTCATTGTTTTTTTTGTTTATTGGATTAATGTCTGCAAAGGTACAAAAAAATCTTCAGTGGCAATGCCTGTCATTGCTTGAGTATCTTGTAGCTCTTTGTTTCTTTGTTGTTCTTTATGGTTATTATGTATATACCCGAGGGTTGTCCGCTCACTGGCAGTGCGGCGCAGTTGCCGTAAGCAGTGGTATTGCCTACCGTGCTGCCCGACAGGTTGGCAGCGGTAATGTGGCTGCCGTCGGCAACATTTGTGCATATTATGCTGCCCGACGAAGCGTCGTAGCGCACCTGTGCCTTTTCGTCGTTTGTTGCATCGATATTTGTGGCATCGCCCTTCCTTATGATGCTCACAGTATAGCTCTCTTTCTGGGAGATATTCTTTGCCTCGAGCCTGTCGCCCGATACTACGATATACTGTGCGCCGTTCTTTGCTGCCGATTGTGTCCATTGGAGCGAGTATGTGTCGCCCATTCTTGTGATGAGGTATGTGTTCCAGTCGCTGTAGTATTGGTTGGTACCGAATACTCCATATTCGTTCAGATAGCGGCCGTCGGCCTTGCTTGTAATCTTGTAGCAGTTCTTGCCGCTTGCATCGGTGCTTATCTTCCACTCCTGTGCAGTGGTGGGTGCGCTGCTCTGCTTGAATGTGGGTGTACCTCCGCTGCCGTTTACGTTGTTGTTCGTAAGATACTTGCTGCCGTCCATAATGTAGTATGTCTCTCCATTCTCTACCGATGCCTTTTGTGTTTCGCCACCGAGAGGAACAATGTCGAATATATACTTGTCGGGCAGTGCTTCACTCGACTCTCCCTTCTTTATTCGGGTTACGCTCTCAATCCAGAACTTGTCGCCAGCGCTACCGCCATTCTGAATGGCGTATTTGCCGCTTGCAAGCAGTGTGATGCTGTAAGTGTGCCAAGCTGCCTCGTAGGGGTTTGTGTTGTTGTTTGCTGTGAACTCACCCTTCTCGTTGAGGTAGCGGTTGTCCTCGAGGTTGATAATCTTGTAGCGTCCTGTGCTTGCATCAAGGGTAATCTTCCACTCCTGACGCTGAGGACGTATGGTGTCCTTGCCGCTTACGAACTGGGGCACGCTGCCATCGACATTGGGATTCTTGTTAGTGAGGTACTTGCCGTTGTGCATAATGTAGTATGTGCCGTTCTCGAGCACCTGTGCGGGGAATACGTCGAGTCGGTAGTCGTAGCTCTCTTTGTACTCTGCTACAAGCTCGCTCATTCTCTCCTTGATGAAGGGCTCGATGTGTACGGTGCCCACTACAGGCGACGCAACCTTGAGTGAACCGCTGAAGTCACGTGAACGGATTGCATTCTGCTCCTCGGTCTGTTCCTGGTATTTGAGATAGCTGTTCACAAAATTCTCGGGGTTTTCCTCTTTCAGTGCATTGTTCATTGCCATAATGCTTGCACCTCTCTGGCCCAACAGCTTCATTACCATAATCCAAGGGGTAATTTCCTCTACGAGCTCGCGTGCCTCGCTGCTGCCGAGCATAATGTCGGCGCTATTGACGAGTTTCTCGAACTGCTCGCCAACAGCGGCGTATGCGCCTTCGCGGTTGCCTGCTGCAAGCATAGTCGCGTATGTCTCCTTTGCAGTTACAAACTCGGGCGACTCGTCGGTACGGCGCAGTCCGTGGGTGTTCACTCCAAGGTCGACGTTGTTCTGACAGAAGAAACGGAAGGCCTCGCTGTTCTCGGGCATTAAATATTTTATAGCCTCTTCCCACGATGCATCGGGGTCGTATGCCTCCATATTCCAGGTGTAGTCGGCAATGCTGAAAAGCGATACCTTGGATGCCTCGGCATACTCCATAGGGTTGGAGACAAAGCCCGACAGCATATCGGCAATGTTAGTGTCGTTGCCCCAGGTGGGACCCATCAAAAGGTGGTTGATGCAGTAGTCGCTCACAGGGTAGTTGAGCCATATATACGCCTTGCGCTTAATCTGGTTGTTTATCCAGGTCATATCGCTGTAGTTTATCATATCCACAACGCTGTTTCCTGTCCACATAATGTTTATGTCGCTGTTCATTATGTCGCCCAGCGCAGGCAGGTATATGCTGTTTGCCCAGCCGCGGTTATACTGTGTGGGGCATATTATCATAGGCTTCACGTCGGGATAAGCGGCCTTGAGCTCCTGTGCAATGTAGTTCATAAGCTCGGCCTGCTCGTCGCCGTGTGTACCGTCGTCGTTCCAGAGGTCGTCCCAGAATACGGCGAATGTCCTCACGCCCAGCTTGCACATTGCCTTGAGCTTGTTGACAATGTTGCGGCGGTCGGTGTCGTTCCACTGTATGTCGTTGCCGGGGTGTATAGCCCACACGAACTCCACTTTATTTGCCTTAGCAGCATTCACATACTCTGTAATCTTGGCTGCAAGGTTAGCGGGGTACTCCTCGCGCCAGCGGTCCTTGTGGTAGGCATCGTCCTTGGGACCGTATATGTAGACGTTCATCTTCTGTCGGCCAAAGAACTCGAACAATCCTTTTCTGTTTGCCTCGCTGTAGGGGTTTCCGTAATAACCTTCTACAAGGCCACGCTGCACCACCGAGGGGTAGTCGCTTACGGTAACCTGCATCACCTGAGGCTGCGAAGCTATCTGCAAATAGCTCTGAACACCGTAGTAGGTTCCCGAACCGTCGTTTCCTGCAATGACAACCTTGTCGCTCTCTACACACAGATAGTATCCCTCGTTCTTTTGCGGGATAAGGCTTTCATAGTCTGCAACCGAGGCATCACCGCGTTCGCCTATAATCAATTGCACTGTACCGTTCTCTGTTGAAAAATGCTTTTTCAACAGCTGCACAGCATCGCTTTCGGCATCGTCCTCGCCCACAAGAGTATACGATGCATTGTTGTCGAATGCCTTTTCTGTGCTCCAGTTGATTTCTTGCGGCAGAGGCGATATCTTTACGCTCTGCGCTGTAGCCTTGCCCATTGTAAGGAAAGCGAGCACCGCCGCCAATGTCAAGGTTGACAAGTAGTTCGTTCTTTTCATTGTTCTATGTTTTTTTACTTATAATTCCATTTTACGCTGTACGTGCCTACCAATCAGCGGTTTGCCTTACGGTATTTGCGTGCAATGAACAGGCTGAGCAGCAGTGCCGCTGCAACAATTACAATATACAATATGGTTGTTCCTGTTGCGTTGCTCGAGGTCTCGGCTATATTTTCTGCAACTTCGGGTTTTCTCCATTCTGGAGGCATAATAACGTCCAAAAAGTTCATAATCTGTAGGTTTTATAAGGTTAGTAATATTGTCAGTTCTATAAGTACTCCCGTAAGGAAGCTTGTTACATTGCAAAGCGTGCTGTACACAAGCGATTTCCTTATCTCTTTTATTGCAGTGTAATACAGCGCAGCTTCTATGGCTATTATAATGGCCTCGGCCATCAGTTGTGTGCTTAATGCTGCCTGTGCCGCAAATATATTCAGCGGAAGATTGGTCGCTGCATTTATGAGCATTGAGTATAGCAGTATCTTTCTGCTCTTCTCGCCCATCACTCGCAACACAATCCATTCAATGGCTATTGTTAGCAACAGTGCCGATAAAAGTAACACGATATTCATCTTGTTATAGTGCGGCTATTATATATCCGGGTATAAGTGCTGCGGCAAGTATTCCAAAGGCCAACCCCTCTCTTCCTTTCATCACTTTGTTTGCAAGGTATAGCGTTATGGGCATTGTGCAATTTATTATGAATATTCCTGTGAAGGCTGTGGGGGTGCTTGTGTGGCGCAAAAGATAACACGCTGCTGTTGCAATGAGCAGCAGGGCTATTGTGCTCTTTAGTCCTATGTATCTTGCTATTGCGCCTCCTGCCATTTTTCCTGCTGTGGATATTATGCCTATGAGCAGTATTATGTCGTTCCCTTTTGTCATTGCCGATGAGAACTCCTCGCTTATGAATGAGCGTCCTGCTACTATTGCCGATAATATAAGCATTGCAGCAAGGATTAATAACGGCTTATATGCAGCTTCTTTATTCTCGTCCGACTCTTGTTTTTCTTGTATGTGACCCCTTTTTGCCTCTATTGCAGTGTATGTGGTGGAGAGTAGAGTGATGAGTATTATTGTTGCGTATAGCAGTTGGCGCGAGTGGAACAGATAGCCAATAGCGAGTCCTGTTGCTCCTGTAGCGACGAATATTCCTAATGATAAGATGTCGTTGTTGCTCTTTTCGGCCGTTTGCTTGCCGCCCCACACGTGGAAAAGGGAGTTGCCTGCGCCCAGCGGAATAGCGGCCGTTAGCGGTGCTGCTGCGTGTTGTGGGTAAAAGTCGGTTATTATGACTGCTATTGACAAAAGTACCACGGAAATATAGAGTAGGTGCTTTTTTTTGGCAACCTTGTCGGCTATTATTCCTGTAAAGGGTTGTGTGCCGAATGCAATTATATTATAAAGGAGTATGGCCGATATAATGTCGCTGTGGTTTCTTGTTGCTGCGAGTATATAGAGCGAGCATACGCACAGGCAGTCGACAAGCAGATGTGTTGCCGATGCAATTATTGTGCAGTGTGTGCAGTGCTCTTTGTTGCTCATTTCCTGTTTTTATATCTTGTTTGTGGGACTTTCTTTTGTTCCCCAAATTTGACAACATCAACTTGTCGCAACCCGCGCGGCACAAGCTTCGTCTGTGCTTCGCGTGACCTGTTGCTGTTGATGTTATCTAAGCTGTGTCACTACGTTCCCCAGCTTTCCCTGTCGAGGTTGCGGTAGCCTATTGCTTCGGCTATATGGTGGCTCTCAATCTTCTCGCTTGCTTCAAGGTCGGCAATGGTGCGGGCTACCTTCAATATGCGGTCGTAGGCGCGTGCCGAGAGGTTGAACCTCTCCATCGCGGTTTTCAGCATCGCGAGGCTCTGCCCGTCTATAGCTGCGAATTTCTTGATGAGTTTGGGCGGCATCTGCGCGTTGCAGTGTATGCCCTCTTCGTCCTTGTAGCGTTCCTCCTGTATCTTGCGTGCGGCAATTACCCTTGCACGAATGGCTGCGCTCGACTCTCCCTCGCGTGTGTCTGATATTTTCTCGAACGGTACGGGTATAATCTCAATCTGCAGGTCGATGCGGTCGAGCAGCGGGCCGCTTATCTTATTGAGGTAGCGCTGTACCTGTCCCGGGTTGCACACACAGGTCTTTTTGGGGTGTTTGTAATAACCACAGGGACAAGGATTCATCGATGCCACAAACATCACTCCTGCGGGGTATTCCACCTTGTAGTTGGCGCGTGCCACGCTTATCTTGCGGTCCTCAAGCGGCTGCCGCATCACCTCGAGTACGTCGCGCGAGAATTCGGGAAGCTCGTCGAGGAAGAGCACTCCGTTGTGTGCCAGCGATATTTCGCCGGGACGGGGGTTGCTGCCACCTCCGCACAGGGCTACGGGCGATATTGTGTGGTGGGGGCTGCGGAAGGGTCTTTGGGTAATGAGTGCCGTGCCGTCGGGCAGGTGTCCGCTCACCGAGTGTATCTTTGTTGTCTCAAGGCTCTCCTGTAATGTGAGCGGGGGCAGAATGCCGGGCAGACGCTTTGCCATCATCGATTTTCCGCTGCCGGGAGGGCCTACCATAAGCAGGTTGTGTCCGCCTGCGGCTGCTACCTCAAAGGCGCGTTTCACGCTCTCCTGTCCGCGCACCTCGCTGAAGTCGAAGGGGAACGAGCTCTGTTGCGAGTAGAATTCCTTTTCAATGTCGGCCCTGTGCGGCGGCAGCTCTGCCTCGTCGTTCAGGAACGATATTACCTGCAGTATGTTGTCGGCGGCATATACGTCGATGCCCTCTACCACTGCAGCCTCAGCCGCATTGGGGGTGGGTACAATAATACCGCTGTATCCCAGTTCCTTTGCCTTTATTGCAATGGGGAGTATTCCTTTTACAGGCATAAGCCCGCCGTCGAGTCCGAGCTCGCCCATAATGAGGTGCTTGTCGAGATTGTCGCTTTTTACAATGCCGTCGGCTGCCAATATGCCTATTGCTATGGGAAGGTCATACGCAGAGCCCTCTTTCTTGATGTCGGCAGGCGCCATATTGACAATTATCTTCTTGCTCGGAAACTTGAGGCCATTATGCTGAAAGGCCGACTGTATGCGGTGGTAGCTCTCTTTCACTGCGCTGTCGGGCAATCCTACAAGGTAGAACTGTATTCCTCGCAAGGCGTTGACCTCTATCGTTACAGGGATTGCGCTTATGCCTTGTATGGCAGCGGCATATACCTTTGTTAGCATATTGACTCTGTTTATTTGTAAATGGAATGCTTTCTTTTGTGACTTTTATTTTGGTGTCTCCTGTACCTGCTGATTCTTGTCGTTGCTCTTCATTCCCGGGCGCGGACGGGGCAGTGTCAGTCTTTTGTCGTGTTCCTTCTTGGGCTCTTCCTTTGGCTTTATCTGCTTGCTGCTTTTTACCTTCTTGCCTTTTTGGCCCGCACTCTTCTTGTTGAGCTTGTTTTGGTAACTTCCGGTGAGTGAATCGACATTGGCTATAATCCACTCGGGTGTGACATTGAACTGCTCTATACGCATATAGGGGTTTATCAGTATGCTGAACGGCAACCTGTTTATTGTGAATTCCTTTGCAATGCTGCTCTCCCACATTCTTCCGTCGCATACGTGGCTGCCAGGCAAACTGTCGCTCTTTATGGCCTGCTTCCACGCTGCGGTGTCGTAGTCGAGCGATATGTTTATCATATCGAAGCCCGATGTACTTGCCATATCCTCAAGTTCCTTTAGCTTATGCATATGCTTTGTAGATGCACTGTCCCACGATGCCCAGAATGTCATAAGCAGATATTTCTCCTTGTAGTCGGCACGTTGCAATGTGCTGCCGTCGAGGGCTTTCAGGTTGAAGTCGGGTGCTGAACGGTGCTGTATGTTCTGCTGCTTGGCACTTACAATCTTTTTTATGGAACTGACATAGCTGTTGTCCTGCAGTGTGCCGCCCATCATTCCTATGCGGTGCTTCGCTATGGAGCCGCGTGCTTCGTCGCTCTCCACGAAATAGCGCCACAATATGTAGATGTTTACATCGCTGTAGGGGTGGTGCTTTATGAAACTGTCTATAACCATATATTGTTTTGACAGCTCGCCGATACTGTCGAGCTTTGACACTATGCTGTCGTGCAATGCCTGTACTGCACCGCCCTCTATGTGCCAGCGGCTGTTGCTGACGGCAAGCGTTGCCTCGGTGCCGGGTTCTGCGTAGACGGGCAGCAGTGTGTCGCCCATAATGAGTGTGAGGGGCAGAACCGTATCGGTGGGCAGTGTATAGAGGAACTCTCCGTCGTCCCCTGTCACTACAGTGTCTATCTTCTGGTAGCGGTCGTCTACTCCGTATATGTACAAAGTATCCTCGCCCGACCCGGTGTTGCCTTGGAGGGTGAACTGTGGCTGCTGCTTCCCGCAAGCGGCAAGCAGCAGTGTGATTGTACATAATGTGGCTATATGTTTCATTGCTTTATTCTTTGTAGGGGGTTACTGCTGCTTGTTTGCACGCTTGCGCTCAATCTCGTCGAGGATTATCTTGCGCATACGCATTGACTTGGGAGTAACCTCTATGTACTCGTCCTCCTTGATGTATTCGAGTGCCTCTTCGAGCGAGAATATTACGGGAGGTACAATGCGTGCCTTGTCATCGCTTCCGCTTGCTCGCATATTGGTGAGTTTCTTGCTCTTTGTCACGTTTATCACAAGGTCGTTCTCGTGTATGTGCTCACCGACAACCTGTCCGGCATATACATCCTCCTGCGGGCTTATGAAGAAGCGTCCGCGGTCCTGCAGCTTATCTATGGCATATGCAAATGCTGTTCCGCTCTCCATAGCGACCATTGAGCCGTTTGTGCGGCGCTCAATCTCGCCCTTGTAGGACTGGTATTCCTTGAAACGGTGTGCCATAATGGCCTCACCTGCCGATGCGGTAAGTACGTTGGTGCGCAAACCGATGATGCCTCGCGAGGGGATGTTGAATTCTATGTTCACCCGGTCGCCCTGTGCCTCCATTGAGAGCATCTCGCCCTTACGGCGTGTTACCATATCTATTATCTTGCTCGAATAGTCGGTGGGAACGTTTATTGTGAGTTCCTCGATGGGTTCGTGGCGTACGCCGTCTATCTCCTTGTAGATAACCTGAGGCTGTCCCACCTGAAGTTCGTATCCTTCGCGGCGCATTGTCTCTATGAGCACCGAGAGGTGGAGTACTCCGCGGCCATATACTGTCCAGGCATCCTCCTCGGGCGACTTGTGTACTCGCAGGGCGAGGTTCTTGTCGAGTTCCTTGTCGAGACGCTCCTGGATGTGGCGCGATGTAACGAACTTACCCTCCTTGCCAAAGAAAGGCGAGTCGTTGATGGTGAAGAGCATACTCATCGTGGGCTCATCGATGGCAATTGTGGGCAGCGGCTCGGGATTCTCAAAATCGCATATAGTGTCGCCAATCTCGAATTTCTCCAGTCCGACGATGGCGCAGATGTCGCCCGAACTTACAGCGTCGGTGCGCTTGCGTCCCAATCCCTCGAATGTATGAAGCTCCTTTATCTTTACCTTGGTGGTGCTTCCGTTGCGGCTGCAGAGAGTGAAGTTGCCTCCCTCGGTGAGTGTGCCGCGGTGTACACGGCCTATGGCTATACGTCCCGTGTAGGGCGAGTAGTCGAGCGAGGTGATGAGCATCTGCGGAGTTCCCTCGCGTTTCTCGGGTGCAGGGATGTGCTCCAGTATGGCGTCGAGCAGCGGTGTGAGGTCCTCGGTCTGGTTGCGCCAGTCGGTGCTCATCCAGTTGTTCTTTGCAGAGCCGAAGATTACGGGGAAGTCAAGCTGTTCCTCGTTCGCGTCGAGGGCGAACATAAGGTCGAATACCATTTCGTGTACTTCGTCGGGGCGGCAGTTGGGCTTGTCCACCTTGTTTACCACAACGATGGGCTTTAGTCCTATCTGCAGAGCCTTTTGCAGTACGAAGCGTGTCTGCGGCATAGGGCCTTCGAAGGCATCGACGAGAAGCAGACAACCATCGGCCATATTGAGCACGCGCTCTACCTCGCCTCCAAAGTCGCTGTGTCCCGGAGTGTCAATGATGTTGATTTTTGCTCCTTTGTACTGTATTGATACGTTCTTGGACAATATGGTTATTCCGCGCTCGCGCTCAAGGTCGTTGTTGTCGAGTGTGAGTGCGTCGTTGTCCTGCTCTTTGAGCAGATTGCCTGCAAGCATCATTTTGTCTACAAGTGTTGTCTTTCCGTGGTCTACGTGGGCGATAATGGCGATGTTACGAATATTCTGCATATGTTTATCTTTTGTTGTCTGACTAATTGTTGCTGCTCGAATGGCGCTGTTGTGTTGCGCCGTCGCTTGCGACGGCAAAGATACGAATAAGCGAGCAAAATAATATCAAGTTTACTTGAATATTTTACAGCGAGCGATAGTATCTTCGAGCGATAGCTCAAAGTCCTTTGCTGTTTTTTTTTGTTCTAATACCTTGAATCCAAAAAAATAGCCAAATAAATTGCCTGTTCCGGAAATTTGCCTTATCTTTGCACCCGCGTTGGCAACATAGTGCGTTTTTAGCGCATTCATTTGTCGGCCAAAAGATATTTTTTAACCCCTTAAAACTTCAAATTATGTATTTGGATTCAGAGAAAAAGAAAGAGATCTTTGGCACATACGGAACGTCTAACACCGATACTGGTTCAGCAGAGAGCCAGATCGCTTTGTTCTCATACCGTATTGCACACTTGACGGAGCACCTCAAGGCTAACCGTAAAGATTATAGCACACAAAGAGCTTTGACAACATTGGTAGGTAAGCGTCGTGCTCTCCTTAACTATCTTAAGGACCGCGATATCAACCGTTACCGTGCTATCGTTGCTAAGTTGGGCTTGCGTCGATAATCATTTGCGCAAGAGGCACAAAAAAAGACTGCATCCGCTGTGGATGCAGTCTTTTTTTGTGTGCTTGTTTGTCTGTTTCTCTGCTTGCGATTTGCACATCGAGCATTGCCGAATATGACATTTTAACAACTTTTTAATATTAAGTTCAAATGATTTGTGTCCTATTTTCATAAAATTAAATAAAATTGTGACAAATTTTCATTAATTAGTATATGTCGATTATTATTTCGATTAAATTTGCAAGGCTCCATAAACGGTCTCGATGAAACATAATTAAAAATCCTTGAACAGTAGAATATAATTATTAACCTAAACACTATTTTATGAAAAAAATTACACTTCTATTAATGTCAATGTTCCTGTTGTTGGGAACAGCAATTGCGCAGGACAATACGGGTGACTTCTACCTTGTATCTGTAAAGCCAGACAGCAAGACTCCTGTTTCGCGTGTAGACTACATCCAGTTGGAGTTCTCAAAGAATGTAGCCATAGCACTCCCCCAAGAGAACATCGTAATCAAAGAACAGAATTCGGATATCGAGTACAGGATTTACGATGCGATGGCTTTAGATGCCTATGCAATCTTCTACATTGAGAAAGTGTCGGCCGACAATGCTGCTGCAAAGAAAGACGGCAAAGAGGAGGATGAAGTGGTGAAATACATCTCCGAGGTTGGAACATACAGCTACACAATCCCTGCAGGTGTCATCACAAGTACCGACGGCGAAGAATATGCTGGCGATACATTCACATTCACCATCGGTACACCCCTTGAGATTGTAGAGTACACTCCCAACGAGAATGGCACAGACAAGATTGAGAATATCCAGATAACATTCAACAAGCCCATCATAAAGGTAGAGATGCCCAACAGTGGCCTTATGATTGTAGACCTCTATTGGACACCTTTCTCGGCTATCAGCAACGAAGTTACCCTGAGCAACGATAACAAGACAGTTACACTCTACCTCGAGGAGCCCATCACTCTCATCGGTACATACTACCTCGACATTTACAACAACATCTTCACCAGTGAGGACGGCACAAAGAACGAGTATACCAGCATAATGTTCAAGGTGTCGGACAACCGTCCTTCGTTCGCAACAAACCTCCAGGATGGTGACAGAGTAAAGGAGATAGGCGACCTTGAGATTACATTCAACAATGTGAAAGAGGTTAAGCTCATCGATGGTGCACCCGATGTGGTTGTTTATCTGCCCGGTGGCGGTGAGTCGACCGGTAGTGCAAAGCTCGCCAACAACAAGATTACCGTAACATTCGACCAGAAGTTTACCGAGGAGGGCGACTATACATTCGTTATCCCCGACGGAATGTTCACAATGGACGGAACTGCAAACGAAGAGCGTCAGATCAACGTGGTGCTCTACACATTCACAATCACTCCTCTTGAGATTGTAGCCGTTACCCCCGAGGCTGGCAACATTGGCTCATTCGAGAAGGTGGTGATACAGTTCAACCAGGATGTGGCACTTTCAATGGACGAAGACTGGCAGCAGATTTCCCGCGAGATTACATTGACCTGCGGTGACAAGAAGTATACCCTTACCTATAACTCTTCGTCAAACTCAAGCAAGGAGCTCGAGTATCTTGTGAATGCCACCTGGACAGGCTATGAGTTTACCTCTACCCCCATCACGGCTGAGGGCGACTATACTCTGGATTTGTCGCAGGTTGTGGTAGACTTCGCAGCCGAGGACTACACCGACGAGTGGGGCTATTCCAACAGAAGATGGCACGGTAAGGGCGAGCGCTTGAGCGGCACATATACCTGGACCGTTACAGGTGAGACATCGGTGAAGGATATTGCAACAGAGAGTGGCAGCCAGGCTATCTACGACCTCACTGGCCGCCGCGTGGATGCCATCAACAAAGCCGGCATCTACATTGTCAACGGAAAGAAACTTATTGTAAAATAAATAGGTAGAACCAAGCATAATAAAATAAGCCCCAAAAGTTTTTTCCAACTTTTGGGGCTTATTTTATGTGTAAGAAACATAATTGTTCGGCATTGCTGAAATATATGTGTATGCTTGAAGATGGTTGCCGCATAATGGCAATACCTATAGTACCAACACTTGTAAAGTATGGGAGCCTTTCAGACTTATTCTTGAACGCTTCTACAAAAAGCACCCATTCACTTGGGAAAGCATCGACCAGCGATCGGTGGATAAGTTTCTCTTTATGATGGAGAAAGAATGCTATATGCCCAAGAGTATTAATAAATACCTTGTATGTTTCCGTGCAATGGTTGGCTATGCCCATAAAGCCAGATTTCACAACAATTCCATTGCCGAAAAGTGTTTCTCGAAAATCCGTGTGCGCGAATGTGATAAAGCAAAGGAAATCTATTTGAACGATGCGGAACTTCAAGCTTTGTACGAAATGCCATTAGAGGGATTGGATGCACAAGTACGCGATGTGTTCCTTGTGGGTTGCTATACCTGCCAAAGATACAGCGGCTATTCAGCTCTTACTGCCAATAACTTTACCACCACAGCAAGAGGAAACAAGGTTGTCCGCCTGATACAAAAGAAGACCAGCACTCCGGTTGTTGTTCCCATTATGAACGATAACCTTTTGCGTATTGCCGAGCGTTACGACTTTAATATCCCAGAGATTTCAGATGTCATCCTCAACCAATATATAAAGGATATACTCAAACGACTATCCGAAGAGGTTCCGTTGTTACAAAAGACAGAGATTACCAAGCTCACCATGCGCGAACGCGAT
>JAFYSC010000060.1 GCA_017546635.1 Bacteroidaceae bacterium | reverse complement strand
CCACCTCTTCCCATCCCGAACAGAGAAGTTAAGCCCAACCGCGCCGATGGTACTGCATTTAGTTGTGGGAGAGTAGGTCGTCGCCACTTTTTTTCAAGTGAGTTCTCTCAGTTCTTATCGAGCTGAGAGAACTCTTTTTTTTGTATATATAACTGGCGCAAGAATTTATTTTTGGAATATCATTGAATGGTACACCTAGGTCGGTATACTATATATAAAATCTCCTTATCCGCATTTTGCCGCTGGATAAGGAGATTATTTCTTGATGTATGCTTTCTGTATATTCTTTGTTCTGAGGCTCTCTTAATCGCAATAGTAGACTCGCTTGATGCGTTCCGATACAGATGTCAACACCTCGTAAGGAATGGTCTCAAGCCACTCTGCTACGGTATATACAGATAGGTTGCTACCGAATATCTCAACGGTGTCACCCTCTTTGCATTCAATGTCGGTGACATCTATCATACATACGTCCATACATATATTTCCCACGTATGGGGCTGCCTTGCCGTTTACAAGGCAATATCCGCGACGGTTGCCCAATCGGCGGTTGAGTCCGTCGGCGTATCCTATGGGTAGCGCTGCTATGCGTGACGGGCGTGTCAGTGTGCCTCGTCGGCTGTATCCTACGCTCTCCTCTGCCGGTACTTCATGCAGGTGCAGTATTATTGTCTTGAGGGTTGCTACGGGTTGCAGGTTGCTGTTGTTGCTGATGGGCGAGATGCCGTAGAGGCCTATGCCCAGACGCACCATATCGCGATGTTCTTGTGGGAATCGTTCTATTGCCGCGCTGTTGCATATATGGCGCAGTATGTGGTGCGGGAATGCCTCCTGGAGTCTCTCAGCGGCTGCTGTAAAGCGTTTGGACTGCTCTTGGGTGAAATAGTCCAGCTCGTCGCTGTCGCTGCCTGCAAAGTGTGAGAAAATGGAGCGTGGTGTCAGTGCGCATTGCTTTTTCAACTCCTCGACCAGTGTGGGAATCTCTTCGGGTAAAAAGCCCAGACGGTTCATTCCTGTGTCTATCTTTATGTGTACCGGGTAGTCTGTAATTCCCTCGCGTGTGGCAGCCTGTATAAGCGCACGCAGCATTGAGAAATTGTATACCTCGGGCTCCAGCTTGTTGGCAAAGAGTGAGCGGAATGAGCAGGGCTCGGGGTTCATAATTATTATTCCGGTTGTAAGCCCTGCTTTTCGCAGTTCCACACCCTCGTCCACCACTGCCACGGCAAGATAGTTTACGTGGCTGTCCTGCAGGGTGCGTGCCACCTCCAGCGCTCCTGCACCGTATGCCGATGCCTTCACCATACAAATTATCTTGGTCGCGGGGGACAGCAGGTTGCGGTAGTGGTTCAGGTTCTCCCTGAGTGCGCTCAGGTTTATTTCCAATATTGTCTGGTGTATCTTTTTCTCCAGAGCCTCGGATATCTCCTCGAAACGGAATGCGGGCGAGCCTTTTATCAATATTACCTCGTTGCGCAGTCCGGCGAAACACTCCGATGCCAGGAATTCGTCGACATTTCCGAAGAAGCTGCTCTCCAATTGTAGTTTTGCGAATGTAGCAGCCTCTGATTTAATATCTTTTCCAATGCCGATAAGCTTGTTTATATTGCGTTTCTCGATGTATCGTGCCACTGTGCGATAGAGCGAGCGTATGCTCTGTCCTGTCTCTTTCAGGTCCGAGAGTATCAGCGTGTTCTTTTTCTGTGTCATTGTGCTGCATCGACGTTCCATAAAGTCGAGAGCAATGTCCAGTGACGCTGTGTCGGCGTTCGAATTATCGTTTATCAGCACACAATCGTTAATTCCCTCTTTTACCTCGAGACGCATAGCCACGGGCTCCAATGCCGCCATTCTTTCTGCTATGGTCTCTGCCGGAATCATCAGATATAGTGCCACAGCAAGGCAGTTTATCGAGTCTTCTATCGATGCGTCGTCAACGAAGGGTATGCGATAGCTGTTTTCGAAAGTGAGGTATCTATAAACGATGGTAGTCCCTTCGGCTTCCTTGGTGATGGAGCTTATGTATAGCGGGCGCTCCTCGTCCTTGCACGACCAGGCAATTTCGCGTGCGCCCACGAGTGTGCGGCTCACACACTCTGTCAGCATCGGGTTGTCGCCATTGTATATGACGATGTCACAATCCCTGAACAGCGATAACTTCTCGTCGCATTTCACCTGCATATTATCGAAATTCTCCTGATGCGCCTCGCTGATGTTGGTTATCACACCTATTGTCGGACGTATCATTTTCTGCAGCCTCTCCATTTCGTCGGGATATGATATTCCCGCCTCGAATATGCCCAGGGTGCTGCTCTCGCCCAACATCCACACCGACAGAGGTACTCCTATCTGTGAGTTGTAGCTGCGTGGCGAACGTGTGGCCACAAAATTCTCTGCCGTTATCTGGTAGAGCCACTCCTTGACGATGGTTTTTCCGTCGCTGCCGGTGATTCCCACAACGGGAATGTCGAAGCGCCCACGATGGTGGGCGGCAAGCAACTGCAACGACTCCATTGTCTCCTTTACTACAAGGAAATTGGCGTCAGAGTATCTTGTGCAGTCGAAACTGTCGTTTACAACAAAGTTGCGCACTCCACGTTTGTAGAGCTCGTCGATATAATTGTGTCCGTCGCCGTGCTTGGTGACGATGGCGAAAAAGAGCGTTTCGTCGGGGAAGCTCAGTGAACGGCTGTCGGTGAGCAGGCGCAGTATTGTTACGTTGGGAGCCGAGCCCACCAACTGTGCCTTGATGATTTTGCTTATATCTTCTATTGTGTACGACATTGTTTCAATTCGTTTGTAAAATCAAAGAAAGGATATTTTTCCTTGATAGCCTCTATTTTTGAGAATAATTTATGCTTGAAGTCTATGTGTGCTTGCGATTCTGCGTCGAACGGACGGTGTCCCAGCGCTCGTGCTATCTCCTCGAGTTGTGTCACCAGCCTGTCGGTTGTTTCGTTGAAGTAGGATGTCCTGAAACACTCCCATATATAGTTTATGGCCACTGATGAGGGGTGAACCATATCCTCGTCATAGAAGCGGTAGTCGCGCAGTTCGTCGAGAACAATTTCGTATGCCGGGAAATATAAAACCTTTCCGGGAAAGGCACGTTGCAACTCCTCAACTGTCAGCAACAGCACAGCCTTGCTCACTTGGTTGCCGTGCGCTCCGTCGCGAATGTGCCGTATGGGGCTGACGGTGAGCAGAATCTTCATTCCGGGGTTTTTCTCCAGCAGTTGGGCGAATATGGGTGCAAGTGCATTCACCGCCTCTTGCGGTGTCAGCAGCGAGCGTGTAAATGCGTTGCCAGGAATCTTGTGGCAGTTGCCCACCACACTATCACTCTCTTTAAGCCTGTACACATACGCGGTGCCAAAGGTCAGTGTCAGCAGGTCGAGCTTCTCTATGGCCTCTGCAGCGCTTGTCAGGCTGCTGTTTATCGCTGCTATGGTGTCGTGTTTCTCCCTGTGTGAAAAATCGCCGTGGTGCAGCATACTGTGCCACCTCTCGCTGTGGAATACGAGCTCGGGTGAATCCTCTGTGAACTTCTCGCCGCTGATGATTCTGTTTAGGGCGGCGGCAATGGACAAAGGGTTGTACAATATGCCGAACGGGTTGACTGTTACGGGGAATTTGCCCATAACAAGTCTTTTGCCGATATTCTCGGCAAAGCAGGAGCCCAAAATCATCTGTGTGGTAGTGTGTGTTATTTCAAGCTCCTTTTTCGGTAGTTCTACGGGAATGTTCAATCGCATAACATCTGCAAATTTAACAAAACTTTCTGTTCGTCACAGATGTGGCAGATACTATTTCAATATTTATAACGAAAATAGGCCCAACCAAATGGTCGGGCCTATTCCTATTGTATATCAGAATGATTATTCTGCGTCGGGACGGGGACGTCTGGGACGACGCTCGCGCTCTACATAACCTTCGGGCTTTTCGAGAAGCACGCGGCGTGAGAGTTTGAACTTGCCTGTCTTGGGGTCGATGTCAAGAAGTTTCACCTTGATCTTGTCACCCTCGGCAAGGCCTGTCTCTTCGATTGTCTCGAAGCGTTTCCAGTCAATCTCCGAAATGTGCAACAATCCGTCTTTGCCGGCCATAAACTCAACGAATGCTCCGTAGGGCATCACGCTGCGTACAACACCGTCGTAAACCTCTCCAACCTCGGGGATGGCAACGATTGCGCGGATTTTAGAGATTGCTGCCTCGATGCTTGCTGCATTTGTAGCTGCAATTTCGATAACACCCTCGCCGTCAACCTCCTCGATAGAGATTGTAGCACCTGTCTCCTCCTGCATACCCTGGATGATTTTTCCGCCCGGGCCAATAACTGCGCCGATGAACTCCTTGGGAATTCTCATTGTCTCGATGCGGGGAGCGTGGGGTTTCATATCTGCGCGGGGCTCTGCAATGCACTCGGTGATCTTGCCAAGGATGTGCATACGTCCTTCGCGTGCCTGATTCAATGCTTTCTCAAGAATCTCGAATGAAAGACCGTCAACCTTGATGTCCATCTGTGTTGCGGTGATACCATCCACTGTTCCTGTTACCTTGAAGTCCATATCACCCAAGTGGTCCTCGTCGCCAAGAATGTCGCTGAGTACGGCATATTTGTCCTCGCCGGCGTTCTTGATGAGTCCCATTGCGATACCCGATACGGGCTTCTTGATTTTTACACCCGCATCCATCAATGCAAGTGTACCTGCACATACGGTTGCCATAGATGATGATCCGTTAGACTCCAGAATGTCCGATACTACGCGGACGCAGTAGGGATAGTCTGCCGGAACCATATTCTTGAGCGCACGACAAGCGAGGTTTCCGTGTCCAATCTCGCGACGGCCTACACCTCTCTGAGGTCTTGCCTCACCTGTTGAGAAGGGAGGGAAGTTGTAGTGCAGCAAGAAACGGTCGGTACCCTGTGTCATAACGTCGTCGATAATCTTCTCGTCGCGTTTTGTACCCAGTGTCACTGATGTCAATGACTGTGTTTCACCACGTGTGAAGACTGCCGAACCGTGAGGGCCGGGAAGATAACCTACCTCGCACCAGATGGGGCGTATCTCGGTTGTCTTACGACCGTCGAGACGCTTGCCCTCGTCGAGAATGCAACGGCGCATAGCCTCTTTCTCAACATCGTGGTAGTAGCGGTCGATGAGTGAACCGATCTCAGCGAGTTCCTCCTCGGTGTACTGAGCCTTGAACTCCTCCTTGATAGCGTCGAAAGCCTCGGCACGCTGGTGCTTGTCGCGGTTTCCGCTTGCAGCGATTTCGTATGCTTTTGCATAGCAAGCCTCGTGTACCTTTGCGCGGAGCTCTTCGTCGTTCACCTCGTGGCAGTACTCGCGTTTTACGGTCTTGCCAACCTCTTCCATCAGCTCCATCTGAGCCTTGCAGTGAACCTTGATAGCCTCGTGAGCTACCTTCATAGCCTCGAGCAGGTCAGACTCTGATACCTCCTTCATCTCACCCTCGACCATCATAATGTTGTCGTAGGTGGCAGCTACCATAATGTCCATATCGGCGTTCTCCAGCTGTGCGAATGTGGGGTTAACCACGAACTCGCCGTTGATGCGTGCAACGCGTACTTCAGAAATGGGGCCGTTGAAAGGAATGTCAGACACCGAGAGAGCAGCGGATGCTGCAAGTCCTGCGAGTGCATCGGGCATATCCACGCCATCAGCCGAGAAGAGTATGATATTTACATAAACTTCTGCGTGATAGTTATCGGGAAACAGCGGGCGAAGTGCACGGTCAACCAAACGGCAGGTCAATATCTCGTAGTCCGAAGCTTTACCCTCGCGTTTTGTGAAACCGCCGGGGTAGCGTCCGAAAGCTGCATATTTCTCTTTATACTCTACCTGTAAAGGCATAAAATCGGTTCCGGGGACTGCGTCTTTTGCAGCACACACCGTTGCCAGCAACATTGTGTTACCCAATCGCAACATCACTGAACCATCGGCCTGCTTTGCGAGCTTGCCTGTTTCCAAAGTGATGACACGTCCGTCGGGTAATGTCACATTTTTAGTAACAACATTCATCTTTATAAAATTTACTATATTCCCTAATATTATCTCGCAAAGATATACAAATTTCAACACTTTCCACTATCTTTGTCGACACATTTTAAAAAATTAAGTATTTTCGTAATGAATAAGTTCTTTATCGTTATATTATCAATGATTTCTGTGCTGCTTGTCGGATGCGGGAAAAAAGCACAGTTTACTCTTAATGGCAATGTTTCCAACGCCGAAGGCAAAAGCCTTTATCTTATGCATATGGGGCTTGCGGGCAATGCTATAGTCGATTCTGTGGCTCTGAAAGGCGATGGGGCCTTTGAATTCAAGCAGCCTGCTCCCGAGTGCTACGACTTCTATCGTCTGCTGATGGATAAAAATGGCAGGGGGGTGACCGTGGCTGTTGACAGTACCGAGGTTATTACCATTGTTGCCGATGGCAATAATTTCTCCGAGAATTATACAGTGGAGGGCTCTGACGAGAGCCGCAAGATTCAGGAGATTGAGCAGCTGCGCCGTGCACTGGAGCAGCAGGTGACTCAGTGTGTCAAGGAGTGTGGTGTGGCAATAGGCGATGCGCGTGTAATGGTCTACAATATTACAAAAGAGTTTAAGGAGAATATTTTCAAACAGTACATATTGCCCGCGCCTGACAAGGCAAGTGCCTACTATGCATTGTTCCTGAAAACCAATGGAATGTTCCTGTTCAATCCCAATCTCCACCGCTTCGACAGCAAGTGCTTCTCGGCAGTGGCAACCTCGCTCAACAACAGATATCCCACATCGTTGCGTGCCAAGAATCTGTGTGGCATAGCTGCAAAGGGAATGCAGTCTACACGCCCTGTGGTGCAGGATACCATCGAGGCGAAAGAGGCTTCACTCTCCACTATAGGTCTGTTTGATATAAAACTTCCCAATGTCGATGGCGACTCCGTGGCTCTCTCTTCGTTGAAGGGCAAGGTGGTACTTCTCGATTTTATCACATATGCCGATGTCCGTACAAGCGAGCACACGCTGGCTTTGCGCGAGGTGTATGAAAAATACAACAAGCAGGGCCTTGAAATCTATCAGGTGTCGTTCGATGGCAACGTGCATTTCTGGAGTACCTCGGCCGATAATCTGCCGTGGGTGTGCGTGCGTGATGCTGCCGGCGCTGCATCGCCGAACATTCTGCTTTATCGGGTAGACAGGCTGCCGTCATACTTCCTTATAAACAAGAATAATGAAATAGTTGTGCGTGACGAGCAGATTAAGGACCTCGCGGCCGAAATAGAGAAGTTGTTGAAAGAGTAGTTCTTTACCCTTTTTTAAGCGCAATTTAACTATAAATAAATCTTTGGTTTATATTTTTCAAAAAGTATTAACGCGAGAAAAATAATTTGTCTTTTTGTTGCAGATTGTATTAAAACCTATTATATTTGCACCACAGAGAAGGAAATGGATGGGTTCCGGCAAGCAGTTGTCGGAATCCATTGTTTTACTAATTTTAATATCAGAATATAGAAATGAGTTATATGTCCGAAGAGGGCTACAAAAAATTGTTAGCCGATTTAAAAGAGTTGGAAGGCAAGCGTCCCGAAATTGTGCGTCAGATAGCTGAGGCACGTGACAAGGGCGACCTTTCTGAGAATGCCGAATACGATGCGGCGAAAGAGGCGCAAGGATTGCTCGAAATGAAGATTAACGAGCTGAAGCTTATCATAGCAGACGCCAAGATTATAGACACCAGCAAGCTCAACACCGATAGCGTGCAGGTGCTTACTAAGGTTGAACTTCGCAATGTGAAGACCGGTGCGACAATGACATACAGCATTGTTCCCGAGAGCGAGGCAAACTTGCGCGAGAGCAAGATTTCCATCAACACACCCATTGCAAAGGGTCTGCTTGGTAAAAAGGTTGGCGAGACAGCCGAAATCACCATTCCTCAGGGTAAAATCTATCTTGAGATTATTAATATCTCTATCTAATGGCAACTATATTCAGCAAAATAGTAGCTGGTGAAATTCCCAGTTACAAGGTGGCCGAGAACGATGCGTTCTACGCATTCCTCGACATCAATCCTTTGGCAAAGGGCCACACATTGGTAATCCCCAAGCGCGAGGTTGACTACTTTTTCGACCTCACCGACGAAGAGATTGCGGCAATGCAGGTGTTTGCCAAAAAGGTTGCTTGCGCTATAAAGACAGCGTTTCCCTGCATAAAGGTGGGGCAGGCCGTGCTTGGTCTTGAAGTGCCCCACGCCCACATACACCTTGTGCCTATGCAGAGCGAACGCGATATGCTTTTCACAAACCCCAAACTGAAACTCACATCCGAGGAGTTTGTTGAGATAGCACAAAAGATAAGCAGCTACTTGCCGACAGAATAGAATGTTTGCGAATGTAATCGCAACAACAGAACAAGGGTATCAGGGCGACGGATTTGTGCATAAGCCGCACAGCCGCGCCCTGATTTTGAATATATAAGGAAACAATATAGCAAAAGGAATAATGCGAACGCTCATTTCAAACGTGACCATCGTGAACGAAGGGAAAAGCTTCGTTGGTTCGGTCATTATAAATGCTACAAGAATAGTTGAAGTGTACTCCGGCAGTAATCTGCCCAACCGCAAATGCGAGGAGGTTATCGATGGTACGGGAATGTATCTGTTGCCGGGAGTTATAGACGACCACGTTCATTTTCGTGAGCCTGGATTGACTCACAAGGCTACAATCCTCTCCGAGTCGCGTGCGGCTGCAGCCGGCGGTGTTACCTCTTTTATGGAGATGCCCAACACCTCTCCGGCAACAATCACCCTGACGGCGCTGCACGACAAGTTCAACAGGGCAAGTAAAGACAGCCGTGTGAACTTCTCGTTCTACTTTGGTGCAACCAACAAGAACAGCCATCTGTTTGCAAAGCTCAACCCCCGCAGGGTGTGCGGCATCAAGCTGTTTATGGGTTCCAGTACCGGAAATATGCTGGTCGACGATGGCGAGGGGCTCGATGCTGTCTTTGCCCGCGCCAATATGCCCATTGCTGTGCATTGCGAGGAGACTGATGTGATAAACGCCAACGCCAAGAAGTTTGCGAAAAAATATGGCGAGGACCTTGATGTTTCTTATCATCCACAGATACGTAGCGAGGCAGCTTGCTATAAATCGCTGCGCAAAGCTGTGCAGCTTGCGAAAAAGCACGACAAGCAGTTGCACGTGCTGCACATAAGCACAGCCCGTGAGCTTGGACTGTTGTCAAGCAAGGCTATCGACAAAAAGAAGATAACAGCCGAGGTAACACCTGCCCACCTCTCTTTCTGTGACAAGGATTATGCTACACACGGTGCACGCATCAAGTGTAACCCTGCGATAAAGAGCGAGGCTGATAGGGATGCATTGCGCGATGCACTGCGTAATGGCCGCATAGATATGATAGGTACCGACCACGCTCCTCATCTGCCCAAGGAGAAAGAGGGTGGTGCGCTGAAAGCTACTTCGGGAATGCCTTCCATTCAGTTCTCTCTGCCGGTGATGCTTCGTATGGTTGACCAGAAACTGTTTACCATTGAACAGGTGGTGGAAAAGATGTGTCACGCTCCTGCTCAATATTTCAAGATTGACAAACGTGGCTTTATAAGAAAAGGCTATTATGCCGACCTTGTGCTTGTGGCTCCGAACTCTCCCTGGGAGGTTACAAAAGAGAATATTCTCAGCCCCTGCAAGTGGAGTCCCTTTGAGGGTGAGACTTTCGACTGGAAAGTGTGCCGCACCTGGGTGAACGGTCAGTGTGTCTATGCCGACGGCGTTGTGAATGACAAGGTACGCGGCAAGGCTCTTAAATTCCAGCGATGAAAATCTTTAGTTTCGCATACACGCCTTCCCAGCTTCTGCCATATATTGACTGGAGCTACTTTTTCCATTCTTGGGGCATAAAGCCTGCTCAGCAATCGGGTGCCGAGGCTGTCGGGCTTCGTGCCGAGGCTGTTGCGATGTTGGCCGACAACCACAAAGAGCAGGTTAGTGCACTATTCCGTTTGTGCGATGCGTGTGGTGTCGACGATGATATTTATCTCGATGGCGAGCGGTTGCCGTTGTTGCGTCAGCAGCATTGTCGCCCCGATGCTCCTAATCTGTGTCTCAGTGATTTTGTATCGCCACGTGGCGACAAAGTGGGATTGTTTGCCACGAGCGTTTCCGCTGATTTTGCTGAAAAGAGCGACGACCCTTATATCAGTATGATGTATCAGACGCTTGCCGACCGTCTGGCCGAGGCTGCCACCTCGCTCCTGCATAGTCGTGTGCGTACCTGTAAAGAGTTGTGGGGTTATTCGCCCGATGAGCAATTCACTCCTCAGGAACTGAATGCCGAACCCTATATTGGCATACGTCCGGCTGTGGGCTATCCGTCTTTGCCCGACCAGACTGTTATATTCACCATCGACAAGCTGCTTGCGCTTGGTGAAATAGGTATTGCTCTTACACCGAATGGTGCTATGCATCCCCACGCGTCGGTCTGCGGGTTGATGTTTGCCCATCCTGCGGCTAAATATTTCAGTGTGGGGAAAATAAGTGACGAGCAGCTGCGTGACTATGCTCTCCGATGCGGTGTTCCTGTCGAGGAGAAACGTAAATTTCTTGCTGCCAACATTTGAATGTTACATATATAACAAAAAAGCACTGCAAATGCAGTGCTTTTTTGTTGTTGTCCCACGAGGATTCGAACCTCGACAAACAGAACCAAAACCTGTTGTGCTACCATTACACCATAGGACAATCCTCTGTGCTTTCTGTTAAAAAGCGGTGCAAAGATAAGTCGTTTCTGTGGAAAAAGCAACAAAACAGCCGTAAATTATCGGACTTTTGTCTATTTGCACTCTTGGGTGTGGCTGCCGGATGTTACTCCAGATTGTTTATTGTGCTGATTATTTTGTCAACCTCGGCATCTGTCAACAGCGGGTGCAGCGGCAGGCTCAGTTCCTGTGAACTCAGTCTTTCGGCTATGGGGAACGAAAGTGTGTTCCACTGTTTGTAGCACTCCTGTTTGTGTACGGGTGTGGGGTAGTGTATCTGTGTCTCGATGTTGTTGGTGGTGAGGTGTCTTTGTACTTTGTCGCGACACTCGCTCATCAACGGGAATATGTGAAAGACATTGGCGCTGAATTCTTCTACGCTTGGAGTCTTTACTATCGGGTTCTTTATTTCTGAAATGTATCTGCGGGCGATGGCGCGGCGGCGTTCGTTGTCGCTGTCGAGTCTCTTAAGCTTTATTCGTAGTGTAGCAGCTTGAAACTCGTCGATGCGGCTGTTCACACCCTCTTGTTCGTGGGAGTATTTTATGCTGCTGCCGTAGTTGTGCAGCTTGGCTATTATGTCGGCAAGCTCCTTGTCGTCGGTGGTGACGGCGCCGGCATCTCCCAATGCGCCCAGGTTCTTTCCCGGGTAGAAACTGTGTGCGGCGGCGTCGCCCAACGAGCCTGTGCGTCGCAGGCCGTAAAGGCAACCGTGGGCTTGTGCGTTATCCTCTATTATTTTTATTCCGCGCTCTTTGCAGAATCGGCCTATTGCATCGCTGTATGCACAGCGTCCGTAAAGGTGTACCATTACATATGCCTTGCAACGCGGTGTTGCGGCATTGCGCAAGCCGCTTTCGCTTACTACATATGTGTCGGCGTCGGGGTCCACAAATACGGGAGTGAGTCTGTTATTGGTGATGGCAAGCATCGAGGCAATGAATGTGTTTGCAGGGACAAGTACTTCGTCGCCCTCTTTCAATATGCCCATTGCTATGTATCCTCTCAGTATCAGCCACAGGGCGTCGTATCCGTTGCCACAGCCTATGCAGTGGCGGCTGCCTATGTATGCGGCGTACTCCTTTTCAAAGGCTGCGCACTCCTCGCCCAGCAGAAACCATCCGCGTCGCACTATGCTTGTCAGTGCGTCGGTTATCTCCGGCTCGTACGAGGCGGTAATCTCTTTGAGTGGCAGGTATTTTATCATTGCTGTTTCTTGTAATCGAGGAATTCTTCGAAATTGCGTATGTAGTCCTCGGGTTCGTAATGTCTGTCGGCCATCACCAGTGCTACGGCTCCGCTCGAGAAGTTGCGTAACTCTTCCCACACGCCGGCGGCTAACAACACTGCTTGCGAGGGACGGTTTATGTGAAATGTGCGCTCGTTCTTGCCGTCGTTGACATAGACATCGAAACTTCCCGACGCGGCGATGATGAGCTCGCGCAGCGTCTTGTGTGCGTGGCCGCCGCGCGATGCGCCTCCGGGAATGTCGTATATGAAAAATACACGCTCGGTGTCGAAGCCGGCAACCTTGCCGTTCTCGACCTCGGTGAGGTTGCCCTTTGCTCCGTGGTGACGCGGAAGCTCTATGAGGCGGCAATCGTCAACAGTTGTTTCTTTCATATCTCGCCCAGTTTTTTGAGTTCAATGAATTTTTCGTAGTCACGTATGTAGTCCTTCGGGCTATATGCGGTGGATGTAATAACCAGCGCAATCGAGTTTGTTGCAAAGTTCTGCATATGTCGCCAAGTGCCGGCAGGAATGTATACTCCCTTGTTGCAACGGTCGAGGTGGTGGGTGACGGCGCTGTGTCCGTCATCGACGGTGAGGTCGAAACTTCCCGAGAGTGCCACGATGAACTCTTCGCTCTTGTAGTAGGCGTGTCCTTGTCGTGCTTCGCCTCCGGGAACATCATATACCCAATAGGTGCGTCTTATCTTGAAAGGTACGGAACTTTCCGACTCGACAACCGACAGGTTGCCGCGTTTGTCGCGTATCTTG